>JAYVML010000027.1:0-16263 GCA_043758955.1 Novosphingobium sp. | reverse complement strand
GAAAGCGCTTCACCAGCTTGCGGGCTTCTTCGAACGGCCAGGCCTTGGAAACCTGTGCGGCGACGTGGAGATCGGGATCGGTCATAACCCGCGGGCAATTGCGAGTTTCCGGCACACGCGCAAGCAGAAACGAACGCGGCGCAGCAGTTGCCAATCACTGCCCTGCGCGGGTATGGCCCCGCTTCCCTTGCCCGAAAGTCCGCCGGTTCCATGTCAAGCGATACCTTTATCCCCGAAGCGCAGTTTACGCTGGCGGAACTCGAAGCCCGCTTCCCGCCGCGCGATCTGCCCGCTGGCGCAAGCGTTACGCGGTTCGGCCCCAGCCCGACCGGCTCGATGCACATCGGCGGCCTTTACGCCTCGCTGGTCTCACGCCGGGTTGCGCATCAAAGCGGCGGGGTGTTCTTCTTGCGGATCGAGGACACCGACAAAAAGCGCGAAGTGGCAGGCGCGACCGGGCTGATCATCGCAGCGCTGGAGGCATTCGCGCTGAGCCCCGACGAAGGCGAAGTCGCAGTCGATCGTGAGATCGGGAATTACGGCCCATACCAGCAGAGCGAGCGCAAGCCGATCTATCAAAGCTGCGTGCGGGTGCTGCTCGAAGCGGGCCACGCTTATCCTTGTTTTGCAGATGCCGATGAACTGCAGGCGCTGCGCGACAGCCAAGCCAAGCGCAAAGTCCCACCGGGTTATTACGGCAACTGGGCGATCTGGCGGTCCAAGACCGAAACGGACGTTGCCGAAGCGCTCGCGGCCGGTAAGCAGTTCGTGATCCGCCTGCGCAGTCCTGATGGCCAGCCCGAGCGGATCACATTGCTCGACGCGATCCGGGGCGAGCTGGACGTGCCGCCCAACACGCAGGACGTGGTGCTGCTGAAGTCCGACGGCATGCCGACTTACCATATGGCGCATGTCGTCGATGATCACTTTATGCGGACGACCGACGTGGTGCGCGGCCACGAATGGCTTGCCTCGTATCCGATGCACGCGCAGCTGTTCGCCCTGCTCGGCTGGCAGCCGCCGCGCTTTGCGCATATTTCGCCGATTGAAAAGCTCGATGGCAGCTCGCGCCGCAAGCTGTCGAAGCGCAGCGATCCCGAGGCTTCGGTGTCATATTACATGGAAACCGGCTATCCGCTCGATGCGGTGATCGAATATCTTCTGACGCTCGCCGATGGGCGGTTTGAAGAGTGGCGCGCAGCGCATCCCGAGTTGCCGCATACCCAGTTTGAAATCGAACTGGCGCACATGAGCCGCTCGGGCGCGCTGTTTGATCTGGCCAAGCTCGATAGTATTTCGCGCGAACTGGTCGGGCGGCTCAGCGCTGTGGCGATCTATGACCACGCGCTGGCTTGGGCAGAGAAATACGCACCCGATTTCGCCGCGCGGTTCGGTGCCGATCCGGTCTATGCCAAGGCCATCCTCGACATCGAGCGGCACGGCGAGCGCCCGCGCAAGGACATTGTGCGGTGGAGCCAACTGCCCGCCGACATCGGCTATTTCTTCGATAATCGATATGCCGAGCTGGTGGACGAAGCCAAAGCCGCCTTCACGGCGATCGAGCCTTGCCCGCCTGAGGGTTTGCTGGCGAAGGTTGCCGCCACTTACGACCCTGCCCTCGACCGCGATCAGTGGCTTGAAGGGCTCCGCGCACTCGGCCTGAGCTTCGGCTATGCTCCCAATGCCAAGACCTTCAAGGCCGCCCCGGATCAATACCGCGGGCACTTCGGCGATCTCGCTACAGTAATCCGCGTAGTCCTCGCCGCGCGGCGCAACACGCCCGACTTGCACGAGATGATGCAGGTGCTGGGCAAGGACCGCGTGGTTGCGCGGCTCGGTGCTGCGACGGGCTGGTAAGTACAGCTCAAGGATTCTGGAAAGTAGCAGGCCGCCTGACGTTGCTGGACTAGCAGATCACCCCCACCCGGTTCCAGCCGATCCGGACCGCTGCTGCCAGGTCGGCGTTGCCGGAAAACGATTTTTTGGCGTGTTCGACTGTGAGGGCAGCAAATTCTTGGAAGCTGAGGCGCGGATGCGCGCGTCGATCCAGCAAACTTGCGTACCAAACGGGTGCCAACTGTTTCCAGCTTTCACCTCCTGTTGCCATCGCGGCTAGATAGAACGCATGGTTGGGAATACCGCTATTGTCGTGTGGACCGCCCGTCGAATCATAATGGCTATAATGACTTGGCTGCCGGGTCATGCTCCATACCGCACTTGGCTCTGCCAAGCTGCGCACGCACGACCAGCCCAAGGCCAGCGCAGTCGGTCCCATCAGCTCATTGCCGAATTTCCAGTCGGCACGATCAACTGTCTCGCCACTGCGCCATTGCTGGAACACCGACCCAAATACGTCCGACATGCTTTCATTAAGCGCCCCCGCTTCACCGTCGTAGGCCAACGCGCAAGTGTGTTCAGTCACCGCATGAAATATCTCGTGGCCGATGAATTCAGGGGCCAACGTGAAATCAAGGATCATCAATCCATCGCCGTCACCATAAACCATTTGCTCGCCGTTCCAGTAGGCGTTGCTGAAAATCCTGCTGTAATGCACGCTCGAAACGACCGGAGCATGTTTGTCGTCGTATGAGTCGCGTCCAAAGCATTGACGCATAAAATCGAGCATTCCACGAGCAAACTCGCTGGCCCTGAGGCATGTAGGATCGTTGCTGGCCGGAATGTCCACGAGAGTTCCGGGCAGGACTTCTGCTCCACCACAATCGTAAACCGACGCGGGATCCGTTTGGCGAACTGGCAGGTGGCCACGCGCGAGACCGGACATTCCGGCTCGCGCGAGGGCTTCACGACATTCTTCGGGGAGTCGGCTATCCTGCGAAAGACGCTCCAACTGTTTTGGCGAAAACAGCATCCTGCTAGGCCTAGCGGAGACCAAGCAATGCGAGCGGGGAAATATAGTAACCGGTGCCCGTCACTTCCTCCACCGCCAGACGGTCGTTAAAGACCTTGAACCTGCTAACGCTGCCATCCTTGAGGTGGATCGCGATGGTTGCGGTGACCAATGCCGGGATCGCCACATCGGCCAGATCGATCGGCGGTGAACGCAACAGTCGCTTAAGCGTGCCTGCGGCCTCTTCTCGCTCAATCCGGAACGATTCGGCCGACTTGACGAGGAAGCCACTCGGCGTGATTTCGATCGCTTCGACTTCGTCGAAATCAATTTGGCGTCCGTTTATCAACGGCTGTACTCCATCGATCTGAAAATGCGGGCTTGGCGCTGCAATTGGATCTGGCTTGTGCGTCGGGGTACCAACTTGCCACTGCGAACCGTTTTCCCACCAGATCTTTTCGCTGCTGCAGTAAAGGAAACCAGTACCAGCGCGAACAGCCCGGCCACAGCGCTTGGCGATTGCATAGACCAGCTCTGCCCCGTCAGCACCCGCACCGGGATGGCAACCCCATAGCGATACGAATGTTACCGGCGTTGGCTTAAGCCGGTCGAACTCCGAGCCCCAGGCATATTCGTTCCACGGATGAACGAGATTTGTATCGTTGCTGGGTCCATTTTGTCCAGCACCGGTTTCGAGCAGGCCATCGTTGGCATGGCCGACAATGTTTGCTGCGCCCGTTGAAGCCAAGCCAGCCGCAACGGAGATTATCGGCGCCGGGGGATCGAACTTCACCAAGGGTGCGCTGACAATATTGCTGATCGCCTGCGCAGTGGTGCTATGGCGCATAACCCGCCACCAATGCGTGGCTTGGCAATTGTTTGCACCGTTATCGGCGCCGCTGGACACGGTGTTCTTTTCGCCGATGCCGGTTGCGGCAAACGCAAGGCTGGCAATATTATCTAACGAGAGTTTCATGACTTGGCTTTCCCAGTTCGTGTTGTCCTGAGAGAGCTTGTTATCAGGTGAGCTGGGTCAGATGCGTGATCTCCGTCACGCCGCGGGTCAGGGCTGGAATGTTGAATCTGGCATATGGTCCTAATCCCGCAAAATCAGCTTTGCGCCCTGCTTGTGCGCTTGGATCTCGTCCTCGGTCAGGCCGCAGATCTCGTGCGGAAAGACCAGCCAATCCTCGGTCTCGTGGACGTAGAAGTCGGGCTTGAGCTTGGTCACATTGCGGCCCGGCTTGTAATAGACCGTGGCGATGCCGACCGTTTCGGGCATGTTGTAGCGGCACCGCCCGGCCAGTTCGTGCAGGAATGCTTCGACCGAGCGACCCGAATCGAACACATCGTCGATCACCAGCAAGCGGTCGTCAGGGCCGAGGGTATCGACGAGGTAGCCAAGCGCATAAACCCGGACCTGTTTTTCCTGCTGGTCGATCCCGGTATAGCTTGATGTGCGCACCGCGATGTGATCGCATTCGATCCCATTGTACGACAGCAGCTCCTGCACCGCGATCCCGACCGGCGCGCCGCCGCGCCAGATGCCGACCAGGTGAGTCGGGCGAAAGTTTGCGTCGATCACCATATTGGCAAGCCGATACGAATCTTTGAGCAGCCGGTCGGCGGTGAGGTAGAGTTTGTCAGCCATGCTGCGCCTGTTCGATTGCCGCCAGATGCGGAGCCTGCTCGGCGGGCGACAGGAACGATCCGGTGAAGCTGTTTTGAGCAAGTAAGACAATCTGCGCCGCGCTCAGATCAAGCGCCTGCGCCACCGCGTGAAAATTGTCATTCACATAGCCCCCGAAATATGCCGGATCGTCCGAATTGATCGTCACGTTTAGTCCTGCATCGAGCATTCGCCGCACCGGACTGAGCGCGATTTCAGAAATGACGCACAGCCGCAAGTTGGACAGCGGGCAGACCGTCAGGGTCAGGCCTTCGGCGGCGATCCGCTTGACCAGCGTCGGATCCTCGAGCGCGCGGTTGCCATGATCGATCCGCTCGACCTTGAGCAGATCGAGCGCCTCCCACACGTATTCGGGCGGGCCTTCCTCACCGGCATGGGCGGTGACATGCAGCCCCAGGTCGCGCGCGCGCGCAAACACCCGCGCAAATTTGCCGGGCGGGTGCCCCAGTTCGGACGAATCGAGCCCGACCCCGTGGATGCGCGGCAAGTACGGCTCGGCCTGCGCCAAGGTCGCAGATGCTTCCTCTTCGCTCAGGTGGCGCAAGAAGCACATGATCAGGCGGTAGCTGATGCCAAGCTGCGCCTCGCCCTGTTTAAGCGCGCGCTCGATCCCGTTCAGCACCGTCTCAAATGCGACGCCGCGTGCGGTATGTCCTTGCGGGTCGAAGAATATTTCAACGTGGCGGACTTGGTCGGTTTTGGCGCGTTCGAGATAGGCCCAGGTCAGTTCAAAAAAGTCCTGCTCGGTCAGCAGCACCGCCATCCCCTGGTAATAAATATCCAGGAAATCCTGCAGGTTAGAGAAATTGTACGCCGCACGAACCGCTTCGACCGTGTCGAACGGGATCTCCACGCCGTTGCGCTGCGCCAGCGCGAACAGCAGTTCGGGCTCCAGCGATCCCTCAATGTGGAGATGCAGTTCGGCCTTGGGCAAGCGGTCGATCAGAGCGGTGCGGGTATCAGGATTCGGCATGGCCGCGACGCTGGCCGAGCGGTGCTGGCGGGTCAACCGCCTTGCACGTGTGAGGACAGGGAACCAATCGCGGAGTGGCGGATTAGCTTGATGGGCATATCTGCAACAGGAGGCAATTGTGAAGACGCACGAATATTCCACCGCGCAACAACCAGCCCTGGTGCAGCAGCGCAAATCGATGGACCCTTCATTACGCCTGCGTACCTATGGCCGGATCCGTCCGCTCGAAGCTGATATGACTTGGTGGGAACGCATGTTCCGGCATTAAGCCTATAGCGGTTGTCGCGCTTGCGCATTGTTCCAGTTTCGTTCTAACGCTGGTGGGTGAGCGACGGATTACCCCTTCCTGCCCTGCACGCCAGCCACGGCGGCTGCTGGCTACGCGGGGGACTGGGCAGCACGCAAACGCTGAGCAAGGGCGACGCGATTGTCGCGGCGGCCGATACGCCGCTGCTGATGCTCAATGCGCCACTGGTAGCAACCCGGCTGGGTTATCCCGACTTGTCTGGTCTGGACCTGCTTGAACTGTTCGCCTTCGTCCACCCGGCGCGGTTCATGGTGCCGACCCCCAAGGGGTTGGCGCATGTTTTGGGCTTGCCCGAGCCGGACCGCGAAGATGCGGTTCCACTGCTGCTGCAACAGGCTGCCGAAGCACTGTTAAGCCAGTGCGCTGCGCCCGACTGGAGTGAGCGGGAAGGCGGCTGGACTGCGCTGCAATCGCTGACCCGGCTGCGCTGGTCATGGGCGCCGCTGCTCACCGCACGGATCACCATGCCGGCGGCGGCCGAACGCTGGCTGTTTGCGCGACTGCCAGAATGGGAGGAAGCGCCGGAACGTCCGCAGCCCGCGCAAATCACCCTCACCCCCGCTGCGGTCGCTGCACGGCTGGCTGAACTGACCGGGCAAAGCGCCGAAAGCCGCCCGGCACAGGTCAGCTATGCCGAGGAAGTCGCACACGTCTTTGCGCCGCGTGCGTCGCGGGACCAGCCGCACTTGCTGCTCGCCCAGGCGGGAACCGGAATTGGTAAAACACTGGGTTACCTCGCTCCGGCCTCGCTGTGGGCGCAGGCGGCGCAAGGCACCGTCTGGGTCTCAACCTATACCAAGGCATTGCAGCGCCAGTTGCGGCACGAGAGCCGCCGCGCCTGGCCCGCGCTTCGCGCCGACGGCAGCGCCCCGGTGGTGGTGCGCAAGGGCCGTGAGAATTATCTGTGCCTGCTCAATCTCGAGGATGCGCTGCAAGGCGGGTTCACGGGCCGTGCGGCTATCTTTGCGCAGCTGGTCGCGCGCTGGGCGGCTTACAGCCAGGACGGCGACATGATCGGGGGCGATCTGCCCGGCTGGCTCGCCACGCTGTTCCGCCAACGCGGAGTGACGGCCTTGACTGATCGGCGCGGCGAATGCGTCTACGCCGGCTGCCCGCATTACCGCAAATGCTTCATCGAACGCGCCAGCCGGACCAGCGCTCAGGCAGATCTGGTGATTGCCAATCACGCCTTGGTGATGGTCAACGCGGCGCGTTCTGGGTCTATCGGGGCGCGCGATGCCGCGCAGCGCCCGGGCCGGATCGTGTTCGACGAAGGGCACCATGTGTTCGAGGCTGCAGATTCGACCTTTGCCGCCGCGCTGACCGGCACCGAGACAATCGAGCTGCGGCGCTGGGTAATTGGTCCCGAACGCGGCTCCAAGGGGCGCCGGCGGGGATTGGCCGCGCGGCTCGCCGATCTGGCGAGCTATGATGAGGTCGGGGGCAAATCGATTGCCGCCGCGCGTTATGCGGCTGAAGCCCTCCCCGGTGATGGCTGGTTGCAGCGGCTGAATGAGAACACCCCATCTGGTCCGCTTGAAGAGCTGCTGTCGGCGGTACGCGCGTTGACATATGCGCGTGATGAAAGCGGCGGGCAGGACGCGGGCTATGGGCTGGAGACTGAGGCGGCGCAGCTCGATGGCCCAATTATCGAACTGGCTGGTTCAGCCCAAGCTGCACTGGCCGAACTGCGCGGTCCGCTGATCCGGCTGGGCGGGCGGCTCGAGGCAATCTTGGCCGAGCCGCCCGATTGGCTGGACGGGTCGAGCCGCGCGCGGATCGAAGGCGCGCGGCACTCGCTGACGTGGCGAATTGATCTACTGGCCGCGTGGGAGGCCATGCTCGATCGGCTGGGCGGTCCGGCCGATCCCGAATTTGTCGATTGGCTGGCGGTCGACCGGGCCGAGGCGCGCGAGTATGACGTGGGGTTGCACCGCCGCTGGCTTGATCCGATGAAGCCATTTGCCAAGGTGGTGTTGCAAGGCGCGCACGGCGTCATGCTGACTTCGGCCACGCTCAAGGACGGGACCGACTGGGACAGCGCGGTGGTGCGCAGCGGCGCGCCGGTGCTTGGTCTCGCACCGCGGTTGTCGAGCTTTGACAGCCCGTTCGATTACGCAGACCAAGCCGAGGTCCTGATCGTCACCGATGGCGCCAAAGGCGACATCGCAGCGCTGGCCGGGGCCTATTCCCGGTTAATCGAAGCGGCCGGTGGAGGCGCGCTGGGGCTGTTCACCGCGATCCGGCGCTTGCGCGCGGTACACGGGCGGATTGCCGACCGATTGGCGCGCGCGGGCTTGCCGCTCTACGCCCAGCACGTCGATCCGATCGACACAGGCACTTTGGTGGACATCTTTCGCGACGATCCGCGCGCCTCGCTGCTCGGCACTGACGCCTTGCGCGACGGGGTCGATGTCCCAGGTCATTCATTGCGGTTGGTGGTGATGGAGCAAGTGCCGTGGCCAAAACCATCGATCCTTCACCGCGCGCGGCGGCTGGCAGGCGGCGGCGGCGCGCATGATGACCGGATCATCCGCGCGCGGCTGGCGCAGGCGTTTGGACGACTGATCCGTACCCGCGATGACCACGGCATATTCGTGGTGCTGTCAGCCGCCTTTCCCAGCCGGCTGCTGTCCGCCTTCCCGCCCGGCACCCGGATCACCCGGCTGACGCTCGACGAGGCTTTACAACGCGTCACAGCCGGTGTTTCACGTGCGCCCGTTCAGCGCGAGACTCTTGCTTGAAAACCTTAGGCCTGTTCCGTCACGCCAAGTCCGACTGGCAAGATCCGCGTGCGCGCGATTTTGATCGCCCGCTTAATGCGCGTGGGCGCAAGGGCGCTGAGATCATGGGTCGGCATGTGCGCGATCATGGTCAGCGCTGGGATCTAATTGTCTCGTCACCGGCGATCCGCTGCGCCGAAACGATAGAGATCGCCTGCCAGGCAGCCGGCCAGCCGGTTGCAGTGCAGTGGGATCGGCGCATCTATCTCGCCAGCAGCGCCACGCTGATCGACCTGCTGCGTGAGCAAGAGGGTGAGCCAAGCGCGGTGCTGATGGTCGGTCACAACCCCGGGCTGGAAGACCTGATTTTTGATCTGGTCCCCGACGACGGCACCAGCCCGCTGCGGGACGCGGTCGAGGTCAAGTTCCCGACCGCCAGCTTCGCCGTGCTTGAGCTGACGATTGAGCGATGGGCCGATCTCCAAGACGGTTGCGGCCAGCTGGGTCACCTGACGCGACCACGCGATCTCGATCCTGCGCTGGGTCCAAATCAGGCTTAGGCCATGTGGATCGCCTTGGTGACCAGATAGCTGTCCATCCCCTCCAACCCGCCTTCGCTGCCAAACCCCGAATCTTTGACCCCGCCAAACGGGGCATCGGCCGCGCCCACGGCGAAGGTGTTGATTCCGACCATCCCTGCCTCAATCGCATCGCCGAGTAGATTAGCCGTGCGCAGACCTTCGGTGAAGGCGAACGCCGCCAGACCGAACGGCAAACGGTTGGCCTTTTCCACCGCATCGTCCAATGTGCTGAACGGCGCCGTGACTGCGACGGGCCCGAATGGCTCGTTCGCCATAATGTCAGCCGAATCGGGAACATCGGCCAGCAAAGTCGGTTCGAAAAAAAAGCCGTCTGCGCCGCGGCTGCCCCCAGCCAGCACCCGCGCACCCTTGGACGCCGCATCGTCAACCAGCGCGGCAATCGCTCCGGGACGCCGGGCATTGGCCAGCGGCCCCATAACGGTGTCGGCAGATAAGCCGTGGCCAGTGGTGACGGCCTTGGCGCGCGCGGCAAAGCCCGCCACGAACCGGTCGTAAATCGGCTCCTGCACATAAAATCGCGTGGGCGAGACGCAGACCTGCCCGGCGTTGCGGAACTTCTGCGGGACCACCAGATCGAGCGTCTTTTCCAGATCGCAATCGGCGAACACCAGTACCGGAGCGTGCCCGCCCAGTTCCATCGTCACCCGCTTGAGCCCATCGGCGGCCAGCCGCATTAGGTGCCGCCCGATCGCGACCGAACCGGTGAAGCTGACTTTTCGGATCACTTTTGAAGCCAGCAGATGGCGGCTCACTCCGTCGGGTACCCCATGAACGAGTTGCGCCACCCCGGCGGGCAGGCCCGCGTCGGCCAGACAACGCATCAGTGCCCCGGTGCACCCTGGGGTTTCCTCGGGCGGTTTGGCCACTACCGAGCAACCGACGGCAAGCGCCGGTCCCAGCTTTTTCGCCATCAGGTAAACCGGAAAGTTCCACGGGCTGAACGCCGCGACCGGTCCGATCGGCTGGCGGTTGACCAGCGCGCGCTGCCCAGTCGGGCGCACCAGTGTTCGCCCGTATATCCGCGTGGCCTCTTCGCCGCACCAATCGAACAATTGCGCGCTGCCGATCACCTCGGCCCGGGCTTCGGCCAGCGGCTTGCCTTGTTCCATGGTCAGCAGCTGGGCAATAAGTTCGACCCGCTCGCGCAGCAATGCCGCAGCTTTCTTGAGCACTGCTGCGCGCTGTTCGGCCGGGGTTGCACGCCATAGCGCAAAGCCCCGGTCCGCCGCGTCGAGCGCTTCGTCGAGATCGGCCGGGCTGGCCAGCGGCACTTCGCCAATCGTCTCGCCGCTAGCGGGATCGACCACTGGGAACAGGTCACGACCTTCGCCCATCTTCCAGCTGCCATTGATGAACAGCGCTAGGTCGGCGTTGTAACTTTGCTGCATCGCGATTCCTCAAGTGGTTGAGGATCCGGTTTTAGGCGTCGTGCAGAGCGTTGACCAGTGTGGTTCGCAGCGCGATCAAACGTGCGCGGTAAGCAAAATTGGGGGTAACGGCGGTGGCGGTGAATGCCGGGCCGCTGTCCGCAGGCATTGCGGGTGCAGCCGACGCCAGTTTTGCGGCTCCGCCCTGCAGCGCCATTTTGGCGCCTTTCAGCGTATAGCCTTCATGGTGCACCAGCCGATCGATCGTTTCAACCATGCGGATATCTTCAGGGCGATAATAGCGCCGTCCCCCGCCGCGTTTGAGCGGGCGAAGCATCGGGAATTGTTCTTCCCAATAGCGCAACACGTGTTGACGAATACCCAGGGCCTTGGCCACTTCACCAATGGTGCGCAGCGCCTCCGGATCTTTGCCGTCGGCAAACCCGGGAGGCACCGCGCCGCTCATCCGCGAGCGATCCGTTCCTTAAGCATTTGGCTGGCGCGGAAGGTCAGCACACGGCGCGGCGTTATCGGCACCTCAACCCCGGTTTTGGGATTGCGCCCGACCCGCTGGCCTTTGTCGCGCAGCAGAAAGGTTCCGAATCCGGAGATTTTGACGTTCTCACCCTCTTCGAGCGCGACTGTCATGTGATCAAGGATAGATTCAACCATACCCAAAGAGTCCGAGCGCGATAGGCCCAGTTTGCGGTTGAGTGCTTCGGCCAGATCGGCCCTTGTCAAAGTAGTCATTGAGCGCATCCAGCCCCTTCCCTAAAGCTGCAACAATACGACCTTGTTTCGAATCATACCCATATCGTGGTCGATTGCAACGCGCCACGCGACAGAAACACCCCGCCAAACTGCTAGTTATACCCGGAGCAAGCTGGCACCCCAAGTGAACCCGCCGCCCATCGCCTCGAGAATGACCAAATTACCGGGTTTGATCCGACCGTCGCGGACAGCCGTATCGAGCGCGAGCGGAACCGACGCAGCCGAGGTATTGGCATGGCGATCGACCGTGACGATCACCTTCTCGGGCGGCAGCCCCAGTTTGCGGGCGGTGGCATCAAGGATGCGTTGGTTCGCCTGATGCGGCACTACCCAGTCAATGTCGGCACAGGTCAGGCCTTGGTCAGCCAGGACTTCGCGCAACACTTCAGCCAGATTGACCACCGCATGTCGGAACACCTCGGGACCCCTCATGCGGACATGACCGACTGTGCCAGTGCTCGACGGCCCGCCATCGACGTAGAGCAAACCGTTATAAGCGCCATCGGCGTGGAGCCGGGTGACCAGCAGGCCCGGGCCGTCATCGGCCACATCGCGTGCTTCGAGCACCACGGCGCCAGCGCCGTCACCAAACAAAACGCAAGTGCTACGGTCTTCCCAGTCGAGGATCCGGCTGAACGTTTCCGCCCCGATCACCAGCGCGCGCTGCGCCATGCCGGTGCGCAACAGCGAATCTGCGACACCTAACGCATAGAGAAAGCCCGAGCAGACCGCTGCAACGTCGAAAGCCACACAGCCATTGCAGCCGAGCGCGTGCTGAACCTGGGTGGCAGTCGCGGGAAAGGTTTGGTCGGGAGTCGCGGTAGCCAACACGATCAGACCAATGTCGGCTGGCTCCAGTCCGGCTGCAGCCAGCGCGTTGCGCGCGGCTTCAGTCGCCAGGGTCGATGTCGTTTCGCCCTCACCAGCAATATAGCGGTTGCGGATCCCGGTGCGCTCGACAATCCAATCATCGCTGGTGTCAACGGTTTGCGCCAGTTCGGCGTTGCTCACTGCTCGCGCGGGCAAGGCCGAGCCAGTGCCCATCAAGACCGAGCGCACAGTCACGTCGGTGCCTTTGGCGTCATGCGCATACTGCCCGTGCCCAGCCGCGCCAAATCGGCGGTGATACGCTCGATAATATTTTCCTCAAGCAGCCGCGCAGTGACCGCCACTGCATTGGCCACTCCCAACGCATTGGCCGAGCCATGGCTTTTGACCACCACGCCGTTGAGCCCGAGAAACACCGCACCATTGTGGTTGTTAGGGTCAAGATGATGCTTCAACAGTTCAGTCGCCGGACGCGAGATCAGGAAGCCGAACTTCGAGCGCAGCGACGAGGCAAAGCTGCGGCGCAGCAGGTCGGTCACAAACCGCGCGGTGCCCTCAACCGCTTTCAAGGCAATATTACCAGAGAACCCGTCCGAAACCACCACATCGACATCGCCCCGGTTAAGCTTGTCGGCCTCAGCATAACCATCGAATGACATCGCCAGCCTGACCGAAGCCAGCTTGAGCTGGGCGGCCGCGGCCTGCAGGTGTTCGGTTCCCTTATTTGCTTCAGAGCCGATGTTGAGCAGCCTTACCCGCGGGTTTTCTTGCCCCGTGGCAATGCGCGAATAGGCCGCGCCCATCACTGCAAACTGCACAAGATTGCGCGCATCGCATTCGGTGTTGGCGCCCAGATCAAGCATAACCACGTCGTTCTCGCCCAGCGTGGGAAGCAACGCCGCCAGCGCCGGTCGGTCGATCCCCGGCATCGTGCGCAGCGCCAGCTTGGCCATCGCCATCAGCGCGCCGGTGTTGCCAGCGCTGACTGCTGCACCGGCGGCACCCGCTTTGACCGCATTGACCGCCATGCCCATTGAGGTGGTCTTGGCCCGGCGCAGTGCCTGAGTCGGCTTTTCCTCACCGCTTACCACATCGGGAGCATGCAGAATTTCCGAAGCTGTGCGCAGATTGGGATGGGCTTCCAGCGCGGCCTTGATCCGCGCTTCATCGCCCACCAACAAAAACTTGAAACGATCATGGCGCCGCCGGGCCAGCGCTGCACCTTCGATCATTACGCGCACGCCTTCGTCTCCGCCCATCGCATCAATGGCGATACGCGGCAGACTCATGTGCGAGTATCCTTTTGATTCTTGGGCTTAGAGCCCGACCGCGATGACTTCGCGACCGTTGTAGTGGCCGCACGCCGGGCATAGGTTGTGTGGCCGCTTAAGCTCACCACAATTGGAGCATTCATGAAAGGCTTCAACCTTTAGCGCATCGTGGCTGCGACGCATGCCACGGCGAGAGGGCGATGTTTTTCTTTTGGGGACAGCCATTGCGGCACCTGTTCCTGCAAATAATAATTCGGTCTAAGTAAGCCACGCTAGGACCCGGGGGCCGGCGGCTCGCGAAGGCGGGCCTATACCGAATTTGACGCGGCATGCAAGCGTCGTCGTTCCCCTTGATCCAGCAGGCATCAAGGGGAGAGAAAAATGTTGTTACCCACTACACTGTGCATGGCGGCAGCGGCGGCCCTGATCAACTTCTGGCTGGCGATGCGCTGCGGCCGGGTGCGGATGAAGGAAAAAATCAATATCGGCACCGGTGGCAATGACCTGATGGAGCGGCGGATGCGCGCGCAGCTCAACTTTGCCGAAAACACCCCGTGGGTTCTGTTCCTGATCGCCGGGATCGAGCTGGCCGGCAAAGGCGCTGGCTGGCTGGCCATCGTCGGCGCGGCCTATATGCTGGCGCGGGTTGCGCATGGCCTGGGTATGGATGGCGGTAGCCTGGAAAAAGGCCGCGGGCTAGGTGTGATGGTGACCATGCTGACCCAGATCGGTCTGGCGATTGTGGCCGTGCTGGTTGCCACCGGCATGATGTAATGGCTCAGCTCAGCGCATAATCGCTGACAAAAGCGTTGACCTGTCTTTCCCGGCCGAAGGTGCTGGTTGGCCCATGGCCGGGAAGGAAGGTCACGTCATCGCCCAGCGGCCACAGTTTTTGCGTGATCGAATCAATCAGATCCTGGTGGTTGCCGCGCGGAAAATCGGTGCGCCCGATCGATCCTGAGAACAGCACATCACCGACCACGGCAAACTGCGACGGCGCGTGGTGAAACACGACATGACCCGGGGTATGCCCAGGACAATGAATCACATCGAGCACCAGCTCGCCCACGGTCACCGTGTCGCCGTCCACCAGCCAGCGATCGGGTTCGAACACCTCGCCTTTAAAGCCGTACTTGGCGGCATCGTCAGCCAATTGCGCGATCCAGAACCGATCATCCTCGTGTGGTCCTTCGATCGGCAACCCCAGCTCCTTCGCCAGCATCCCCGCCTGACCGCAGTGGTCGAGGTGGCCGTGAGTAACCAGCAGCTTTTCCAGCGTGACCCCCATTTTGGCCACCGCCGCCTTAATCTTGTCGAGCTCGCCGCCGGCATCTATCACCGCCCCGCGCATGGTTTTGGTGCACCAGATCAGCGAGCAGTTCTGTTGGAGCGGGGTGACAGGGATAATGCCGACACGCATCGGGGGTTCGGTAGGGCTGCTCATCATGCGTGATTTGGACGCTCGGGCTGCGCGATGCAAGGCCCGACAAACTTGAACTATCAGCCCGCTGTGCTAGCCAATTGCCGGGTCCGCAAAAATTGGGGGAGCAATGCCCGAGGACCATCCGCGTCAAAGTTCGCAGCGTTTTTTCAGCATATCGGCGATTGTTATCGCTGCGCTGATCGTAATGAGTTTTCCACTCACGTATTTCCTGCCGCTTGCAACCGGCAGCAAGAGTTTCTCGCTCCTACGGCACCTGCACGGTTTGGTGTTCTTCAGTTGGACTGCGTTATTCGTGTGGCAAACGTGGTTGGTGCGGCACGGGCGAATGCGCTTGCACCGCGAATTTGGCCTGGCAGGCGCAGCGCTGGCTGGGGCGATGGTCCCGCTCGGCCTGTGGCTAGCGGTCGTCGCGATTGGTGATCGCAAGGCCAGCGGCAATCAGCTGCCGTTCGAATTCAGTATCTACAATCTGTTTGATATAACTGCGTTTGCGCTGCTGATCGGCTGTGCAATTCACCAAGCGACCCGGCGAATTGAATGGCATCGACGGCTGATCTACGTTGCGATGCTCAGTTTGTTGGGACCGGCTTCTTCGCGCTGGTTTTTGCGCATCTCATTGCCTTGGCCCTACCCAGATATGGCCCCAAACCTGTTTGCTGACCTGTTCCTGATCCCGCTGGCGCTCCACGATCGCAAAGTGCTGGGGCGGATCCATCCCGCGACGCTCTGGGCGAGTGCAGTGTTCGTTCCGCTCCACATCGCTGAACCTTTCATTGGACGCAGCGCTTGGTGGAACGCCATCGCACCAAGTCTGTTCGGCTTCGGCTAAAGCCGCCCGCTTTTCCATACCACCCGACCGATCACCTGCACGTCCTCGGGGGCCAGCTCCAGCGTACGGTAAGCCGGGTTGTCGCTGACCAGCGCCAGCACCCCTGGCCGCCCGGTATCGAGCCGTTTGACCAGCAGCGCCTCGCCGGCCCGGACCACGTGGATGCCATCACGCCACTGCCGCGGGGTGCGATCCACCAGAATCTCGTCGCCATCGCGCAGGGTGACCTCCATCGAATCACCTTCGACGCGGATTGCAGACAGCTGCCCGGGATCCAACCCCTGCTCACGCAGCCAGCGCGCACCGAACCGGAAAGCGCCAATCCGCAGTTCCTCGCCCGCCAGCATACCCGGCCCGGCCGAAGCGCCCAACGATAGACGCGGCACGTCGATCCATTCTCTGCGCGGCTGATTGTGCCCCGGCACAAGGGAAAAATCCTCCGGTGCACCCAGCTCTGATTCGCCCACACCAAAAAACCGCGCGAGCGTGCGGCGATCGGTTTCTTCCAACTTGCGAGGGCTGCCTTTTCGGACAAATTGCTGCAGATACGTAGCATTTCTGCCAATCAGCTCTGACAAACCAGACAAGCTGGCCCCCTGAGCACTGGCCA
>JAYVML010000026.1:0-3044 GCA_043758955.1 Novosphingobium sp. | reverse complement strand
GCCCTCTCACGGCTGAAACACGGGTTCGATTCCCGTAGGGGTCACCAGCCAGCACGGTCTCTCATCGCGGCACACCATTGTAATGATTGGCAGGCAGCCATGCGCCTCGTATGGAGCGCTCGCCGATGTTTGCCAAACGCCCCCTTCCCTATCCCGGCATCGTGCTGGCGCTGATCGCCGGGGCGGTAATGCTGGTGGCGGGCAGCGGTGGCTGGCTAGCGTTTGGAGTGGTCGCGCTGTGGCTAGGCTCGCTATGGCTGACCAGTCCTGAGCCCGAAATCGTCAAAGACCGGATCGACGTCAGCGAAGTTTCACGCGATGCCATTCACGAGACGATTGAGCCAGTCGCGCTGCCACTGCTGCTGCTTGAAGGCACGCGGATCGTCGAGGCCAATGCCGCCGCGCGCGCCGCACTGGGTGAACATGTGCTGGGCCAAGACGCGCGGATTGCGCTGCGCCATCCCGATGCGATGCGGTTGATCGACCAGCCCGACGGCGCCAGCGTCAGCATCCCCGGCTTCACCGGCTCGCGCAGCTTATGGCAATTGACCCGCCGGGCCATCGCCGGCGAGCGCTGGATGATCGAACTGGCCGATCGTACCGCCGAATCCGATGTCAGCCGCGCGCACACTGACTTCGTGGCCAATGCCAGCCACGAGTTGCGCACGCCGCTTGCTGCGGTGATCGGCTATGCCGAAACGCTGGGTGATGATACCGCCCCAACCGATCGCGAAACCCGGCACCGGTTTGTCGGGATCATCGACCGCGAGGCGCGCCGCATGCTTTCTCTGGTCGAAGATCTGATGACCTTGAGCCACGTTGAGGCAGAGAAGCACGACCGGCCAAGCGAAGCGATCAATCTGGCGCAACTGGCGGCGCGGGTCGTGAGCGAAGTGGCCTCACTCAAAGGCAAAGAACGCGTCGTGCTGGCCGCTGGCGAGCCGGACACGATGGTGCTCGCCGACCCCGGGCAGCTTGAACAATTGCTGCGCAATCTAATCGATAACGCGCTTAAATACGGGGCCGAGGATCAGCCAGTCAGGGTGTCGGTGGAGCGCCGCGCCGATGATCAGGCGCGGCTGTCAGTGACCGATCAAGGCCCCGGCATCGCGCCCGAACACCTGCCGCATCTGACCCGGCGGTTCTACCGCACCGATCCCGGCCGCAGCCGCGCCTCGGGCGGGACCGGACTGGGGCTGGCGATTGTCAAACACATCGTTGAGCGGCACGGCGGCGCACTCGATATCACTAGCACTGTTGGACAAGGAACCTGCGCAGCGGTGCAGTTGCCGTTGCTTAGCCTAAAATGAAGCTGACAGGCCAGTCGTCAATACATGGTCGCTTCTATCCGCCCCGTTCGGGACAAATCCGTGCTGGTCGAGGTAACCGAAATCGAAACTGATTTTCTTCGTTAGTGGCACCGTGATATAAACCGCGTTGCGCATCCGTTCGAGTCCATCAACAGTTTGGAAGCCGGTATTGTTGAGGTCGAGAAAGACTTCGCTGCTTACCGAGATCGTAGTCTTACCGACGAAGGGCGTGGTCGCTTGAAATTGCGGACGCAGCCGCCAAGCCGTGCCCGGTTTACCTTCGCGCCAGCGTTCCTCCAGGCGCACCCGCCCGCTCAGCTTGACCTTACCCAGCACCGCGAAGTTGCTAAAATTGACCTGCTGGCGAAAGCGGTGTTCGCGCAGCTGGAAAGTCCCGTGATTATACTGCGGATTAAATGTGTAGCCCAGCCACAGCGTGACGACCTTGTTGACCTTCTTGCCAATCATGACGTTATTCTCGATCTCGTAGAACCCCTTGGCATCGCTCGCGCGGCGCACGGTTTCGTTCGAGATCTTGAAATTAGCTGGCAAGGCGAGGGTCAGGTTGAGTGTCTGCCAGTACTGGGTGTCATCGCTCGCCAGGCTCGGCGCGGCTGCACTCAGCGTTGCGGCCACAGCCAGCGGAAGGAAGATGAAGCGCATTTGTTTTGATTCCCTGACCAGCGATTGGACAGCCGCTGATTATTTAGGTTTTGTGACACATTGATGACTGTGTGTGTCAAACTTTCGACCGTTTGGTGACAATCGCACCGGGCCAGCTTAATGTCACGGATCTGTCACACAAGCCGACCACACAGCGGATTAACTAAGGCCAAGAGAACGATTCGCATGACGAAAGAATCTACCCTCGCTTTTATCGCAGCTATTTCGACAGCAGCTCTGCTTTCGGCTTGCGGTGGCAGCCAGGGTGGCTCGCGCGAAGAGGTCCGGGCGGTCGGCTCATCGACCGTCTTCCCGTTTGCCAGGTCGGCGCATGTTGATGCAATCAAGGGCTTGAGGGAATATGTAGCTGAATGGACCAAAAGCTGGAGCAAGGGTGGATTGCTGGCCAAGCAGGGCATGGTTGTCGCTCCCGCCGCGGTCCTTGCGACCAGCGCAGCGACGGCTGCAGGCATGACCCCGCTCGACCCTAACGTCCTCAAGTAAACCGAGTACGCTTGCCGCGATGACGCCAGCCATTCCTGTTCTCCTGGCCCTGGCCTTAGGGCTGACCGGATGGCTCGCGGCGCGTGCGCGCGCTTGGACGCTGCGCCGCGTTGTGCGGGCGGAAGGCGGCGAGCTGCATTCGCTCCCCGTATACCACGGCTGGTATGTCGCTTTGTGGGCGGCATTGCCGGCGGTTTTGTTCGCTACGGTCTGGTCAGGGCTTAGTCCGGGGTTGGTGCTGAGTCAGGTACTGACCGATCCCGCTGCGGCCAAGTTACCGGCCTTTGGGATCGAGCGCGACGCCATCCTCGCCGAGGCTCAGGCACTGGCCAGCGGACAAAGCGGGGCAATATTCAATTCGCAATCGCGCAGCTTGGTGGAACCGTTCCGAGCCGCTCTTAGCCATTTTTCCACGATCGGGATCATCGTCACCTTGTTGCTGGGTTTAGCCGGGGGAGTCTTGGCTTATTTGCGGGTGCGTCCGCAATTCCCTGCCAGAGCGAAGGTTGAGCGCATCGTGATGGCGGCGCTGCTGCTCGCCTCGCTGGTCGCCATCTTCACAACGTT
>JAYVML010000025.1:0-22090 GCA_043758955.1 Novosphingobium sp. | reverse complement strand
ATGCCGCCGACATCGAGCATCTTGGCGAAGACCGGATTGTCGCCGTAAGCAGCATCGTGGCGGCGAACTGCTTCCTCGGCCACTTCGGTCAGACCAATGCCTTCGATGGTGGTAGCGGTGCCGGTGAAGTAGCGCTCGATAAACGCTGAAGATAGCCCAACGGCGTCGAAAATCTGCGCGCCGCAGTATGACTGGTAAGTCGAGATGCCCATCTTGGACATCACTTTCAAAATGCCTTTGCCGACTGCCTTGATATAGTTCTTCTGCACCGTCTTTGAATTGTGCGGCATATCTTTGCGGCAGCGCAGATCTTCGAGCGTTTCGAACGCCACATAGGGGTTGATCGCCTCGGCGCCGTAGCCCGCCAGCGCGCAGAAGTGATGCACCTCGCGCGCCTCGCCGGTTTCGACCACCAGCCCGGTCTGCATCCGCAGCCCCTGCCGCACCAGGTGATGATGCACCGCCGCAGTGGCGAGCAGCGCGGGCATCGCGATCCGCTCGGGGCCTTGCGCACGGTCGGACAGGATCAGGATATTCTTGTCCTGCAGCACCGCCTCGGTCGCCGCCCAGCACATTTCTTTAAGCGCCAGCTCAAGCCCGTCGGCACCGCAGGCAGCATCCCAGGTGCAGTCGATCGTTTCGGTGCGGAAGGCCCCGTCCAGCGCAGCCTCAACTGAGCGGATCTTGGCGACATCTTCGTTGGTCAGGATCGGCTGGTCGACCTCCAGCCGTTTATGAGTCCCAGCTTCCATGCCGAGCAGGTTGGGGCGCGGGCCAATCATCGAAACCAGGCTCATCACCAGCTCCTCACGGATCGGATCAATCGGCGGATTGGTGACCTGCGCGAAGTTCTGCTTGAAGTAATCGTACAGCAGCCGGCTGCGGCTCGAGAGGACCGCGATCGGGGTATCGGTGCCCATCGAGCCGAGTGGATCGTCTGCGTTGCGCGCCATCGGCTCAAGGAACCGCGACAAGTCTTCCTGGGTATAGCCAAAGGCCTGCTGGCGATCGAGCAGGGAGGCTGCATCGACCGGCACTTGGGCCAGTTCGGGCTCGACCACTTCGAGGTCTTTCAGCTTGTACTGCGCGGCTTCCAGCCAGTCTTCATAAGGCTTGGCCCGGGCCAGCTGGGCCTTTAATTCCTCGTCCTCGATAATCCGGCCCTGGGCGAAATCGATCAGCAGCATGCGCCCTGGCTGAAGCCGCCACTTGCGCACAATATTGTCTTCCTTGATCGGCAAGACTCCGCTTTCCGAGGCCATGATCACCAAGTCATCGTCGGTCACACAGAACCGCGCCGGGCGCAGTCCGTTGCGGTCAAGCGTCGCGCCGATCTGGCGCCCGTCGGTGAAGGCGACTGCGGCGGGGCCATCCCACGGTTCCATCAAGGCAGCGTGGTATTCGTAAAAGGCGCGGCGCTTGGCATCCATCAGCGGGTTACCGGCCCAGGCTTCGGGGATCAGCATCATCATCGCATGGGCCAGGCTGTAACCGCCTGCGATCAGCAGCTCGAGTGCGTTGTCGAGGCAGGCGGTGTCTGATTGCCCGTGCGGAATGATCGGCCACATCTTGTCCAGATCGGGGCCGAGCAGCTCGCTTTCCATCGTCCGACGGCGCGCAGCCATCCAGTTGACGTTGCCGCGCACCGTGTTGATTTCGCCATTGTGCGCGATCAGCCGGTACGGGTGCGCGAGCTTCCAGCTGGGGAAGGTGTTGGTCGAGAACCGCTGGTGAACCAGCCCCAATGCCGAGACGCAGGCTGGATCGGCGAGGTCGCGGTAAAAGTCACCCACTTGCGTGGCCAGCAGCAGACCTTTGTAAACCACCGTGCGGCTGGAAAAGCTGGGCATGTACAGCTCGGTCAGCCCGGGCAGCCCGTGCTTGGCCGTGAGCGCGGCCAGCGGGTTCTGAGTTTGCTTGCGGATCGCCAGGATTTTGCGTTCGAACGCGTCTTGGTCGGCGCAATTGCTGCCGCGCGCGATAAAACACTGGCGGATGACCGGCATTTGTTCGAGCACAGTTTTGCCCAGAACGGCGGCGTTCACCGGGACATCGCGCCAGCCGATCAGACGCTGGCCTTCCTTGGCGATGAATTTTTCGAAGGCACCGATCACGAAGTCACGCGCCGCTTCGTTTTGCGGCAAGAAACACATCGCCACGGCATAGTCACCCATTGCCGGCAAGCGCAGCCCCTCGGCTTCGGCCCAGCTGCGATAGAGCCCGTCCGGAATCTGGATCAGGATGCCCGCGCCATCGCCCAGCAAAGGATCCGCGCCGACCGCTCCGCGATGGTCGAGATTGTGCAGGATCTGCAGCGCCTGGCTGATGATGGCATGGCTTTTGACACCCTTGATGTGGGCAACAAAGCCCAGTCCGCACGAGTCGTGCTCGTTGCCCGGATCATAAAGCCCTTGCGGCTGCGGGTATGCCATCGCTCAATTCGTCCTGTCGTCAGCCACTCCACGATTCGCGCGCGCACACGCGCAAATAGCGGATTTCCTGCAATTATACGCTACACCCCACGCTAGGCAAAAGGGTGATTATTGCGCAGATCTTTCCCATGACGACAGGAAGCTGTTTTTGCAACTGCGAAACAGATCGGTAAACCCAGGTCCGCGCCGAGTCGCGCCGTGAAGCGCATTTCAAGTGGTAATGCGCGCGGACCAGCGCAGCCGATCAGGCTGCGCCGCTCATCCGTTGCAGGTTACTAAGCGCAGCGCGCAGCGCCTGAGCAATCTCGGCCGGATCGGCCGTCGCGGAGGCCGAATTGGCGGCAATAGGCTGGCCGTGCCCGGCTGAAGCGAGCGCAGCGACATGCGGGGCTTGGCCGGGGAAAATCACCACTGGTTCGCCCGCTTCGTGCGTGTCTACTGGAAGTTCGTCGATCTGCACCAAAGTTTGCCGCTGCGGCGCCACCACGAGCAGCGAGGCATAGGGGTTGTCGGCGTTGTCGGCGTTGTCGTCGGTCAGGTGATCGTCGTCAGCCGGTTGGTCATCGTGCTGCACCACAGCTCCGGCTGGGCTGGCTGCTATGCCAGCAACTGGCAGCTGTGAAAGTTCGCGGCGGCGGCGCATCGCTTCGGCCAATCGTGCGGCAAGATCGGTTATTCCCAGCGTGGCCGTGCTGGGCTTCGGCGTGGTCGATCTCGCGTCCGCTGCAGCGGCAACAACGGGAACGGGCTCGGGCGCGGCGCGGTCAAACAACGGGCTGGCCGTTGGTGTATCGAACACCGAGGTTTGGACGCCTGACGTCCTAACCAAGTCCTGTGGAAGATGATCGCCTTCGGCCAACACCGGTTCGATCGCGAGCGGCGGCAGCGGATCGGGCTGGAACGGCTGGTGCGGCGGACCGCCCATCGTTGTAGGGGCGTCGGCCAATTCTTGGCCTGCGACCGGCGCCGGCTGCGGCCAATCGAGTGGGACGGCGGCAGGTGTCACTGCAGTTTGCAGCTGCGCCGGCTCGTCAGGCAGCGCCAGTGCCGGCAGGTCGAGCGGCTGGATCGCACCGCTACCCGGCAGCGGGGCGAGGCCGTGCGGCACGAAATGGGGCACGTCGCGGATGATCGCCAGCGCGCGGCGGCGGTTGGCGAGCAAGCCCGGGCCATTTGTCAGTGTCCGGTCAACGGCGACCGTCGTTTCGCTGCCAAGCTCTTCGTGCGCCGAGATCGGACGGCGGGCCGGGGCATCGGGATGGGCATCGCGCGCCCGGACCCGCCGCGTTTGGGTCGTCGGATCTTTGGCGTCGCGCTTGCGGTTGTACGCATCAGGTTCGGGCCGGGTTAGTTGGCGGGTCAGCAAAATCCCCAAGATACCGCCTAGCGCGGCCATCGCCAGCGCGAGCAAGATGCGCGCGGTTACGCCCAGCGGCGGCGCGGCGGCGGGAATGATCAGGTCGATATGGCTGCTGAGCACGAGCTGTTCGAGCAGTGCTGGGCGCACCGCCAGGCTGCCAAGCCCGAACAGCGCGCCAAACCATAGCGCGATAAAAGCCGGGAACAGCGGATTGCTGGTGATCGGTTTGGCTTTGACCGGCTGATATCTCTGGTTAGCCACGTCTCGCAGAACCCCTGTTATCTATTGTGCGCAGGCGCATTATGCCGCTGTTCAGGCAGCAGCATTAACGCGGTTTTGCACCGCTCGGGCTAACAGGACTTGGTAAACAACCTGATAACGATGAACGTTGGAAGCCCAGTCATGATTGCTGCGAACGTGGGCGGAACCGGCTTGGCGCAGTGCCTCCCAGCTGCTGCAATTCCCCAGCAGCTCAGCCAAGGCAGCGGAGCAAGCGGCGGGGTTGTCTGGGGCAAAAAGAATGCCCGTTTGACCATGCGCGATCAACTCGCGGTGCCCACCAACGTCCGATGCAGCGACCAGCTTGCCCTGCGCCATCGCCTCAAGTGGTTTCAATGGCGTGACCAGATCGGTCAAACGGCTGCGTTTGCGCGGATAAGCCATCACCTCCATCAACGCGTAATAGCGTTCAACTTCGCTGTGCGGCACGCGCCCGACAAAGCGCACGGCATGCGCAACCGGGCTGGTTTTGGCCTGCACTTTAAGCGCATCCTCCATCGGCCCGCCGCCGACCAGCAGCAGCTTGGCGGCGGGGACGCGCGCGATCAGCGCGGGCATCGCGGTGATCAGGTCGTCCAGCCCCTCGTAATCGTAGAAACTGCCGATGAACCCGATCACCGGGCTGCCGGTCAGCCCTAGCTCGGCGGCCAGCGCCGCGTCGGGCATTGGGCAGTCGCCGAACAGCGCTAGGTCAACACCGTTGGGGCTGAGCGTGATCTTGGCGGGATCGGTGCCTCGTGCAATCAGATCGTCCTTCAATCCCTGGCAAATGGTGATCACCGCATCGGTTCCGGAGACGACATTGTTTTCCAGCGCGCGGGTCAGGCGGTACTTTAGATTGCCCACGCTCCCGGTGCCGTTGGAAACCGCCGCATCTTCCCAGAAGGCGCGGATTTCATAGACCAGCGGCAGCCCCAGCCGCCGCGCCGCGATCAGCGCGGCCTTGCCGCACAGCGCGGGTGAATGCGCGTGAAGCAGATCGGGCTGCCAGACCTGCGCCAAGGCCACGATCGCATCGGCCAGCAGATTGATCTCGCGCCATTCGCGCAGGCCCACCGGGCCGCTGGCTTGGCCGCGGGTGCGGTGAAACGCGATACCGTCGATAAGCTCACATTCCGGCCCCTCGGCGAAGTGGCGCAGGCCGGTAATTGCGCGCACCTCCAGCCCCGCCGCCTGCTGCGCCTTCAGAATTGCGCGGGTGCGGAAGGTATAGCCGCTGTGCAGCGGCAGCGAATGATCGAGGACGTGCAGGACGCGGGTCATGGCCCGGTCCTCTAGGGCCAAACTGCTTAACGGCGCGTCAACTCCGCTGCGCTATGGGGACAAGCGATGATCGATTTCTTTGCCTTGGCCCTGTCGCATGGTCTGCTCGCGCTAGGCTGCTGGCGCATCCTGCTGCGCGGCGATCTTGACGCCGAGACCTCGGCCGAGGGGGCCGCGCCGCCTGCCGAGCAACCGCCGATCGAACCCAAGCCGGGGCTGCGCACCCATGCTTGATCTGGCGATCACCGGCTTCACCCTGACGCTGCTCGCGCTGGGATTTCGGCGACCCTTCATCTGGGTGCTGGCCTACCTCTATATCGATATCCTGTCGCCGCAGAAGATTTCGTATCATCTGCTGGCCTCGCTGCCGATCTCGCTGATCGCATTCGTGCTGGCGTTCGGCGGCTGGCTGCTGATCGATCCCAAGTTCGACAGCCGCTTTACGCTGCGCCAGGGGCTGATCGCGGCGCTGCTGGTCTATTGCGGGATGACCACGCTCAGCGCCGATTTCCCCGTTCAGGCCATGGCCAAATGGTCATGGGTGTGGAAGGCGCTGGTGTTCGCGATCTTCCTGCCATTGACGCTGCGCACGCGGCTGCGGATCGAGGCGGCCGCGCTGGTCATGGTGCTGGCCGTAGGCGCAATCATCATCGATGGCGGGATCAAGACCGTGGGCGGCGGCGGCGGCTATGGCGAGTTGCACCTGTTCATCAACGACAACACCGGGCTGTACGAAGGCTCGATAATTTCGACCGTGGCGATCGCAGTGATCCCGCTGATCCTGTGGCTGATGCAGCACGGCACGATTTTTCCGCCCGACTGGCGGGTCAAGACGTTTGGCGTGGCGCTGCTGTTTGCCTGCGCGCTCATGCCGGTTGGAACGCAGGCCCGCACCGGGCTGCTGTGCCTGGCGCTGCTCGCGGTAATGGCGCTGCGCAATGTCAAACGCCGCGCGGTCTATCTCGGCGCGATGGGTGTGCTGGCGTTGATCGCGGTGCCGCTGCTGCCCGACAGCTTTACCCAGCGGATGAGCACAATCCAGAATCATCAGGCCGATCAAAGCGCCGCCACCCGGCTGGCGGTGTGGGGCTGGACACTCGACTATGTGAAGGACCATCCGCTCGGCGGCGGGTTCGAAGCCTATCGCAGCAACCACGTCCGCGTTGAGCTCAAGGGCCAGACGGGCGATGGCAACAACGTCTCGGTCGAGGTCAAGGACGCGTTCGACAAGGCGCGGGCCTATCATTCGAGCTATTTCGAGATGCTGGGCGAACAGGGCTGGCCGGGGCTGGTCTTGTGGCTGTGGCTGATGCTGTCGGGGCTATGGCAGATGGAGCGCATTCGCCATCGCTGGAAAAATCGCACCGCGCCGGGCGAGACCTGGCAGGCCCCGCTCGCCGATGCGCTGCAGCAGTCGCTGATCGTCTATATGGCCGGATCACTGTTCGTGGGGATCGCCTTCCAGCCGTTCTGCTACATGCTGATCGGGCTGCAATGCGGGCTATGGAGCTATCTGCGGCGAATCGAAGCGGCCGCGCCGCGCGCCGCCCGGATCTCGCACCAGTTGATCGTGGCGGATGCCGTAGCGGCACCCTAGCGCGCATTGCACTGGCGCGCGGCTTGCGCCATGACACCGCCTTTCCGCTCGTGGAGGATAGGCCCAATGACCCCGCAAGAACTTGCCGCGAAGACCGGCGAAGTGATCGGCGTTTCTGACTGGTTTGCAGTGACACAGGAACGCATCAACAAATTTGCCGAAGCCACCGGCGATTTTCAATTCATCCACCTCGATGAAGAAAAAGCCAAGCTGACCCCGTTCGGCGGGACCATCGCGCACGGCTTTCTTACCCTGTCACTGCTGCCGGTGCTGGGCGGCCTGACCGAGGGTGCGCGGATCGACAATGTCAAGATGGGCGTCAATTACGGAGGCAACAAAACCCGCTTTATCTCGCCCGTCCGCTCGGGCAAGCGCGTGCGCAGTCACACCAAGCTGATCGAATTGATCGAAAAGCGCCCCGGCCAATGGCAGCAGACCAACGAAGTGACGATCGAGATCGAAGGCGAGGACAAGCCCGCGCTGATCACCGAGTGGATCACCCAGTTTTTCGTTTGACCATCTGCTCCCCAGGTCTGGCTCGAACTTAAATCATCCAAGGAATTTATTATGCGTGACGCAGTCATCGTTTCCGCCGCCCGCACCCCGATTGGCCGGGCCTATCGCGGGGCTTTTAATGCCACCCCGGGCGCTTCGCTTGGCGCGCTGTCGCTGGCCGAGGCTGTCAAACGCGCCGGGATCGAAGGCGCCGAGGTTGACGACGTGGTCTGGGGTGCAGCGCTGCAGCAAGGCTCGCAAGGCGGTAATATCGGCCGCCAGGTCGCGCTCCGGGCCGGCTTGCCGGTAACCGTTGCGGCGATGAGCATGGACCGTCAGTGCTCGTCTGGCTTGATGAGCATTGCCACTGCCTCCAAGCAAGTGGTGATCGACCGGATGGACGTGGTCGCGGCCGGCGGGCAGGATTCAATCAGCATGGTGCAAACCAAGGAAATGCGGGTCGCCGCCGATCCCTCGCTGATGGCGATGCACAAGGCGATCTACATGCCGATGCTGCAAACCGCCGAAGTGGTCGGCAGCCGCTATGGCATCAGCCGCGATGCATGCGACGAATATGCCTACCAATCTCAAATGCGCACTGCCGCTGGACAAGCTGCGGGCAAGTTCGACGCCGAAATCGTCGCCTGTTCGGCCAGCATGGCGGTGACCAACAAGGAAACCGGCGAGATCACGATGAAAGACGTGACCTTGACCAAGGATGAAGGCAACCGTCCCGAAACCACGCTCGAAGGGCTGAAAAGTCTGAAGTCGGTGCTGCCCGACGGGATCATCACAGCGGGCAATGCCAGCCAGCTGTCGGATGGTTCCGCGGCGGTCGTGATCATGGAAGCCGCGCTGGCCGCCAAGAAGGGCCTGGCGCCGCTGGGCCGTTATCTCGGCATGGCTGCTGCGGGAACCGAGCCTGACGAAATGGGCATCGGGCCGGTGTTCGCGGTGCCCAAGCTGCTGTCGCGGTTCGGGCTCAAGGTCGATGACATTGGCCTGTGGGAACTCAACGAAGCCTTTGCAGTGCAGGTGCTCTATTGCCGCGACACACTGGGCATCCCCGATGAACTGCTCAACGTCAACGGCGGCTCGATTTCGATCGGTCACCCTTATGGGATGACCGGTGCGCGCTGCACCATGCACGCGCTGATCGAAGGCAAGCGCCGCGGCGCCAAGCACGTGGTCGTGACCATGTGCGTGGGCGGCGGCATGGGCGCGGCAGGGCTGTTCGAAGTCTTGTAATGCGCCTGTCGGCACCGCGCATCGCCCCGGTCGAGCTTGACCGGTTGGACGATGATCAGCGCGCGGCCCTGGAACCGTTTCTGGTCCAGGGCCGGGTGCTCAACATCTTTCGCACGATGGCGCGGCTGCCGCGCGCGCTGACCGCGTTTTTGTCCTGGGGCAGCTATGTTCTGTCGCGCCGCAACAGCCTGCCGCCCCGCGAACGCGAACTGGCGATCTTGCGCACCGGCTATCAGTGCGGCGCTGGTTATGAATGGACTCAGCATGTCCCGATTGGCCGCGACGGTGGGCTGAGCGAGATCGAAATCGAGCGGATCAAGGCCGGGCCAGAGGCGCCCGAATGGTCACCGCTCGATCGCGCGATACTGCGCGCCAGCGACGAACTGGTGGCCGATCATTTTGTCACCACCGCCACTTGGGAAGATTTGGCTGAGCTCGGCGATACCGGCCGCGCCGATCTGGTTTTCACCGTCGGCCAGTACACGCAGGTTTCGATGATCCTCAATTCGTTCGGGGTGCAGCTCGATCCGGGGCAGCAGCTCGACCCCGCGTTGGACCGGCGCTGAGCGCGTGGGACGGCTGGCGGGCAAGGTCGCGGTGGTGGTCGGCGCTGGTCAGCAACCCGGCGAGACGATTGGCAATGGCCGCGCGATTGCGCTGACGTTCGCGCGCGAAGGCGCTGAAGTGTTGTGTGTCGATCGCGCTGTGGCGCGCGCGCAGGCGGTGGTGGATGAAATCACCAAGGCCGGCGGCACCGCCTTTGCGCTGGCCGCCGATGTCGTCACCGAAGCCGAGGCGATTATCGCCGCCGCGCTCGCGCGTTGGGGACGGATCGACGTCGTGGTCAACAATGTCGGGATCGGCGATGCCGATGACGGCCCGGCGCAGCGCTGCACCGACGCGGCGTTCGAGCGCACTTTCGCGGCCAATTTCACCGGCGCGCGGCGGGTTACCCGCGCCGCGCTCGCGCCGATGCGCGCGGCTGAAAGCGGGGTTATCGTTAACGTGTCTTCGCTCGCCTCGATCGCGGGTGCCAACATGATCGCTTACGAAGTTTCAAAGGCCGCGCTCAACCGCCTGACCACGGCCACTGCGCAAGGTAGCGCCGCCAAAGGGGTGCGTTGCAATGCAGTCTTGCCCGGCCTGATGGACACCCCGATGGGGGTCGGCGGCACCGCTGCGCGCGATGGCCGCGGGCTTGACGATCAGCGCGCCGCACGGGCCGCGATGGTCCCGCTGAAAGGCGGGATGGGCAGCGGCTGGGATACCGCTAACGCCGTGTTGTTCCTCGCCTCCGATGAAGCGCGGTTCATCACCGGGGCGCTGCTTCCGGTCGATGGCGGGTCCAGCGTGCGGGTGGGCGGGTGACGCTCGCTTGCCGCGCTGCGGTGCAAGGTGCATGCTCCTGGTCTGGCGCATCGAGGAGAGCGGCCGATGACCGGACATCTTGGCATAGTTGAAATTCTGGGCGTGGCCGGCAGCGTCAGTTTATTGGCGGGCTGGCGGCTGTACTTGTGCGTGCTGGCCACCGGACTAGCCATGCATTTCGGCGTTTTCCCGCTGCCCGAACATCTCGCCTCGCTGCGGGTGCTGGCCAGCCCGTGGGTGATGGGGGCGGCTGGTGCGGCAGCATTGACGGAATTCTTTGCCGATAAAGTCGCTTGGCTCGATACGCTGTGGGACACCGTGCATACCCTGATCCGCCCGGTCGGCGGCGCGCTGCTGGCCTTGGCGGTGGTCGACCCGTCCGACCCCGCAACCCAGGCGATTGCGTTTATTCTGGGCGGCGGGGCATCGCTGCTGGCGCATACCGGCAAAGCCAGCACGCGGGCAGTGGTCAATGCCAGCCCCGAACCGTTCAGCAATGTGGTGGTCTCCACCGCCGAAGATGCTGCGACGACTGGGCTGCTCTATGTCACCTATGCGCACCCGGCGCTGGCCGGGGGAGTGGCGCTGGGGCTGGTGGCGTTGGCGGTGGCGCTATTGCTGATGGCGCGCAAAGTGATCAAGGCGCTGTGGGGCCGCTCGCAGCCTCGGGCCGTGCAGCCGGGCGACGGCGATATTTGATTGGCCCTGCGGCTTAAGCCACTACTTTAAGCTGGGCACGGTCGAAACGCGCGATCCACTCTTCGACGATTGGCGCGATCTGGTCGCGCCATTTGCTGCCATTGAAAATGCCGTAGTGGCCCACCTCGGGCGCAAGATAATATTGCTTGCGCGTGCTCGCAAGTCCAGCGGCGAGGGTCAGCGCAGCTTTCGTTTGGCCGATCCCCGAAATATCGTCGTTTTCGCCCTCGATCGCCAACAAGGCGGTGTCGCGGATCCTGGTCAGATCGACCAATTTGCCGCGGTGCACGAAGGTGCCGTTGGGCAGCGCATGTTTCTGAAACACCTGTTCGACGGTTTGCAAATAATAGGACGCGTTGAGGTCACAAACCGCGCGGTATTCGTCGTAGAACGCCTTGCCGGCATCGGCGCTTTCCCCGTCGCCCGCGACCAGATGCTTGAACATATGGAAATGGCTCTGCATGTGATTTCCCAAATTCATGCTCATGAACCCAGCCAGCTGCAGAAAGCCCGGGTAAACCTTCCGGCCAGCACCGGGATACTGCAGCGGCACGGTGGCGATCACGGTGTGACGGAACCATTCGATCGGGCGCTGCATCGCCAGATCATTGACCGAGGTCGGCGCTTCGCGGGTATCAATTGGGCCGCCCATCATGGTCAGCGTGGCAGGGCGGCAGGGGTGTTTTTCCGCTGCCATGATCGCGGTCACCGCCAGCGCCGGGACCGACGGCTGGCACACTGCCAGCACGTGGGCACTGGGGCCGATGTGTTCCAGGAACAGGGTCAGGTAATCGATATAGTCGTCCAGATCGAACTCACCCGCGCTCAGCGGGACCATCTTGGCATCAGCCCAGTCGGTCACGTAAACTTCGCAGCGTTCGATCATGCGGGCCACAGTGCCGCGCAGCAGCGTGGCGAAATGGCCGCTCATCGGCGCCACGATCAGCAGCCGCGGCGCATCTTTGGGCAGACCGGCATGGGTAAAGCGCAGCAGGTTGCCAAACGGGCGGTGCAGCACAATCGCCTCGGTGACCGGATAGTCCTGCCCGTCAACCATCACGCTTTCAATGTCGAAAGTGGGCTTGCCGTACGGCGCGCTGGCATGCGCGAACACTTCAAGCGCCGAAGCCATCACCGGGCCCAGCCCCGTATAACCGAACGGCAGCGCCGGATTGTTCAGATACTGTGCCCCGACCGAGGCCCAGGTGCTGGCGGCGTTAAGCCACGAGCGTTGCATTTCATATGCGGTGTAAAGCACGACCCGGTTACTCCTGCACTCAAAGCGGAACCACCCGAGCTCTGAACCAAGGTGGCGGTTATCGGCCACTTGTGCAATGCACAAAATGACGCACTGCAACATGAATGCGCGAGTGCCACTTAGCGCCTTACGCCGCCGCACAGGTGTGCTAGGGCGCGGGCCATGACTTCCGTCCAGGCCGAAACCGCGCCCCTAGTCCCGCTCGCAAAGCCTGCCCGCAGCCTTGGTCCACTGCGCATGATCGCGCGTGCAACTGCCAAGTATCCGCGCCAGATGGCGTTTGCATTAATCGCCCTGACGATCACCGCGGCGGCGACGCTGGCGATCCCGGCTGGCTTTCATCTGATCATTGACAAGGGCTTTGCCAAAGGCGGCGATACTGCAGAGATCGGGCGTTGGTTCCGTTATCTGCTGTTGATCGTGGCGGTGCTTGGATTGGGCACAGCGGTGCGGTTCTATTTCGTCTCGTGGCTGGGCGAACGAGTAGTCGCCGATATCCGCTTAGCCGTGCAAGGCAATCTGGTGCGGCTATCGCCCGCATTTTTCGAGGAAAACAGCCCGAGCGAAATCAGTTCGCGGATGACCTCGGACACAACCCTGATTGAACAGGTCGTGGGCACCACCGTTTCAGTGGCGCTGCGCAATTTGATCATGGGGATAGGCGGCATCATCCGGCTGTTCATGCTCGCCCCCAAACTCACCGGCGGCCTGCTCCTGGGCATTTCGCTGGTGGTTCTGCCGCTAACCTTTTTTGGGCGGCGGCTGCGCCATGTTTCTCGCACCAGCCAGGACCGGGTGGCTGACATTGGCACCTTGGTAGCCGAAGTGCTCGGCGGGATGCGGGTGGTGCAGGCGTTCAATCAGGAGGGCCGCGAGCTTGACCGGTTTGGCGCGGCGGTCGAAGCCACGTTCACGACCGCGCGCCGCCGGATCTTGCTGCGCGCGATTATGACCGCGACTGCGATTTTCGCGGTGTTCGGCTCGATCGTGCTGCTGGTGTGGGAGGGCGCGCTGCAAGTGGCGCAGGGTTCGATCTCGGGCGGGACGATCTTTGAAATGGTGGTGACCAGCGGGATTGTCGCCGGCTCATTCGGCGCGCTGACCGAGGTTTATGGCGATCTGCTGCGCGGCGCGGGCGCGGCCGGACGGCTCAACGAATTGCTCAATGAAAAACCTGCCATCGCAGCGCCGGCGCGGCCATTGGCGCTGCCCAGCCCTGCGCGCGGTAAATTGGCCTTCGAGGGCGTGACGTTCCGTTATCCAACCAGGCTCGAAGTGGCGGCGCTGGTCGATTTCTCACTGACTGTCGAACCGGGCGAGACCGTGGCCATCGTCGGTCCGTCGGGCGCGGGCAAGTCGACGCTGTTCCAGCTGGCCGAGCGGTTTTACGATCCGCAGGCCGGGACCATCAAATTGGACGGGGTCCCGCTGACGGCGGTGGATCCCGGCGACGTCCGCCGCCGCATGGCCCTGGTCCCTCAGGAAGGCCAGCTGTTCGCCGCCAATGCTCGCGACAATCTGCGCTATGGCAACTGGTCGGCCAGCGATGAACAGATCTGGGAAGCGGCGCGCGCGGCCCATGCCGAGACGTTCCTGCGGGCGCTGCCCGACGGGCTTGACACCTATCTTGGCGAAGGCGGCGCGCGGCTTTCGGGCGGGCAACGCCAGCGCGTGGCAATTGCCCGCGCGGTGCTGCGCGAAGCCCCGATTCTGCTCCTCGACGAAGCGACCAGCGCGCTCGATGCTGAAAGCGAACGGCTGGTGCAGGACGCGCTCGACAAACTGATGCGGGGCCGCACCACGCTGGTCATCGCGCACCGGCTGGCGACCGTGCGCGCGGCGAACCGGATCGTGGTGCTCGACCATGGCCGCATGACCGAAAGCGGTACGCATGACCAGCTTTCCAAGGCCGGCGGACTCTATGCCCGGCTCGCCGCATTGCAGTTCGATGAAGCAGCCTTTGCTGCTGGAGCAAAATAATGGACTTAATGCTGACCGCCATCTTGCTCGGGATCGTTGAAGGCCTGACCGAGTTCATTCCGGTCTCATCGACTGGGCATCTGATCCTTGCGTCTGAACTGCTCGGCTATGATGCAAAGACCTGGGCAGTGTTCAACGTGGTGATCCAGTTCGGTGCGATCCTGGCGGTGGTGGTGCAGTACTGGCGTACCTTCTGGGCGGTGGGCATGGGGCTGCTGCGACTTGAGGCGCTGTCGCTGCGGTTTGTGCTCAATCTGTTGGTTGCGTTTATTCCGGCGGTGGTGCTCGGTTTGTTGTTCAAGCATCAGATCGACGCGATGCTGGGCAGTCCCCGGATTGTGGCCTGGGCGCTGATCGCCGGCGGACTGGCGATTTTGGGGGTCGAGCGGTATTCGAAGCAAGGCGATTATCAGGGTCTGGGGCAACTGCCGCTGCGCCAGGCTTTCGGAGTGGGACTGCTGCAATGCCTGGCGATGGTCCCGGGAGTCAGCCGTTCGGGCGCGACCATTATGGGTGCGTTGGCGATGGGGATTAATCGGCGGACTGCAGCCGAGTTTAGCTTCTTCCTCGCGATCCCAACGATGTTGGGTGCCTCGACGCTCGAGCTGTGGCAGAACCGCGCGGAACTGGCAGCCGGCACCGGGCCGGTCGGCTGGAGCCACATTGCGGTGGGCTTCATTGTTGCATTTGTGGTCGCCTTGGTAGTGATCAAGGTGTTCGTCGCTTATGTCAGCCGCGCGGGCTTCACCCCGTTCGCGCTGTACCGGATCGTTGCCGGGATGGCGGCGCTATACTTCCTGAGCCACTGACTTTCGCTTGATCGTACGGCGGGAACGATCATTCAAATGAAGCGTTTATGAACAGCCGAACCATTCAGGAACGGTGCGTGCCCCGCCCTTGGCGGCGGCGGCGCCATCAACCGACGGGGATTATTCTCATGAAGTCAATTTTCAAGACAGCCCTTCTTGCCTCTACCCTTGCTCTGGGTTTGGCTGCATGTGACAGCAAAAAGGAAAACGCTGTTGAAGCGCAGGCCAATGCCGTCGAAGCGTCGGGAGAAGCTACTGCCGCTTCGATTGATGCGCAGGCCGCTTCGGCTGATGCCATGGGCGCTCCCGCCGCCAAGGTCGATGCGATGAGCAACAAGGCAGACGCCGTTCGTAGCAGCGCGGACAAAAAGGCCGATGCTGTTAAGGACGCCGCTGACAAGAAGAAGATGTAAGCCTAATCAGATTTGCAACCAAGGGTCGGCGCTCCTGCAGGAACGTCGGCCCTTTTGTTTGAAATCAGATCGGAGCTGCCCCACTACCGCGCCCGCCGCGCAAGGCATATTCCTGGGTTCCGCGGTACAACACATCGTCAATATCGATCACTGCGCTGTTAGCATAAGTGAACCCGGGGCTGAGCGAGCGGTACAGCCGGTCAAAATCGCGGTCGACGGTATCATGATACAATTGCTCGAAGCTTTCGATCACGAAATAGGTTGGCTGCAAATCGTCGATTACGTAGTTGGTGCGCATTACTCGGTCGACGTTCAGCATGATCCGGTTGGGGCTCTTCGCTTCCAGGCTATAAACCGCTTCGGCTGGGCCTGAGAGGATTCCTGCGCCATAGACCCGCAGGCCCTCGGCTTCTTGGATCAGCCCAAACTCTACCGTGTACCAGTACAGCGCGCCCAGCGATTTGAGCCGGTTATGGCGCATCGCTTTCCACCCGGCGCGGCCATATTCCTGCATGTAATCCGCATAGACTGGGTCGGCCAGCATCGGCACGTGGCCGAACACATCGTGAAACACATCGGGCTCACGGATATAGTCGAATTCCGCGCGGCTGCGGATGAAATTGCCCGCCGGAAAACGCCGGTTGGCCAAATGCCAGAAGAATACGTGATCGGGGATCAGCATCGGCACCGGCACCACGCTCCACCCGGTCAACGCGGTCAGTTCCGCGCTCAGCCGATCAAATTTCGGTAACCCGCCGCGCGCCAGATCGAGCCGCTCCAACCCGGCCAGAAAAGCGCTCGCCGCCCGGCCCGGGAGGATTTCCATCTGGCGCGCATAAAGCGCGTCCCACACCGCATGCTCGTCCGCGCTGTAGCTGCGCTGGGCTGGTTCAAGCCAGTCCTCGCCAATGTGCGGGGGGCGTTGCAACGGTGCGGCAAACACGCCGTGCCCGATATCGGGCAAGCGCGCATAAGGATCAGCAGCCAGGATGGTGGTGTCGGACATCGTTTCAGCTGCAACCATATCATTGCGGGACAAGGGCGGCAATGCCGCCGCTTGCACAGCGCTGCGCGGCGGCGCACAGTCCGGCTTATGAAGCGCATCAAGAAAAAGAAATTCGCTCAGTTGTACAAGCCGCTGGAAGAAGAGCTGGTGGCGATGGCGCGTTGGGCCGCCAAGACCGGCGCGCGGATTGTGGTGCTGTTCGAAGGGCGCGATACGGCGGGCAAAGGCGGCTCGATCCAGGCCGTGTCGGGTCCGCTCAATCCGCGCCAGTGCAGAATTGCCGCATTGCCCCGGGCGAGCGACTATGAAAAAACCCAGTGGTATTTCCAGCGTTTTATTGACCACCTGCCGGGGGCGGGTGAAATCGTTCTGTTTGATCGCAGTTGGTATAACCGCGCCGGGGTCGAAAAGGTCATGGGCTTTGCCACACCTGTGCAAGTGACATCGTTCCTCAAACAGGTGCCGCACTTTGAAAAGCTGCTGGTTGAAGACGGCATTTTGCTGTTCAAATACTGGCTGTGCACGGACCAGGCGCAGCAGGAGGAGCGGTTCAAAGAACGGCTTGACGATCCGCTTAAGTCTTGGAAACTTTCACCGATCGATACCGCCGCACGGCAGAAATACGACGAATACACTGCGGCGCGCGAAGCCATGCTGGCCGCCACGCACACCAAGGCCGCGCCGTGGACCTTGGTCGATTTCAACGATCAGCGGCGCGGCCGGTTGACCTTGATCCGCGACCTGCTTGACCGATTGCCTGATACCGCTGTTCCGGCAGAGGTATTCGAGTTCCCCCCGCTGGGGCATGAGCCCTCGGTTGAGCTCTTCGCGCAGCTCAAGCCGATCGCGCCCTATCAGACCCCGGGCAAGGATAAGGATAACAAGCCGGCCAAGCTTGGTGCCAAGCCAAAAGGCCCGCCCAGCGCTTGACTTTGGCGCTGCACTGACGCATTGGCGCGGCCTTCCAGGGTAGCCTGTGGGCCGCCCATTCAGTTTTCATCGGTCTTCGGGCCGCGAATCGAAAGTTTAGGACAAGCGCCATGGCGAAGCCCGCAACCGTCAAAATCCGGCTGGTCTCTACCGCCGAAACCGGTTTCTTCTATGTGACCAAGAAGAACCCGCGCAACACGACCGAGAAGATGACTTTCCGTAAATATGACCCGGTGGTGCGCAAGCACGTCGAGTTCAAGGAAGCCAAAATCAAGTAGGGTTCATTGCGAGTTCAAGCGCCGGTAGCTAGCAGGGCGCGCATGAACCCGATGAAAACACTTCGATCGTTAGCAGGTGCTGCCGCTTCGGCCGTATTTGTCATTTCCGCTCCCGCGATGGTGAGCTTGTCCAGCGCTGCAATGGCGCAATCCCAGAACGCTGATCTGACCAGTGCGATTACCGCGTTGCGCTCGATCAGCACGATGCGCGCCGATTTCGTCCAGGCCGATCCGCGCGGCAACCGGGCCAAGGGCGTACTCACACTTAAGCGTCCTGGGCGGATTCGCTTCCAGTATGAAAAATCCGTGCCGATGCTGGTCGTCTCGGACGGCAGCGCATTGACCTTCATCGATTACCAGGTCCGGCAAGTGCAGCGCTGGCCGATTAAGAACAGCCCGCTGGGGGCACTGCTCGATCCGAACCGCGACGTGATGCAGTATGGCAAGCTGGTGCCCTCTGGCAATAACCAGGTCGTCAGCATCGAAGTGCGCGACAAAAAGCATCCCGAATACGGCGTGATAACGATGGTGTTCATCCGCAAGCCGGGCGCTCCTGGCGGGCTCGAACTGTCGAGCTGGGCGACGCTCGATGCGCAAAATACGCGAACCATCGTCACGCTATCGAATCAGCAATACGGCATGGCGGTGGCGGACAATACCTTCCGCTTCAACGATCCGCGCGGGGCCGTTCATCGATAGCAAAAGGCAACTGGTCGTGGAGCGTGCTGCAGATGCGACAATTTGCGACAAGGTTGAAGCGATTGTTCATGGTCCCGCAAGGGAATTCGTCCTAGACCAGTTTTCGACAGCGCGGCTCGAGGCGGGTTTCCCCCCTGTTGCCCATACCTCTACCCGGTCGCTCTGTCGGGCGTGACGAACGCACAAAGGAACCCTCGGTCCAATGCCCCCGGACCGAGGGTTTTTTGCTGGGCCGCTCCAAACCCACCCAGACGCTTGGCTTAAGCCCCCTCTTCTTCAGATGAGGGGGAGGCGGCGGTTACGGGCAACGCTTGCCGCACCGCGCCGCGCCACCTAAAGCCCATCGCATGATTTCAATCGCCACCTGGAACATTAATTCGGTCCGCTTGCGGATGGGGCAGGTTGCGCGGTTTCTGACCGAGCAGCAGCCAGACGTGCTGTGTTTGCAAGAGATCAAGACAGTCGAGGGGCTGTTCCCGCATCAGGCTTTTGAGGACTTGGGCTATACGCACCGCGCAGTGCATGGGCAAAAGGGCTATCACGGGGTCGCGACGGTCAGCCGGATCCCCTTGCGCGAATTTTCGCGGCACGATTGGCAAGCCAACGGCGAGGCGCGGCACGTCGGGGTTGAGCTGCTGGATAGCGGGTTGGTGCTGGAAAATGTCTATATCCCGGCTGGCGGCGATGTGCCCGACCGCGCGGTCAACGTTAAATTCGGCCAGAAGCTCGACTTTTTCGAACGGATGACCCGCTGGGCCGAGGCGCTTGACCGGCCGACGCTGCTGGTCGGTGATTTCAATGTCGCCCCGCTCGATTGCGATGTTTACGATCACAAGGCGCTGCTCAAAGTGGTCAGCCACACCCCATACGAGGTCGAGACGCTGCAGCGATTGACCGACGCCCATGATTGGGTCGATCTGGGGCGCAAACATATCCCAGCGCCGCAGCGGAACTATTCGTGGTGGTCGTACCGGACTTATTGGCAAGCCAAGGACCGCGGGCGGCGGCTCGATCATATGTGGGCCTCGCCCGAGTTGGCAGCGCAGTCCGCCAGCCACCGCGTGATCGAGGAGACCCGGCAATGGGAGCAATGCTCGGACCACGTGCCGCTGATCACCGAGTTCGATTTGTGAGTGGACGCCGGTGACCAGTTCGGCACGGCGGGTGGCATTGGCAATCGATGCGCTGCGTCACGGCTGGGCCATCGCGGTTGATGGCCTAGCGCTACTGCCGGCCGAAACAGGGTTTGGCGAGCGCGTGAGCGCGCCGCAGATGTTGATCTCTTGCGCGCGCGCCGCGACGCTCAAACTGGCTAATCAGCGCGAAGCAGCTGCGCCCGAAGCGCCAGTGCTGCTGCGCGGGGCGGAGCCGTTTGACCTGAACGCTGCGCGCGCCTTGGCCGATCCGGCGCTCGACCTGGCCTATCCGCTGAAAGGGCCATTTATAGCCGAGCCGTTGGCCAATCGGATCAGCGCAGCGGCGGCGCTGGAACTGGCTCGGCTCGCCGGGATTCTGCCAGCCTTTCTGGTCGATCCTGCTCCATTGGGTGAGGGCCAGGCGGTCAGCGCGGACGATTTGACCGCATTCAAGGACCCAGCGCGGCTGATCATCGCGTCACGCGCGGCGCTGCCAGTGGCGGCGGCGGAGCTGGCGCAGATCATCGCTTTCCGTTCGCCCGATGATCTGCGCGAACACGCCGCGCTGGTAATCGGCCAGCAGCAATCGGACCGCACGCCGTTGGTACGGCTGCATTCCGAGTGCCTGACCGGCGACGTGTTCTCCAGCCTCAAATGCGATTGCGGCCCGCAGCTTGATGCCGCGCTGGCGGCCATGGCGGAGGAAGCGGCGCAAGGCGGCTGGGGCGTGCTGCTGTACCTGCGCCAGGAAGGGCGCGGGATCGGGCTGATCAACAAGCTGCGCGCGTATCAGCTGCAGGATCAGGGGTTTGATACGGTCGACGCCAATCAGCGGCTTGGCTTGCCCAGCGAAGCGCGTGATTTCGCTGTGGCAGCGCGGATGTTAGATTTGTTGGGCGTCGGGCCGATCCGGCTGTTGACCAACAATCCGGCAAAGGTGGCCGCGCTTGAAACGTCAGGAGTGATCGTGACCGAACGGGTGCCGCATCAGCTCCCCGCCAACCCGCATAACGCGCGGTATCTGGATACCAAGCGTGATCGGTCGGGGCATTTGCTGTAGCGAGGGCTGAGTCAATTTGGAATCGCTTCCCCCTCTCCCCGGCGGGGAGAGGTTGGCGAAGCTTGCTCCGCAAGGAGCTAGCGCAGCTGGGTGTGGGGGCTCTACGCCGAGGGGGCCGAACCCCCACACCAACTCCGGCTAGTTCGCTGCGCTCTCAAGCCTGCTTATCCTCTCCCCACCCGGGAGAGGGGGATGTTGCAGATTTCGCGTTCGCCGCTCTAACGCCGCTCTTTCACGGTCAACCGGGCATCGAGCTTATTCGCGCCGATCTGGATTGGATCGCCCGACCAGTCGGCTACGAACACGCTGGGCCACTGCACACCCGGCGCAAAGCGCGCGTCGTTGCCTTCGATTACTAGTCCGGCCGAAGTGTTGGCCTTACCTTCTGCGGCGAGCGCGATGAAGGCCGAATGGTTTTCCTTGCTCGGCCCTTGCACAAACCAGTTGCCCGCAATCCGGCCGGTCGCGCCGCCGGGCAAGTCGATCATGTAATTGGTTTGATGCCCGGCGGAATCGTCGAAGCTGCAACCCAGCACCGCGATCTTGGCCGCGCGGCTTTTGAGATAGTGCCCGCCGCGCCCGGTTTCGAACCGGCTGCGGGTGACGGTGGCCGCGCCGTAATCGCCGATATAGATCGAATGCGCGCAGCCGCCCGAGCCCTCGCAGGTGCCGAGCCGGGTGAAAGTACTTTTGTCGACGGTGATGCTGCCATCGGGATCGGGCCCCGTTAAAATGCCCTGCTGGCTATCGCGGAACCACGATTGGCTCACGCTGAGGCTGCCATGCTCTAGCCGGATTCCGGCGCCGTTGAAATCGGGCACGCGCATATTGGTGAAGACCAACCCGGCCACGCTGGCCGAAGTTCCGCGCAGCACCAGTGCGGCCTTGCCTTCGCAAGTCACGCCATCGAAAATAGCCTGGTCCGGAGTTTCGGCAATGTAGGCAATCTGGCCCATGGTTTGCACCGCGCAATCCTGATGGCGGCCGTTGCCGACGCGGATCGTAGCGCTGCCGCCGCCAACCGCATCGACTGCGTCTTGCAGGCGGGCAAACGATCGCCCGCTTTCGGCGATGGTGTAGGCCGCGCCGCTTTGCGCCAAGCTGGAAGCGGCGGGGAGCGCCAGCGCGGTCAGCGCGAACGCGGCGAGCGGGAGTTTGGTGAGTCGTGTCATCGCAGGTAAGCTAGCTGCGCGTGGTTAATAATGGGCGAAGCAGATTGGTAGTGTCCCGTGAGGGGACAGCCGCGCGGTCGGCTGGTTTAGTACGGCTTGCCCCACCGCCATTTCCACCCACCGCGCGTGCGGCGGCGCGACACTTCGACAAACAGTCCGGTAGCCAGCGCGAACAGCATAATGGCAACAACTTTGACTGCTGGAGCGGCCGCCGCGATCAGCCACGCTAGCAAAAAAATCGTAATCATATATCCGCCGAGCAGCGCCCAACCTTGCCAGGTCAGCGGCAGCCCGGCGCCATAGCCGAAGCGTTTCTGGGCGAACCATGCAGCATCGTTGTTCTGGTCAGTCATTGCTTTGCTCCTTTTTCGGCCGCCCGCGCCGGACCGGCTCGGTGGCCATCAACTTGACCCCGCGCCGCGCCAGCGCTTCGCGCAGCAGAACTTCGACTTGAACATTGACCGAGCGAAAGTCTTGCGCGGCGGTCCGCTCCAGCGCGGTGTACAGCGCTGGATCGAGCCGGAGCGGGAACGACTTTTTGCCCGGGGGTGCCATCGCCAGACTTACTGGTACAGCGATCCGGCGTTGACCACCGGCTGCGTGTCACG
>JAYVML010000024.1:0-8331 GCA_043758955.1 Novosphingobium sp. | reverse complement strand
GGATTTGCTCGCGATGACCGATTGGATTGCTGGGTCGCCGAGGAGCGCCTGATAGAGGTCGTAGGCCGCCTTCCTATCAAACGCCGACTTTTGCGCGCCACTCGCGGGCGAACCGCGGTTCAACCCACGTTGGCGATAGCCCTGCGGATCGATCTGTGCGCGCAGCAGCTGAACCCGAGTTGCAATCTCGGCGCCGCTTAATCCAGTTTTTGCCCAGGCCGATCCATCTTTGCTGACCGCAAACACCAGCCCCTCGCCTCCGCCCGGCGATAGCATGATCAAAATCAGGACTTCGTCTCCGTGGAGCAAGACGGCGTCGTCGCCCGTGCGTGCACGCAGAGCCGCTATCGTGACCGACTCTGGTGACCGATAATCCCAGTAGCGCGGGGCTGCTCGTTTCAGCGCGGCAGCCGCACTATCAATCCGGCGGCTGGTCACGTCACGCGCAAGTTCGAGAGTCTTCAAGGCCTGCACGCCAGAACCGCTTTGATCGCTTGTCGCCTGCGCCATCTCGATATCAAGCTGATCGCGCCGCTCGAGCTCAGCCTCATAGCTGGCGGCTTCGTCACCAGCCCCCGCCGCAGCCGCCGCGCTTCGCGCTCCCAGATGAGCAAGCGATTCCGCCGCTGACGAGGCTAGTGAAAATTGCGCAGCATCGAAAGCCTCCTCGCGTAAAACGTCAGCCGACACGCTCTTCAAGCCGCCGTCATGGTGCAAATGCCATAGAAACGTCGCCAGCCCTGAGCTGCACGCGGTGGCCTCGGCGCTCAAGCGCTGGCGGGTTGCGGCATGGGTGCCTCGGTTTGTCGCCTCGCGCACCAAGACGCGGCACGCCGGCCTTAAAAGCTCGACCGCGACATCCGTTCGCGACAGCGCATAAGCGGCAAAGCCCAGCTCCATCTCGAGGCGGGCAGTGTTGGGGTCGTCGTCGCCATAAACGGACTTTTCGATCGAAGCGGCCCGACCCAGCAGCGAGGCGGCCTCGCGATTGCGGCTTTGATCGATGATCAGTTCACCAAGACCTTCTAAATCTTCGGCGACCCGCAGGCTCTCGGCGCCCAGCGCGCGCTCGTCAATAGCAAGGGCATTCCGCCAATATTGCTCAGCTTCCTTTGACCGCGACTGCTGTTCCATCAGCGCTGCGAGCGTTACCAATGTTTGGGCTAGGTAGGAGCTGTCCGAGCCGAGCGCCTTCTCCTGGATGGCGGCGGCACGTCTAAGCAGGGACTCGGCTTCTACAAATTCGCCCCGTCCAATTAGCGCTCGCGCCAAGTCACAATAAATTTCACCGGTGCGCGGATGATCGGGCAAGACCTTACCATCTATCGCTGCTGCTCTGCGCAGAAAGGGTTCGGCCTCCGCGAAACGTCCCTCAAGCAGTAATCGCTTGGCTAATTTGTCGAGACCGGTTGCAGTGCCAGGATGATCCGCGCCCAATATCCGTATGTCCCGGTCGATGGCGAGCCGCAAAGAAGCCTCCTGCGTATCATAACCTCCTTCGCCGCGTTTGCCCGTCTCGAGGACACCGTAGCGCGCATCTTTCACATCATCCTTCTTCGGCGTCTCCTTCTCGAGCATGGTCCTGAGCGTCTTCATCATCTCGCGACTTGATGGATCGAGCTGTGACTCGACGGTTTTGTCAATCTGTTCCATGCTTTCAAGCAGCGGATCTTTCGGGTCCGCCGCGCGCGTCGACGCCGGCTGCGAGCGGGCCGGCGGGGATGGACAAGCAAGTGCGACGACGAGGGCAATTCCCGCAAACGATCGTTGCATGTCCGTTTTCCCGATCATTTGCCTCATCCTATTGTCGAAGCTCGCGTCCGAACGCTAAGCAATCTTGGCCCTTGATAGAAATGGTCAGCCATCACCATACGCTTGCAGGTGACCTGAGCCATGACTCGCTAAAGTCGAACGCAGCCTGAGACATCCTGCTCAAAACCAGAATTGAGACTAGCGGAGACGAGTTCCGGTCAGAGTGGAGGCACTGGAGGCAGTTATACGTATTAAACTTCAGCGTCAGACCGCACACTTATCTGAGTCTGCCATTGCCAATAGCGTTCATCGCTACTGCTGCGGCAATTTGTCCGTCGACAGAACATTTGGAGCTATGAGAGGCGTTTGATCGTCCGCACCGACTACCAATGCATCAAGTTGTCGCTCGCAGCCATTCTTGATCAAGACGGCAGCGACGTCTTGGAGAGCGCTGGATGTTAATTGCACGACGTGGACAGTAATCTTCATTGGCATGCCGCCGCCGGCCGGGCGAAATGTGTAGGCACCGCCGTTGAGAAAAGGTGAGATCGGCGCCCACAAAATGCTGTTCCGTCCGGCAGGCCATTCGGCGTTTTGAGGCGCTCCTTTAGCCGCAGAAATAGTTACCGTTGCCGGCGCCATCGCATCGGGCCGCCACAGCATAACGTCGGTGCTGCGCAGCAAACAGAAATTGCCGCTGTGAGCCACGTCGATCTGCCAGACACTGAAAGCGCGCGGCACGTTAGGGGTGCCTTGGCTAGGCACCGGACCACCGCGCACAGCAGCGGTGACGGCGCGCCGATCGACGTTGACGAGGCGCGGACCAGTTGAGACCTGAACTTTGGCGGCATAGGTACCCGGCCCGCGCAAGGTCAGGGTTCCTGCGCTACCGAGTAAGGTAACCGTGTCGCCCTCCCTTAGCGTGATGCGCGCATTTTCAGGCAACGAGCGCCCCAAAGGATAGCTTTTGGCCGACGGCCCGGCGGAGCGGACGATTAAAACTTTGGCGCTGGTTGGAGCAGCGCCAATGACAAGGATCGCGGCTAAACCAACCCCCAGCACACTTGTTCTATTTTGAATCCAAGACAAAATGACCTCCCGGCCCAACCTTTCCGATCCTATATACGAAATGTTGCAAGGCCGCATCTTCTTTACGCGCCGCGGCCAGCTCCTCCAGCTGGGCGAGCGCGCTGGTGTCGCCCGCATCGAAGTGGTGCCACAGTTCCTCCAGTTCGCCGCGCAGACCCTCGTCCATGTCTGGCACTGGCTCCCAGACCATGACCGGTGTAGCCCGGCCGGACAGGACCATCCGGCCCATCGGCCGAAAGAACCCGAGCGTCGATTCCCTTTTGGCCTCGTCACTGACAAGCATCGTCGTCTTCAGTGCCTTGTTCGCAGATTCGAGCCGCGCCGCCGTATTCATACCGTCGCCAAGCGCCGTATATTGGATCCGACCCTTGCCGCCAAAATTTCCAACCACCGCATCTCCGCGGTGCAGTCCGACGCGGGTGGACCCGATCGGCGGTAACTCGACTCCGGCGATATCTTTGGCGTTGCGGCGGAAATCCTGACCGCATTGGTACATAGCAAGTCCGGCCAAAATGGCGCGATTGGCATCGTCGCTGCGAGCAATTGGCGCACCCCAGAATGACACCAAGGCATCGCCGACGAATTTATCTAAAGTGCCGCCATGACTGAGTACGATGTCGCTCATAAGGTCGAGATAGCGGTTCAATAACCGAGACAGGACTTCAGGGCTGATCGCGTGCGAAAGCTTGGTGAAGCCTTCAAGATCGGTGAATAGAGCATAAATTTGGGTTTGCTCCCCGTGTAGTGCTAGCAGTTCAGGCTCGCGCATGATTTGCCGTGCGACGTCAGGCGGCAAATATTTGCCGAGCGCCGACTGGGCGAAACGTCGCTGCTCCGAACCGATCGCGCGCGCCGCAGCACTTACCCCGATGAACGCTAAGAGCCAGCCTGCACCCCAGCCGAAAGCCGGCAGACTGATCGTCTCGACTTTTATGGCTTGGAGCTGGAACGGCATATAAACCAGCATGCCAGCCTGGACGGCCACCGCCACCGCCAGCTTCCAGCCGCGCAAATCCAAGAGGGCGGTTAGCGCGCCAGCACCCGCCACAACGAGCGCGGCTAACGACAGCGCCCAGTCCGGTATCTGCGCCCGCATGCGGCCATCGAGTTGTTGCGCGAGCATCTGGGCGTGGACCTCGAGGCCCTTCATTTGCGCGCCGCCGAAGCGCGTCAGCGGTGTTGCCAGATCGTCGTAACCGTTAATCTCGCCCCCGATGAGAATTTCGCGGCCGCGTATGTGCTGCGCAACTTCAGCCTCGATTGCTGCGCGAGCTTCTGCGGGCAGTTCATTCGATTCGAGCTGGGCGATGGTCTCGATCGATATGCGCGGGAAGACGCGGACCCCCTGGTTGGTGGGCAGTCGGTAGTCGACGCTGCCGTCATATCCGCGGAACTCAGGGTGGACCGTAGTCATTGCGTTAGCGAGAAGCGGCGGCAGCCTGGCATCCGTTCGCGGCCAGCGCCTGATCGCCCCGTCCTCCAGGTCAGCCTCTAGCTTGATGCTCGCAGGCCGCACCTGTCCAGGGCCGATCTGGCTAAAGAATGCCTTAAGAAATTCATTCTGCCAAGCTTCTATCTGGTCAGGATTGGTCGCGTGGGAGGCGAAGGCGAGGAAGGTAGGGGTGCGCATTTGCCGAAAGGCCTGGATGAGCTTCGCATCCTCGTCCTGCGGCTGGTCGATCAAGATGTCGATGCCGATCGCGCGCGGACCCATTCGGTCAAGCGCAGTAAGCGCCTGAGCGAGCGTGGCACGGTCGAGCGGTGAGCGTTTCCGGAGGCCTTCGAGCGTGCCATCATTATAGACCACGAGCGTAATCCGCTGGTCGATTGACCGTGATATTTCGGCGGTAGTTTTGAAGCGCAGATCGTAAAGACCGCGCTCGGCATCGCTGGTCAGCGGCACCCGCCAGCTGAACCGCGCGATGTAGATGCCAACAATGACGAAGAGTAGAGTAACGACAAGACGAACAACGCCGATCTGCCGAAGCGATCGCATCACCCGATCGGGCCGCTTGCCGTCCTGCGCCTTAGGCATGCGGACGCCGACCGTTCAGGCGGCAGATTCTGGTTGGTTTGGCAGCCCGCACAATATCTTTCTTTAGACCCCAGACGACTTCAAAAGATAGTGCATCTGTAGGTCTACGGTTCCCTCGGCACCAAGAAGCTGGTCGATGGGTTGGTTGCCGCGATGCAACCTTCGTCGATCTGGGCTCGGGTCAGATGCGCGGTGGGCGAATGCTGCCCGCGGACTACGTCAAGGTGGTTGAGATCCTAATTCCTGCCCGGAGACCTCGAGACCCAGATCGAGGCCTTCGTCGAGCACTACAACAACAAACGTTACCACGAGAGCCTGAACAACGTCACGCCCGCCGACGCCTACTTCGGCAGGGCCTCAGCCATCATCAAGCAGCGTGAAAGGATCAAGCGACAGACCATCGAACATCGGCGCTTGCAACACCGCAAGCTCGCCGCCCAACATCAACCCCCAGACGAGGCCCGCACTCCGCTAATCTAAGCCACGAGTTGCGCCAAATGTTCTGACGACGGACACCTCCGGACGCTAACCTGACGGAGGTCAAGCAGCGACATCGAGTACCTTCCATCGTTCATTTAAAAGTGCGGGGGCTGCCGCACGCCCTGCGGCGCGGATGTCCATTTCGAGTGCGGCGGCGGCGCTGCCTTGGACACCTTGGCCGAAAAGGGCCGCAACGCCTGCGAACTGATGCAGCATGGTCATTATCTCGTCGAATACAGTTGCATCCACCTTCCCTTCCCGGATCACCTTGGCTATGCGGTCGAGAAGATCGCGATGGCGCTGCGCGAACTTGTCTTCTAAGCTCTCATTGGGTACTGATTGCATGTCGGTTTGAGGCGTCTTGATGCTTGTCATGTCAAACTTTGCGAGGATGTCCTGAAGATCGCGCAGTCGCACCGGTTTGCTGAGATGGGCCTGCATGCCGGCGGTCAGACACGCGGAAATGTCCTCTGCATAAGCGCTGGCGGTAAGCGCTACGATTGGCAGCATCGTCGCATCGTATCCTGACGCGCGCAACTGCCGCGTCGCTTCGAGACCATCCATCTCAGGCATCTGCATATCCATTAACACGAGAGCGAAGGGGTTCTCCTCGGCTGCAGCGGCACAAACCATTTCAATCGCAACTGCCCCGTTTGTAGCAATAATAGGGTCCATTCCGGCGCGAATTGCCATCTCGGTGATCAATATCTGGTTGATGTCGTGATCCTCCGCGATGAGCACCCGGGGACGCTGCCCGAAAGCGCTTGGGGCGACCGTTTCGATAGCCGCAATCTTACTGCGTTCGACTTTCGCGGTGGAAATCAGCGGCAGCCGGACCGTAAACGTCGAGCCCTTGCCAAGTTCGCTTTCGACAACGATTGTACCACCCATCAACCGTAGAAGCTCGGCGCTGATCGGCAGTCCCAGACCTGTCCCTCCGAAACGCCGAGCGACTGTCGAATCGGCCTGCGCAAACTTCTGAAAGATAAGACCGAGTTGCTCAGCGGCGATACCGATCCCAGAATCTCTAATTTCGATACGAAGGGTGCGCGATTCTGCCGTCTCATCGACCGTCACGTGAACCTCTATCCATCCGCGTTCTGTAAATTTAGCTGCATTGCCAAGCAAATTGAGGACTATCTGACGCAGACGGAACTCATCGCTTTCGATATAGGCCGGAACCTTAGGATCAATACGAACCAAGATGTCCAAATCCTTGGCGCGTGCCGCTGGCTGTAACATACTTGCCGCGCTGCGGACCATTTGACGTAAGTCGATGGCTTCTGCTGCAATGCACATCTGACCCGAATCAATCTTCGACATGTCGAGAATGTCATTAAGTAGCCGCATCATGGCCCGACCCGATTCGGCAATGAGTTGAACATGCCGTCGCTGCTCTTCAGCCAGCTCGCCTGATAGCAACAGCTCCGTAAAGCCGATAACGCCGTTCATCGGTGTGCGGATCTCGTGGCTCATATTTGCTAGGAAAGACGCTTTTGCCGTTGCAGCTTTCTCAGCGTTAAGCCTAGCTTCCAGCAGCGTAGCCTCTCTTACCCGTCGTTCCGTTACATCACGTACTGAATCGGTAATCTCCATTAGGGCGCCTGAGGCGTCGCAGTGGAATCTTGGTTTTGCTTCGACCCATTTTACTTCGCCGCTTTTGCAAAGTACACGATACTCTACTGTCGCATCGGTTCGCGCCTTGGTTGCAAGACTAAATTCTCTCGCTACCCGCTCATGATCGTCCTCATGTATAATCACGAACGCAGTTTGCCCAACCAATTCGTCTGGGGCATAGCCTAGCAAGCGCGAGATCGAAGGTGAGACGTACCGAAAAATGCCATCCGCACCGTAAACTGCGATGACATCGCTGACATTGTCCGCGAGAAGGCGATAGTGCTTCTCACTCTCAGCAACAGCAGTGGATGCCACGAACTGCTCAGTAATATCTTGAAAAACCCCAAAGATGGATGTCGTCTTGCCTGAATTATCCGGAATACATTCCGCCTTGGCAACCGTGTGCCTGATACAGCCGTCAGGTCGCCGAATCCGCAATTGGAACTCGTAACCCTCGCCGGTCTCTACGGCCCTATCGACTAAGCGCGTCAGCGTTGCGCGATCGTCCTCATGATAAAGCAGCTGAATCGCTTCATATTTAGGGGCGATTTCGCTTAAAGATAGTCCATGAATTCTAAATACTTCATCTGACCAGGTAACTTCCCGCGTAATTGTATTGAAGCTCCAGTGGCCTAACCCGGACAGTGCCTCAGCATTTTTCAATAGCCGATTTTTTTTATCAATAATACGGAGTGCTTTTGAAAACTCCAATCGATCAACCACGAGATTAGCGAGAGAACGAAGATATTGCATATCGTCGTCGCTGGGACGCGGCCTTAGCTTTGTATCAATAATGCACAGGGTACCCAAATTGTAGCCGTCCGCCGTCGTCAGAACTGCGCCGGCGTAGAAGCGGACAAAGGGAGCGCCCAGAACAAGAGGATTATTGCAAAACCGTGCGTCGTCTAAAGCGTTTTCGACGATAAGGACCGAGTTTGGGCCTGATTGGATTGCACAGTCGCAAAACGCCACTTCTCGCGGCGTCTCGCTTACCGTAAGGCCGACGCACGTCTTGAACCACTGACGTTCTTCGTCAATTAGCGAGATGAGCGCAATCGGCGCTTTAAAGTGTGCAGCGGCGAGTGCAACGATCCGATCGAACCGATCCTCGGGCGGGCTGTCTAGGACGCCATATTCATGAAGTGCCGCCAGACGTGAAATTTCCACAGCAGGAAGAAAAGAGGCCGACTGTGCGGAGTCCGGAGAGTCGCACGATTTAGACGTGCAGGCAGCGGTAGGGTCCCGCGACCGAATCTTCGTTGCCGTTTTTGTCGAGTTGCGTTTGTTGTTAAACTTCGTCTGCAACTGCACCTCCAAGTCAATCGAGCAAGCGTGCCGCGAAATGATTAAAAAAGATG
>JAYVML010000023.1:0-11095 GCA_043758955.1 Novosphingobium sp. | reverse complement strand
CCAGCTTGAAATAATTTTCACCCCAATGCCCCGGCCATGCGCGATCAACCATGCAGCAGGGATTGTCACCAGCACCCAGGGAAGCGCAATCAGCAACGTCGGCAATGATCCGGCCACTGCAGAAACTGCCCCGGCCAGCACGGCAATCGCCAGCCCCAGTGCAAGGGCGAATTGCGTGCTGAGACCGCGCGGTAGGTGCACGCTTGCCGCCGCTAGAATGACCGCACCCCAGCAGGCAAGGAATACCGCCTCCTCCCAGCGGGGCGCCAGGCTGATCAGAGCCATCAGCGGCGCAGCGATCCACAGAACCAGCACGGCGGCGAACCGTGCGCGCGGTGGCGCATAGGCGAGCGCCAAACCAAGCGCTGCCGATAGCAGCGCCGGCGGCAGCGCACCGCCTCTCACCGCAGCACCACCACGCCGAGAAAATAGAGCCCAGCCAGCGCGACCGCAGCACCTATCCCGCGGGTGATCACAGCGCCCCCGCGCACGGAGTTGATCGTGCCAAGACCGATTCCGGCCAGATGTAGCGATCCCGTGGCCAGCATAAAGCCGGTGCTATAAGCAATCGGATCCGCCAGCGAGGGAATCTCGGTGCCATGCGCGAAGCCATGGAACACCGCAAATACGGCGACAATCAGGCAGGCCAGCCACACCGGCGCGCGCCAGGCGGCGGCAATGGCCACGCCCAGCACCAGCACCGATAACGCAATGCCAAGCTCAAGCGGCGGCTGCGGCGCGCCGGTCATCGCCAGCAACGCACCCAGCGCCATGACTGCTGGAAAAATTACTGGTAGCGCGGCAATCAGCGGGCGACCCAGGAATGCGCCCCACAGGCCGACCGAAACCATCGCCAGCAGATGATCCACGCCGGTAAAAGGATGGACAAAACCAGCCAGGAAGCCGCCCGCAAGGTTCTTCGAACTGTGGGCCTGAGCCGCCTGCGGCAGCAACAGCAGCACAGCAGCCAGTCCGATCGCGCCCACGAACTTTAGGCGATCTTGTCGCATCGCCCTAACGCCCCGCCGGACGACCACTGAAGCCAAAGCTCAGACTGGAAAAGGTCGTAAGGAATTCTGCCTGCGGATTTCTTGGCATTGGCTGGCTCCACACGACATTGAGCTGCCAATCGCCACTGCGCCGGGCTTCGAACGTGGCCAGGCCGGTGCTGTCGGTCAGGTGTTTTTCCACGGGTTCGGCATCGGCTGCGAGGTTGTTGAGTTTGACCAGCGCACCCGCCAGCGGGCGTCCTCGATAAAGCACCCGCACCGGCAACGTGCGGCTGTTGCCCAATGCGTAAGGGTTAAGCAGCGGCACGATCTCCAGCCCTAGGCCAATCGGAGCGGTGACGTATGGTTGATGCTGTCGGCCCATCGGCCCGACTTGGATCAGCGCCTTGCCGCGCCGCGAATAAAGCTCGCGGCCCGAATTGGTGGCGGTGTTGGTGGTCGCCCGCTGCTGCAAGACCAGCGTCAGGCCTTCGGCGGTCGCATAGTCGTTAAAGCGCAGCGCGGGCAGGTCGCTGGCAACATTGCTGGTCGAAAATGCCACCACATAAGTTCCTGGCGGCGTGAAACCGGGAGCAACGTCTGCTGCCTGACCCAGCGTCAGTTCGGATTTGTGATCGGCCACGCCCTGCGGTCCGATGGTGCGAAACACGTTGAAACGATCCTTGGCAATGTTTGATCGTTGCCGTGCGACACCGTGCCCGACCAGGAACATCATCGGAACCGGCGTCCCTGGCGAAGTCCAGAAGCGCAACGGCTGCAACCAGAAATCGTGCGCCGCGAGAGGGCCGGAAACCAGCGCACCGGCAGCCACAGCAATACCCAAAAACCACTTACGCATCCAGCATTCTCCGTGTCGCCGCTAGCTCGTCAGACCGAACCTCCCAGACAATTCGACTCTGTCATCAATCAGTAACGCTTTGCACGGGGATGGGGACTGACTTTCGCAAAATAGCACCATTCCAATGAATTGGAGCACCGCGCGCCCACTGGTTGCAGATTTGAATCCTGTCATGCTGAAGGCTCAACAAGCCAAAAAAGGAACTCAGGGATGTCGAGATTATTGCGCAGCAAGGCGGCGACAGGACTGGTCCTGGTTGCCCTGGCCGGACCAGTGATGGGATCGAGCCATCGCGAGGCACCGGGTATCACCAAGATGCCCAAGGTCGATAATACCGACGTCTATGCCTTCCGTAGTTATGAGCCCGGGCGCGAAGGTTACGTTACCCTGATCGCCAATTTCCAGCCCGGCCAAGGCCCCGGCGATGGACCCAATTATTACACGATGGATCCCGATGCGATTTATGAAATCCACATCGATAATACCGGCGATGCAGTCGAGGATCTGACGTACCAGTTTAAATTCACCAACACGCTTAAGGGCGATACTGGCAAGACCGTGACGGTCGGCGGCAAAACGCTGCCTATCCCGTTGCGCCAGATCGGGCAGATCAGCACTCCAGGCGATGCAAATCTTGGCGAAGATGAGACTTACACGGTAACGCAAATTACCGGCAACCGCCGGACTGGTGCCCGTTCATCCGTAACTAATGCGGGCAGCGGAGCGTTCTACAAGCCGTTCGACAATGCTGGTAATAAAAGCATTCCCAACTATCCTGCATATGCCAACAAATTCAATTATACTGTCAACATCCCAGGCTGTTCCACGGCTGGATCCCGAGTCTTCGTCGGCCAGCGCGCTGAAGCTTTTGCCGTGAACTTGGGGCCGATCTTCGATTTAGTGAACTTGGTGCCCATTGAAGGCGATAATGATCCCATTTATGGCAACGGTACGCCTTTCCCCGGTGGCATCACGCAAAGCCAGGACAATCAGGAACTGATCGGCAAGAAGAACGTCACGTCGATCGCACTCGAAGTGCCGATTTCCTGCCTGACTGGGACCGGCAACGGCAACATCGGGGTGTGGTCAACTGCCAGCCTGCCGCAGGCCAAGCTCGCCAAGCCGAACCCCACTTACAATTCACCCGCGCTCTACGGCGGCGCATATACGCAGGTTTCACGCTTGGGCAATCCGCTGGTCAATGAATTGGTGATCGGCATTCCCCAGAAGGATTTGTTCAACGCAGCCAAGCCGACGCAGGACGGGGCTTTGGCGGACTATGTAACCAATCCCACCTTCCCGGCTTTGCTCGACGCCCTGTTCCGCACAGCGGTCGGTTCCACTACAAATATTGCTCCGAGCAACTTCCCGCGTAACGATTTGGTTGCGACTTTCCTGACTGGGCTAGCCCCACTTAATCAGCTGCGTACCGTGACCGCCTCGGAAATGTTGCGGCTCAATACGTCGATCACTGCAACCCCGCAGGCCAGTCAGAACCCGCTGGGTGTGATCGGCGACGATCTGGGCGGGTTCCCGAATGGTCGTCGGCCAGGCGATGACGTAGTCGATATCGTGCTGCGCGTAGCCATGGGACGGCTGTGCCACCCCGTGCCGATAGCCGGAAAGCTAACCGATCTGGGTCTGTGCAAGCCGTCGGATGCTCCGACCGGTATGGCAGCATTCACCGATGGCGCGCCAAGTTCAGCAAAAAATCTCATGGGCGTTTTCCCTTACCTCAATCCGCCGCTCCGCGGGGCTCCGCGCCCGCAGACGCAGCCTTGATCGGAGGATAGACGATGAAGCGCAAAACCCAGTTGTTGCTGCAAGCCAGCGCAGTCACCGTGCTCGCGACCGGATTGGCGGCGTGCGGCAACGGTAATTCTACGCCCACTCCCACCCCAGGTCAGACTGCAGCGGCCCGCCAGGAAGATCAGTTCGGTATTGCATTCGGCAACGATTTTCGGGCCGATCCCAATAGTGAGCCAGCGCAAGTTGCCGACGGCGATGTGGTAGCGATATCGCTCACAACAGAACCGGTGACGATCAATTAGGCAACAACCCGGCCGGGACCATGTGCGTGCCCGGCCGGGTGCCTGCGAGGTGAAAAGGGACCAAGCAAATACGGAAGAATCATTGCCCGGTCTGGAAAACTTTGCAACAAACTGTCGTGGTCGCTGCTGCGGGGCCGATTGGCTGACGGTATTGCCTGCCCAGGTTAGGGATGTTTGCACAATGCGCATGGTTTTGCTCGCCGCATCCTTGCTTGCGTCGGCCGCAGCACCCGCCAGAGCGCAAGTCATCGAAATCGCTGACGACGGGAGCGCGCAGATATTTAGTGGCGGTAGTGGCAGCGCGGGACCCGGCGGTCATCAACCACGCGCACGCGGCGGGCCGTTCAATGTCAATGAAAGCCTGGACCGCGCCGCGCACGACCATGGGCTCGATCCCGGCCTGCTCCGCGCCGTTGCCTGGCAAGAATCGCGTGGTAGCAATTCCGCAGTCAGTGACAGAGGCGCATTGGGCATCATGCAATTGATGCCCGGTACTGCCGCTTCCTTGGGCGTGGATCCCGGCGACCCCGATGCAAACATCAACGGCGGTGCCACATATTTGGCATTGCAGATGGCGAAATTCGGCACTGTAGAGTTGGCGCTTGCGGCCTACAACGCTGGTCCCGGTGCGGTGCTCCGATATGGCGGCGTGCCGCCTTACCGTGAGACCCGCAGCTATGTTTCGACTATCATGCAGCGCTGGAATGGCAGCACGGCGGGGCTGGCGCCTGGCCATGTCGGCGGGACCGCTGCCACCGCTCCAGCCAAGCCTAATACGGGGCGGCGCAAATCCGCGCTGCCGATCCTGCTAATCGAGGTAGAGACCGAATGATCCGCAAATTCACCGCGCTTGCTATGCTGGTTTCAGCCAGCCCAGCACTGGCGCAATATGCCGCGCCGGATCCAGCCGGTTCGGGTGCAATCGGCGGGGCGGTCGAATGGCTGCAAGGGACCATGCTGGGCAATGTCGCCACGGCAATCGCGGTGATGGCGGTTGCGGCGGTGGGCTTCATGATGCTGACCGGGCGGATCAACTGGCGCTATGGCGCAACCGTGGTGATGGGGCTGTTTATCGTGTTCGGTGCGGCTTCGATCGTCGCGGGCATCAGGTCAACGGCCGGCGGGGGTTAGCCCGTGGCCGATCCGCTGTTCCGGGCCTTGGCGCGGCCGCAGATGGTGGCAGGCGTCACTTATCCATTTTTCGTGCTCAATGCGATCGTCGCGGTTGAGCTGTTCCTGATTTTCAAGACGCCCTTTGCGCTGCTGCCGTCGCTGGTGCTGCACGGCATCGGGTTTGCCGCGCACTTGCGCGATGTCCACATCATGGCGCTGTGGATGACGCGGTTGCGCCGCACCCCGCGGGTCAAGAATTACAGTCTGCGAGGCGCCAATGTCTATTGCCCGTAACCGGGCGGCGCAGCGTGAGACTCCTGCGGGCGTTCACCTGCCTTACCTCGCCCAGATTGATGACCATACGATCCTGACCCGCGAAGGGCAGTTGCTGCAGGTTATCTCGCTGGCCGGGCTGCCGTTTGAGACCATTGCGCGCGCTGAACTCGAAGCGCGGCTGGCGAACCGCGATGCGATGCTGCAAGGGATCGGCTCCTCGCGCGTGGCCTTGGTGCACCATGTCGTTCGACGCGAGGTTTCGGCGCAAATCTCGGGCGAATTTGGCGATCCGTTCAGCGCCGAGTTGGACCGCGAATGGAATGCGCGGCTGGCCAGCCGGCGGCTGTACGTCAACGACCTTTATCTGACCGTGATGCTGCGCCCCCTGCGCGGCCGGGCTGGCTGGGCGGAGCGGTTGCTGAGGCTGGCCGCCGGGTCGAGCCGCCAGCAGGATGATTACGGCGCCGACTTGCGGCTGCTGGCGCAAGTGCGCGAACCGCTGATGGCCACGCTGGAGGCCTACGGGCCGCAGCTGCTGAGCGCTTATGACGCGCCGCGCGGGCTGGCCTCTGAACTGCTCGAATTCCTTGCCAATCTTTACAACGGCAGCGGCGGTCCGATGCTGCTGCCGCTGGGTGACTTGGGCCACGCTGTGGCGCGGCGCTCAGTCGCGTTCGGCGCTGATGCGATCGAATTGGGCCCGGTTGACGGGGGCCCTTCCGAATTTGCCGCAATCCTCTCGGCCAAAGATTACCCGGCGCTGACCAGCGCGGGGATGCTGGATGATATCTACCGGCTGCCGTTTCCGATGGTGGTCACACAAAGTTTCGCGATGGTCGATCAGGGCGTGGCGCAACAGCGGATGGATCTGGCGATCCGGCGGATGCGCGCGGCGGATAATGCCGCAGTGTCGCTGCGCAGCGAGCTTGCCGCCGCCAAGGACAATGTCGCGGCCGGGCGCGCCGGGTTTGGCGAGCATCACCTTTCGATTATGGTCCGCGCCGACACGATTGAAGCGCTCGACGAAGCGGCGGGCGAGGTGCAGGCTGCGCTGGCCGAAAGCGGGTTCGGCGTGGTCCGCGAAGAGCTGGGCCTTGAGGCGGCGTTCTGGGCGCAGTTCCCAGGCAATTTCAACTATATCGCGCGGCGCGCGCTGGTTTCGACCGCCAATTTTGCCGGCTTTGCCAGCGCGCACAATTTCCCCATCGGCCAGGCCAGCGGCAATTTCTGGGGCGATGCGGTGACTTTGTTCGAAACCACCGCCGCCGGGCCTTATTTCTTCAACTTCCATCGCGGTGATCTTGGCAATTTTACCGTCATCGGCCCCTCGGGGTCAGGCAAAACCGTGGTGGTGGCGTTCCTGTTGGCGCAGGCCCGCCGGTTCGATCCGCGCATTGTGTTTTTTGACAAGGATCGCGGCGCGGAGATATTCCTGCGCGCGATTGGCGGGACTTACGATGCGCTGCGCCCAGGGGACGCCACCGGGATGAACCCGTTGGCGCTACCCGACAATCCGGTCAACCGCCGGTTTTTGGCCGATTGGCTGGCGCGGTTGGCGGTGGGTGATGGCGCGCCGCTCGGGGTTGAGGAACTGGCCTGGATCGGTGAAGCGATCGACGCGGCGATGTCGGGCCCGGCCGAGCTGCGGCGGCTGCGCCATGTGGCCGAGCTGTTTCGCGGACGTAGCCGGGCCTCGGCCGGCGATCTGGCGGCGCGGTTGGCGCCGTGGCATTCGGAGGGTGAGTTCGCCTGGCTGTTCGATAACGCCGAAGACAAGCTCGATTTGCAGGCCGCGACGCTCGGCTTTGATATGACAGCGATCCTCGATCAACCGGCGCTGCGTGCGCCGACCATGCTGTACTTGTTCCACCGGGTCGAAGAACGGCTCGATGGGCGGCCGACGATCATCGTGGTCGACGAGGGCTGGAAAGCGCTCGACGACGAGGTGTTCGTCGCGCGGATCCGGGATTGGGAAAAGACCATCCGCAAACGCGGCGGGATTGTCGGGTTCGCCACCCAGTCAGCTTCGGACGCGCTCGAAAGCCGGATCGCAAGCGCGATTATCGAGCAGGCCGGCACGCAGATTTTCATGCCCAATTCGAGCGCGCAAGCTGATGATTACATCGGCGGGTTCGGCATGACCGACGACGAGTTCGCCATCGTCAAGACCATGCCCGAAGGTGCTCGCGCATTTTTGGTCAAGCACGGCAGCGACAGCGTGGTGGTGCGGCTCAACCTGGCCTCACAGCCCGAATTGCTGACGGTGCTGTCGGGCCGCGAAAAGACTGTGCGGCTGCTCGACAAGCTGCGCGCCGAGCTGGGCGATGACCCGGCTGCCTGGTTGCCCCGGCTGGTGGCCGCGGCATGAGCGCCGACGCCTGCGCCATTCCCGACCATCCCGGCCTGGTCACCGGGCTGTTGGCCGACACTGATTGCCAGGCCTTCGGGCTGGTCGAGCGCGGCTATGCGGCGCTGTCGGCACCGGGCAGCGCCACCGCCACCACCATCACCAGCCTGATGGTCATCGCGGTGGCCTTTTTCGGCTACCAGCTGATGCTGGGGCGCGGGCTGCGGCTGGCCGACCTGACCGGTCTGGCGTTGCGGCTGGGGGTGGTGATCATGCTCGCGGCGTCGTGGTCGACGCTGCAGGGCGCGGCTTACGATACGCTGGCGCGTGCACCCACCCGTGTCGCCGATCAGATGATTACCGCACTCAACGTACCGCCACCGCTGGAAGGGGTGCAGACCGCGCTCGACAAGATCGAAGCGGCCAGCATCGGCTGGCGGCAACGCGCCGGGATCGCCTCGCCGCTGGTGGGCGGGCCGCCCACCACCGCGATGACGCTGAACCTGGCCGCCTTCATGCTGACGATGACCACCGCCGGGCTGCTGGTAATTTCGCGCGTGGTGCTCGCGCTGCTGCTGGCATTGACCCCGGTGCTGGCGGGCTTTCTGTTGTTCAATGCCACGCGCGGGCTGCTCGAAGGCTGGCTGCGCGCGCTGCTGGCTGCGGCGCTGGTGCCGGTGGGTGTGCTCACCCTGACGGCGGTTGAGCTGGCAATCATCACCCCGATGCTTGACCGGATCCTGGCACAGCAAGCCGGTGGGCAATATCTGGCCGAATCGGTCACGCCATTGGGCTTGGTCACGCTGGTATTTACCGCCGCGATCCTGGCCTCGCTGGCGGCGCTGCGCTCGATCGCCAATGGCATTCGGCTGGCGCGGACGCCCGATGCGGCGCAGCGCGATCCGCTGCCGGGCACAGCGCAGGCTGCGTTTGCGGCCGAGCGTCAGCATCAGGAATTGCTGCTGATCGCCGCGCAGCCCGCCGTAGTGCACGCGCTTGAACGATCGGGACGCCGCGAAACCCCCGCCCGCGCCGCCGCCTTCCGCGCCGGTAGCGAAAGTGCGCGTGGCGCGGTATCCAGCCAAGGCACCGGCGCCGGTAACCGTGCCGCACAACCCAGTTACACCCCGCACGGCAGCGGCCAGACTGGCCTCGCCCCGCTCCGCCCGCAACTTCGCACCCGCGCCTCGCGCGCCGCCAAGCGTAGAGATCGATGACAGACCACGAAACATATTATGCCGCAGCGCTGAGCTGGGCCGATGAGCGCGTTGTCGCCGAGCGCAGAATGCGCCGATTCGCCTGGATTGTAGCGGGCGTCGCCGGCGCTATCGCGCTGCTGCTGGCGATTGCCATGCTGCTGCTGGTACCGCTGAAATCGGTTCAGCCCTATGTCGTTACGGTCGATCGCCAGACCGGCGCGGTGGAGATGGCGACGACGGTGCAGGATGGCAAGCTGAGTGAAAACGAGGCGGTGATCCAGAGCGAACTGGCCAATTATGTCCGCACCCGCGAAACCTTCGATGCCACCGATCTGGCGTCGGCTTACCGCCGGGTTCAGCTGCATTCCTCCGGGCCTGTGCGCTCGGCCTATATTGCCGAGATGGCGGCGGGCAATCCCGCCAGTCCGCTGCGGCTGCTTTCGCCGGGCGATACCGTCAAGGTGAAGATCAAAAGCGTATCGCTGCTCACCGCCGGTTCCGGGCTGGTGCGCTATGACACCGAACGCAGTTCTGCCGATGGCCGGATTATCGATACCCGCGCCTATGTCAGCGCGATCGCATTCGGCTTTAACGGCCGCCCGCTGCGGCTGGAGGATCGCTTTGACAATCCGCTGGGTTTCGTAGTCACCCGCTATCGCCGCGATGCCGAAGGCGTGACCCAGTGAAACGCGCGCTGCTTCTCGCGGTGTTACTGCTGGAAGTATCGGCGCGGCGGCCGATCCGCGAAATTGACTCGGGCGCGCACGTCCAGACGATCTATTACAACCCCGATGCAGTGATTACGCTGACCGGCGCTGTCGGCTGGCAGATGATGATCGAGTTCGGCGAGGACGAGCGGATCGAAAACGTCGCGATCGGCGATTCTGCTGCCTGGCAGGTCACGCCCAACAAGCGGGCGCGGATGCTGTTCGTCAAACCGCTGAGCCGTAAGGCCAGCACCAATATGACCGTGATCACATCGCTGCGCCGGTATTCGTTTAATCTTGGTGTGGGCGCGCGGCAGGCGAGAACGCCTTGGATTGTGCGGTTTGATTATCCGGCGCTACCGCCCGAACCGATACCTCCATCGCCGCCGCCACCGCCGCCGATCAAGCTTGATTTCGGCTATGCGATGACTGGCGATACCGGCCTGCTGCCCAGCCGGGTATGGGATGACGGGCATCAAACCTATTTCGAATTTGGCGAAGAAACCGCGATGCCGGCGATCTTCGCGGGCGGGCCGGGTAAAGACGAAACACTGGTCAATTTCTCGGTCCGCGGCCGCGTCGTCGTCGTCCAGCAGCGCGCCCGACGTTTCACCCTGCGCTCGGGCAAGCGCACCGCCACCATCAGCAAGCAGCCATAGGAAGCGCCATGTCCGACACCCCTCCCGTCCGCCGACCGCAGGTAGCACGGATCGCCGCGCGCCGCGCCAAGCTGCCACTGGCGCTGGGGCTGCTGGTGCTGGGCAGCGCGGTTTTCGCCAAGATGATTGACAACCGGGCGGATAACGAAGCCTCGGCGCTGGAACTGCCGCCGCTCAAATTCCGTACGATCGCCGCGCCGATCCTGCCGGTTGCGCCCGCCGCTGCAGTGGTGGCCGCGCCGTTAGTCGCCCAGCCGTTGCCGATGACGGTCAATTCCGGATCGCGCGCGGCGGCGTACAATGCGCCGGTCCGGCTCGTTCCTTCCAGCAGCGCCTATCCGCGCCCGCCCGAAAGCGACCAATTTGGCGGACAGGCGCTGCTGTTTGATTTCTACGCTGGTCGCGCGGCCCCGGCCGGTGGCCGCGGCTCGGCCCGGATGGGGCAAGAGCCTGCCACTGGTCTTCCAGGCACGCCGTACTCGGCGCGCTCGACCACCGGATATGACCCTGCTGGCGATGCGATTAACGCCGCCGGGCCGCCGCCCATTGCAGGCGGTGTAGCTGCGATCGGGGCGGGTGTGCTGCAGGGCGGGGTACCCCAAGGCAACGCCAACGAGCGCTTTGCCGACCGCGTAGGCGGCAAGCAGGCAGAAATGGTCCAGGCCCAGCAGATGGGCAACCTCGACCGGCTGATCCCGCAAGGCGCGATTGTCGGGGCGGTGATGGAAACTGCGCTCAACTCGGACTTGCCCGGCTATGCCCGCGCGGTGGTGACCAAGGACGTGCTGTCGTTCGATGGCTCGTCGGTGCTGATCCCCGCGGGGAGCCGGGTCATCGGGGAATACAATTCGGGCGTCGCACAGGGCGCCAGCCGGATCTTCATCATCTGGAGCCG
>JAYVML010000022.1:0-3571 GCA_043758955.1 Novosphingobium sp. | reverse complement strand
CCGCGAGATCGATCCCTTGGCGATCGAGGACTACATGACTTGGGGCTATGTCCCCGATCACCGTTCCATCCTGGCAGGAGTGCACAAGCTGCCCGCCGGGCACACGCTACTGCTGCGCCACGGTGTGCCGCTGCCTGCGCCGGTGCAATACTGGGACGTGTCGTTCGCCGGGCGCCGTCAAGGGCGCGCGAGCGATCTGGAGGCCGAGCTGCTGCATCTTCTACGCCAGGCGGTCACTTCGCGGATGGTGGCCGACGTGCCGTTGGGCGCGTTTCTATCGGGCGGGGTTGATAGTTCGGCAGTAGTCGCGTTGATGGCCGAGGCGAGCAGCGCCCCGGTCAAAACCTGCACGATCGGCTTCGATGTCGCCGCGCTCGATGAAAGCGGATACGCCCAGCAGGTCGCCACCCGCTTTGGCACCGATCATCGCGCGCGGCAGGTTTCGCCCGACGATTTCGCCCAGATAGATACCTTAGCGGCGATGTTCGACGAGCCCTTCGCGGACGCCTCGGCCCTGCCAACCTGGCGAGTATGCCAGTTGGCGCGCGAAAGCGTGACCGTGGCGCTGTCAGGCGACGGCGCGGACGAGGCATTTGCGGGCTATCGGCGGCACAAATTCCAGCGCGCCGAAGACCGGCTGCGCGGGCTTGCCCCGCAGGCGCTGCGCGGGCCGGTGTTGGGCGGGATAGGGGCCGCCTATCCCAAAGCCGATTGGGCCCCGCGCCCGCTGCGTGCGAAAACCACGTTACTCAGCCTCGCCGGAACCAGCGAGGCGGGTTATGCCCGCGCCGTGGCGATCCTGCCTCCTGAGCTGCGCGCAGTGCTCTATTCGCCCGAGTTCCTCAAGCTGCGCGGCGATTACCGCGCCGAGCAGCCGTTCGAAGCGGCGATGAGCAGCGCGCAAGCGCGTTCGGGGCTTGACCGGGCGCAATATGCCGATCTCAAATTCTGGCTGCCCGGCGATATCCTGACCAAAGTTGATCGGACCAGCATGTCGGTCGGCCTTGAGGCCCGCGAGCCGCTGCTCGATCACCGATTAATCGAATTCGCGGCGGCCTTGCCCGAAAGGCTGCGCACCAAGCGCGGGGAGGGCAAGTGGCTGCTAAAGAAGGCGATGCAACGCTATTTGCCCGATGAAGTGCTGTATCGGCCCAAGCAGGGCTTCGTCATGCCAATCGCGCAGTGGTTCCGAGGCCCCCTGGCGGGAAGCGCGCGAGCGATTGGTTCCAGTGCAGCGCTCGCCCGCACCGGGTGGTTTGATGCCAAGCAGTTGGGCATCATCGCTGCTGACCATATTGCCGGTCGTGCCGATCACGGCCGGCTGCTGTGGCAATTGCTAATGCTGGACAAGTCGCTGAGCGGTCTGATCGCCTGATTCATTTCCATTTGCACTAGCACAAACGAAAACGGCCCCCGCTTTCGCAAGGGCCGTTAGAAACTCGTGTCAGCGCTTAGCGGCTACCGAAAGCTGTTTCCAGCCAAGACCAAACAGACATTGGATGCCTCCTAATTGTTGGTGCCGAACCCATTGGGGGTCGATCTTTTTTGAGTTTAACGAATTACTAACCAAAATCAATAGGACAATATTAACCATAATCTTCCGGCAAAGCTGGGAACTTTGCCTTCAAAATCAGCGTAATAGAAAAAATTGGGTGCGATCGTGCGATCCGCGCTGTGAAACGACCGTACTAAGAACAGTGCCGAATCGGGCGGAAATTTTTTGGCAAGAGTGAACTTGGTTCGCCCCACCAACGGCCTGTCGGGTCGAAACAGAACTCAGCCGTTTTGCCCGAACCGCTCAGGCCCGTCGCTCGTGTTGATTGGAGCTTTAGTTGAACCGTCTATGGTTCGGTCAGGCAGCCTGGATGCGCCCGTCGATTTGCAGCAGCGCTTCGAGAGCGGCGATCCGCATTGGCTTGGCCAGATAATACCCCTGCGCGATGTCACAGCCCAGCGTGCGCAGAAGTTCCAGCGTTTCGGGATTCTCGATCCCTTCGGCAATCACCCGTCGGCCCAGCCCGTGTGCGAGTTCGATCGTCGATTCGACCAACAGCAAATCGCTTGCGTTGGCAACCAGCCCCGAAATAAAGCGTCGGTCGATCTTGATCTCTTTGCATGGAACCGAGCGCATATATTCAAGCGTAGCATTGCCGGTACCATAATCATCGATCGATAGGTCGATGCCGGCGGCAGCAATCCCGGCAAGGTTCCGTTTGACCAGTTCGTGTTCCTTAAACGGCGCTGATTCGGTTACTTCGAGAGTCAAATTCGATGCCGGGAACCCCGTGCGGGCCAGCGCCTGCGTAATCAGCTCTGGTAATTCGGGCTGCTGCAGCAGGTTGGCGGAAATGTTGACGCTGAGCCGGAACTGCGGATCGAGGGCGACGATGTGCTTGATGGCGCGGGTGGCTTCATCGAGGATGTGGAAGGTCAGCTTGCTGATCCGATTGTGCTCTTCTGCGGGCAGAATGAACGCCTCGGGCGAGATCGCGCCGCGCGTCGGATGCTGCCAGCGGACCAGTGCCTCGGCCCCGGTAATCCGGTTGTCGCGCAGGTTGAATTGCGGTTGATAGGCAATCCAGATGTCGCCGTCATCGATTGCCGCATCAAGTTCGCTCATCAGTGACAATTCCCAGGCGCTATCCGCATCGTTCGCACTGGAGTTGAACATCATCAGTTTCTGGTTTGCCGCGGCATTGTCTGCTGCCAAGAGCGCCCGTCCGATCCGGTTGGCGATCGGCCGCGCGAAATCCATGTCGATCCCAAAGGCGAGATATATGTCGATTTTGCGCTCGCGGATGACAAATTGACTTTCAATCAGCCGGGCCAGCCCTTCGATATGGCCAACGAGCTCGGTTGCGGGAAGTTGCGGTCCGACCCAGTAAAGCACATCCTCGGCTTGATAGAAGATGGTTTGCTCTCCCGGCAGGTTCAATCTGCGGGCGACTTCGGAGACCAGGTCATCCTCTGCTGGTTCGGCAAAGCTGGCGCCGATCGCGGCATAATTTCGGATTCGCATCGCCACCACGGGCTTGGTTGCAGCGAGCGGTTCTTCGCGCAGCGCCGATAGATTCGGCATGAGCGTGCCCGCGTTGCGCAGGCTCGCTTCAAGCAGATCGCGGTGTGAGGTCGCGCGGATCGCAGAAATCCCGAACAGGAGGTACGCTGGTATGTAATCTGCATTTATGAGAAATGCGTCGAGGACGAACGGCACGGCGATACCCAAGCCAACTGTGGTGAGCGTGATAACAGTTGCACGGCGACGCGACTGCGCCTTAAACAGCAGGGCGGTAAATAGGATCGCGGCAAAGAAGGCAGGCAACCAGCCGAGGCTGATGGGGCGGCCTTCGCGAAGCGTCTGGGCGCCGATGGCGTGCACGTAAACCGCTGGAAACCAATCCTGGCCGGCAACCTGAAGCCAGTCATGCGAAATTATGTTCGTATTACCAACGACAATATCTTTTCCAGCAAGGTCAATTTGGGTGGCCCGACCTTTGATAACATCGACATAGGACAATGTGGGTATCGAACGCACTCGGATCGACCAATCGGGTCGAAAACTTGTTCCTGG
>JAYVML010000021.1:0-2693 GCA_043758955.1 Novosphingobium sp. | reverse complement strand
CCGATGACATCATCATGCGTTATCTCGACCGCCATACCCACAAGGATGGCTTCAGCCCATCCACATGATCCTACCGGCCTCGGCCGGTCAGTCATTCAGCTTCGTGTTGCAGTAACTGCTCGCCTAAATGCGAAGGTCACAGAACCTCAATCAGGGCCACAGCGCGAGCGTCCCCTTCCACTCCAATCTCGTTGCGGCGGCTGGTCGGCGAACGACGACAAAGCAGACGCTAACAAGTTTCTGTCGATCACTTCATTTCCAGCCGCTCTTTCGCAGCGGTTTTTCCTGCGTGACAGTAAAAGGCTCGCCTTTGATCCGTCGATCTACCTCAGCCATCCCAGATGGCGCGATTTCGCCGCCAGCCAGCGAATATTTCGTGGGTCCATTTGGGTTCGGATCAGCGCATCAAACAGCTTCTCAGGGTCTGCAGCGAATACGGCGCCCGAAACCCTTCAGCATTCCGGCCATTTACTGTTGCCAGTCGTTATCCCGAAACCTGTCATTCGTTCATTTATGCGATCGGCAGACACGAAACGACTGGAACCGGGTGGGGCGCACTCAGGCCGGCTACACGGGCCACCCGAATATTCACGCGGGGCAGCTCGCGGAGCCTCGCCGGTAACTCGATCTTAACGGCTTTGGTAGCGATCTGGGTACGAGGAAGATGCCCTGAACCATGCCGATCTCTGCCCACTTCGAAGACCTCCCGGTCGATCCCAAGCGCCCGCGCGCGGCGCGTCGCCAGTTGCGGTTTGAATCCGAAGGTTCTACCGCCCGGGGCGAGACCGCGCGGGTGCTGATCCACAATGTCTCCGCCACCGGTCTGTTGATCGAAAGCGCCGTTGCTTTGGCCGAAGCGGAGCGGATCGAGATTGACCTCCCCCACGCTGGTAAGACTTCTGCCCACGTCGTATGGACGAGTGAGCACTTCTATGGGTGCCGGTTCGACACGCCGGTGCCCACCAGCGCGCTCAGTGCACTGGAACTGTATTCGCAGCTGACCTCTGCTCCCGACCCTGGCGAGCCCGGAGATACCTTGCCGGTCCGCATCGCACGGTTGCGCAAGAAGCAGGGCCTGACACTTGAAGCGCTGGCCGCGCTGCTTAAAGTCAGCAAGCCGACGGTCTGGGCGTGGGAGCAGGGCAAGGCGCGGCCAACTGCGGAACGCACCACCGCGCTGGCCGAACTCCTCGGCGTGGCCGAGGACGAACTCCGGACCGGGCGCGACGGCGAAGCGCTGGCTGAGGCGCTCAACCGAGCGCGCAACACGGTCGCTAAGGCGTATGGCGTCGATCCGGCTTGGGTGAAGGTGTCGATCGAGCTTTAGACTGACGGCGGAAACCCAAGATTCGCATCACCGCGAATTAACCACTTTTCATCGCGCCGAATCACAGTTATCCTATTGAAAGATAAGGTATTTGTTAGTCATGTTAGCTAACTTGCCTAACTGTGGCCGACCCGCTTTACAAGCCGCGGGTCATGGGTGGGGCGACCGCTTCGTTCGGTCTGTCAAGGCAGCTTGACGGGGAAACCGGGTGCACGGTCTTGGGGGTGAATAGCGCATGCGCATCGAATTCACGTTGCAGGAGCGCTCGGCGCTCTATTGCCTGCTTGCCGACCATTCGACAGATATCATTCTCAAGACCGATCGCCGCGGCTTCGTGCTCGCCGCCTCGCCGGCGCTCGAGCGGCTTGGCTTGACGCTGCCGGCGATGTTGATCGGGCCGCACGTGCGCGACCTCGTTCACCCCGACTATTGCAATTTGATCGAGGACGAACACAGCGCCGCGATCACGGGAAAGGGCAGCGGCGTCTGGGTGGAACTTCCCGCAGTTCACAACGGGTGCAAGGAGCAGTGGTTCGAAACGCAGGTCCGCCCGATGACCGATCAGCATGGCCGGATCTATGGCGCGCTGGTGTTGATGCGCTGCATCGCCACGCGCAAATCGCTCGAAGAGCGCCTGTTCGCTGCCGAATTTACCGATCCGCTGACCCGTCTGACCAACCGTATCGCATTCGTCGCGATGCTCGATCATCTGGTGGACAGCCCGCACCGCGCAGCGCTCGCGCTGTTCGATATCGATCATTTCATGACACTCAACATGCGCTTCGGGCAAAGCGCGGGGGACGATCTGCTGTGTGCATTCGCCGGACTACTGCGTGCGATAACCCGCAGCGATGACATCATTTCGCGGGTCGGCGGCGAGCGCTTCGGGGTGATCATGCCCGGGCTGATGCCCGAAGCCGCGGCGGCGGCCTGCATACCGATCGTCGAAACCCTGGCCGAGGCGGGGGGAGCGGCGTTGGGCGGCAATTTCGCGGTTTCAACCAGTGTCGGCATCGCCGGTATCGCCCGGTCGACCGACAGCACGGTCAAGCACGCCGAGCTGGCGCTGTTTATGGCCAAGGCCAAGGGCCGCTCGCGGATCGAAACCAACCCCGACATTGGCAGTCGGGACAAACTTCGGCCCCTGCTGCAGTTCGACCCGATTGCAGACATTGTGCTCCGGAGCCAATCCTCGCTGATGATTGGTGAATTTCGGAACGACCTAGAGCAAGGAGTCGAGCGCACCGAGACGTCACCATAAGCCACCTGTGCAGGGCGGTGACAAAACCAGCCACTGGAGCGCGGGCATTGTGCTGAGCGGGGCGGCGTAAAAGTCTGCCAGTGGATAGGTTGGTCCTTTTGGGGG
>JAYVML010000020.1:0-20813 GCA_043758955.1 Novosphingobium sp. | reverse complement strand
CAGTAAGTTAAGCTACGTTCGCCAACGCCAAATACCCCCGCTCATGAATAATCCGGGCTAATCAGCTTTCGTTTAACCGTGGTGCTTAGCCGGTACGCCGCTGGCCGAGTTGAAACAAAACCTGCACCAGCTTTCCATCAGTGGAACCCTTTGGTCGAAAAACGTAGTTCTGAGATAAGCAGCCTCAGTCTTGTTCGGATTGGTGTGGGAAAGAGCAGCTTCGATCACTTCACCCGGTACGCCCGATTTCTCGGCACCCCAGTCCCTAAAGGATGATCGAAACCCATGGACGGTATCGTCCACGCCAGCATCGCGCACTACCTTCAAAAGCGTCATATCGCTAAGCGGACTGTTTGGCTTTAAGCCCGGAAAAATCAGATCGCTTGCCGGAGTTGAGAAAGCCTTCGCTCGGTGGAATACGTCAATCGCTGCTGATGACAGAGGTATCACGTGGGTGACGCCAGTCTTCATTCTTTCTGCTGGGATGGTCCACCTTTTAGCCTCAAAATCTACCTCATCCCATTGCGCTCCTCTGATTTCACCAGACCGGCAGGCTGTTAGGATTAACGCTTCAAGCGCAAGCCGCCCTACCGACGTTCTTTCGCGCAGGGCGAGCAAGAAAGCTGGCACGCTGCTATAGTGCAGGGCCTTGAAACCAATTCCGCGCTTAGGCTGCTTTGGGAGCGCTCGGTTCACCACCTGCATGGGGAAGGCTAAGCTGCGCCAGCCTTTGCCCTGCGCATATTCCATCACCATGTTCACGCGTTGCCTCACCCGCCGAGCAGTCTCAGGCTTGGTAAGCCAAATTCGCGCAAGCAAGTCTCGAACGTGTTCGGTGGCCACCGCGTCTACGGGCATGTCCCCAATGGCCGGGAAGGCATCCTTCTCAAGCGTACTCATCCACTGCTTGACGTGTTTGCCATTCCTCCAGCTACCCTTTGACTCGCCATACAACTCTCTAGCTGCGGCCTCAAAAGTGGGTACGGATTGAAGCTGGCGGCGTCGTTCAGCAGCCGGGTCCCGCCCCAAGCGAACACGGCGGCGGTAGTCCCGCGCTAGGTCCCTAGCTTGCTCAAGCGTAACGTCTTTTGTGGAACCAAGGCCAAAATCCCTGCGGCGACCATCACGCTGCAAGCGCACGACCCAGCTTTTCGCGCCGCTGGTTTTAACGTCCAGCATTAGGCCGTCACCATCACCGTAGCGACCGGCTACCTTCAAATTCTTGACTTTGAGCGCAGTAAGCTTTCCCACGTGTCCCCACTTTCATCCCCACACTAAGGCTCGGCACCTAGCGAATGTCAAGGGCCGGTAACGTAAACCTAAAGTGCAATATTTGACGACAAATCTGGGGTTAGATGCATGTTCGCGGTAGTCGGCGAAACAGGAACTGGCGGACAGGGTGGGATTCGAACCCACGGTGAGCTTTCACCCACGGCGGTTTTCAAGACCGCTGCCTTAAACCACTCGGCCACCTGTCCTCTTGCGCGCCGCTAGCGGGTTTGCCCGTGGTGGGCAATTCCCGAATCACTCGCGATGTGCGACAGTATTGGATGACCTTGGTTCGCACTCTAAAACTGTGTGCTCCGCTGGGGCTGGCAGTTGCGCTGTTATCGGCACCGCAAGCGGCCGTGCCGGCGCAGGTACAAGCAGCAGAACCCGTCCCGGTGGTTCAGCCGGTGCCCGCTCAGCCGGTAGATGAAGCGGAGGGTTTTCAGGGATACTTGCAGTTGCTTAGTGCGCGGGCGCGCGGGGAAGGGGTCAGCGAGCCGACGATTGCGGCGATGACCAGCGGACTGACCGTCAACCCACGCGTGATCGCGCTCGATCGCGCGCAGCCGGGCAGCACGTCCAATTCACCGCCGGCATTTTGGCCCTATTACCGCGAACACGTCGATGCCGCGCGGATCGATGGCGGGCGCAATATGCTCGCCGAAACCGCTGCGCTGACCCCGGCAATCGAGGCGGAATACGGCGTACCACGCAAGATTCTCCTGTCGATCTGGGGCCATGAGACATTTTATGGCCGGGTTAAGGGCGATTTCGACCTCGCTCGCTCGCTCGCCACGCTGGCTTACGAAGGCCGCCGCCGCGAGCTGTTTGCGGACGAATTTATCGCGCTGCTTAAAATGGCTGATCGCGGTGTGACGCGCAGTCAGATGGTCGGCAGCTGGGCCGGGGCGTTCGGCAATCCCCAGTTTTTGCCGACGATTTATTTGCGGCTTGCGCGCGATGGGGACGGCGATGGCCGGGCCGACATCTGGAATAGCCGCGCCGATACGCTGGCCTCGATCGCCAATTACTTCCGTGACGCCGGCTGGCGCCGAGGCGAGCCGTGGGGGGTGCGGGTTTCAGTCCCGGCGGCGTTCAATCGGATGGCGCTGACCGAGAAGCTTGAAGCCCCGAGCTGCCGCCAGGTCCATGCCCGGCATTCGGCATGGCGGACTGTTGCCGAATGGCGCGCGCTGGGCCTTTCACCGCAAGCACCGATTGCCGATCATACCATGGCTACGCTGTTCGAACCCGACGGCGCAGGTAATGGTGCATTCCTGTTAACCGGGAATTATCGCGTTATCCTGCAATATAACTGTTCGAACTACTACGCACTATCGGTGGGGTTGCTTGCAGATGAGATTGTCCGCTGAAAAATTCCTGCCGCTTGCAGCGCTGAGCCTGCTGGCCGCATGCGGCGGCGGCGCGCGGCCGTACGATGCTGGGCACACGGTCACTGGCACGGGCGGACCCGCGGCCGACTATCCCATGGTGATCGGCGCGCCGTTCACCGTCGATGGAATCACCTACACCCCGTCCGATACGATGAACTATGATGCGGTGGGCTATGCCGAGGTGGGCCCCGACGGCGGAAGCGCTGTTTCAGCTGCCCATCGCTCGTTGCCGCTGCCAAGCTATGTTGAAGTGACGGCGCTCGACACCGGCAAGACCATCCTGGTGCGGGTTGAGCGGCGCGGGCCGATGCGCGGCAAGGCGCTGCTCGAACTTTCGCCGGGGGCCGCCGCGCAGCTTGGCGTAGCGGGTATGCCGCGCGCGCCGATCCGGGTGCGCCGGGTCAACCCGGTTGAACAGGACCGCGCCTTGCTGAGGATGAGCCAACCTGCTCCCGCACGGATGGATACGCCCAAATCGCTGCTGACAGTTCTCGTCCGCAAACTCGATCAGCAGGAAGGCATCATTCCTGCCCCGCTGCTGGCGAACCCGATACCCGAGCCAACCACACCGCGTGCGCCGGTCCCGGTAAAAGGCAAGCCCGGCAAGCCGCTGCTCAAACCATTGCTAACGCCACTACCAAAGCCAGCGCCGGTTCCCGCCCTCATTCCGCTGTCAAAGTCCGTTGTAGCTCCCGTGCATGGCAAATATGCGGTGCAGGTGGGCGCTTTTGCCAACCGCGCCCATGCTCAGGCCGCGGCCAGCAAGATCGCCGGGTCGGTCAGCCCGGTGGGCAAGTTATGGCGGGTGCGGTTGGGCCCCTACGCCTCAGACGCCGAAGCCAAGGCGGCGCTGGTGAAGGCCAAGGCCGCCGGGTATAGCGACGCCCGAATCCAGCGCACGGACTAAGCGCTTCAACCTCACCGCGCTGATGCACCGTCCGGCCTGCAACAGTTTTACGTTGGACGTGCCGAGAAATCGGCAGGGCAGGGGAAGGGCCGGATTTGGCCCTGCGGCCAGCTCAAGGCACCACCTGCCAATCGTCAGCGAGTCATTGGGCTAACCGAGCTTTACTGGCCAGCAAGTGGATACCGTTCCGCTGATGAACCCTTGGACTGTTATCATAACAGGACCAATCGACAGGATCGCCAATGGCCTGCTAGGACCGCTGGTATGACGCGCGGCAAATTTATCGCCTTCGAAGGCGGCGAGGGGGCGGGCAAAAGCACCCAGGCTGGCTTGCTCGCGCTTGCCCTTGACGAACGCGGCATAAGTTGCGTTGTCACACGAGAGCCCGGCGGAACCCCAGGGGCCGAAGCCATTCGCGGCCTGCTGCTCCGCACTGAAGGGGAGGGCTGGCATCCGCGCGCCGAGGCGCTGCTGTTTGCCGCTGCGCGCTCTGACCATGTCGAGCGGCTGATCATACCCGCGCTCGATACCGGGCAATGGGTGATCTGCGACCGCTTTGTCGATTCGAGCCGGGCCTATCAGGGCGGTGCTGGCGGGCTGGAGGATGCCGAAGTAATGGCGTTGCATGCCGTGGGTAGTCAGGGCCTGCTGCCCGATTTAACCCTGTTAATCGAGGTCTCAGCGCAAACCGCAGCGGCCCGCGCCAACGCACGCGATGGCGAAGCAGCCGACCGGATTGGCGGGCGCAATGCCGCTTACCACTCCCGGGTCACGCAAGGCTTCGCCGCGCTTGCCGCCGCCCAACCAGAGCGATTCGCACATATCGCGGGCGACGGTTCGGCGGACCAAGTTCATTGCGCCGTAGTGGCAGCGCTGGCTCCGCTGCTAACCACACCATGAGCGTGCTGGTCGGCCATGACGAGGCCTGGCGCGAATGGCACAGCGCGCTGGGATCGGCGCGAATGCATCACGCCTGGATTTTGAGCGGAATAAAAGGCCTGGGCAAGGCGCAGTTCGCGCGCGCGGCGGCAGCCGAACTGGTGGCCGAACCCGGCATCACGCAGCCTCGGATCGAGGCGCATCCCGATATTCTGATCCCCGAGCATCCGCCTGAGAACAATGAAGAAGTCAAGAAGCGCGAGGATGGCCAGCCTTATCGCCGTAAGCGCTCGATCCCAATCGATGAGGTGCGCACCCTCCAGCGCCGCCTGACCACCCGGCCCACACTGGGCAGCCGCCGCGCGATCATCATTGATCCGGCGGATGATCTGGAACGGAACGCTGCCAATGCCTTGCTCAAAAGCCTTGAGGAACCGCCCGAAGGGACGTTTTTCCTGCTCGTCACACACCGTTTGGGGCGCCTGCTGCCAACGCTGCGCTCGCGTTGCCGGGTGCTCCGGTTTGCCCCGCTGACCAGCGATCAAATCGACGCGATCCTGTGCGAGCAAGCGCCTGAGGCTGACGCGGCGACCCGCGCCGCCGCAGTTGCCGCTGCCGAAGGCTCGCCCGGCGCAGCGCTGGAATTTGTCGCGCAGGATCTGGGGCAAGTCCACGCGCTGATGCAGCGGCTGATCACCGAGGGTGACGAGCATTTCGCGCTGCGCGGGGCCTTGGCCGAAGAAATCGGGGCCAGGCCCGACCGTGAGCGCCAGCAGGCGACCATCGATTTGGCCCGGGCAGTGATCGCCGCGCAGCTGGGGTGCGATGTCGCGCGCGACGGCGCGGTGATCGACGCCCACGGGCAATTGGTGCGGCTGGGCGCGCAATTGCCGACCTACAATTTCGATCCCGGGCTGGTGGCGATGGAGCTCGGGGCCTTGCTGGCCGCGCTGGCCATGCCTAGAGAGACGGCTTGAACCAGCCAGAAAGTGCAACTCCGGCCATGGCCGAACCCTATTACATTACCACTGCAATCGCTTACCCGAATGGCCGGCCGCACATCGGCCATGCCTATGAAGCGGTCGCCGCCGATGTGATTGCGCGATTTCAACGTATGCAGGGCCGCGACGTGCGGTTTGTCACTGGTACTGACGAGCACGGCCTCAAGATGGTCAAGACCGCCCGTGAACAAGGCGTGGAAGTGCAGGAATTGTGCGACGAAATGTCGTCTTACTTCAGAGATATGTGCGATAAACTGAACGTATCTTATGACCATTTTATCCGCACCACCGAACCAGCACACCATGCCGCCAGTGTGGCGATTTGGGAAGCAATGAAAGCCAACGGTGATCTTTACCTTGATCGGTACGAAGGCTGGTATTCGGTCCGTGACGAGGCCTTTTACGAGGAAAAAGAACTGATCGCTGGGGAAGGGGGCGTCAAGCTTTCCCCGCAAGGGACGCCGGTTGAATGGACCGCCGAGGAAAGCTGGTTCTTCAAGCTGTCAAACTATGCGCAGCCGCTGCTCGATCATTACGCCGCCAATCCCGACTTTATTCGCCCAGAAAGCCGCCGCAATGAGGTGCTCAAATTCGTCGAAGGCGGGCTGCGCGATCTCAGCGTATCGCGCACCAGCTTTGACTGGGGGGTGAAAGTTCCCGGCTCGCCCGATCACGTGATGTACGTCTGGGTTGATGCCCTGACTGCTTATATGAGTGCGCTGGGATATCCCGATCAAAGCGGCGAATGGGGCAAATACTGGCCGGCCGACTTGCACTTGATCGGCAAGGATATCGTGCGGTTCCACACAGTTTATTGGCCAGCCTTCCTGATGTCGGCCAAATTGCCGCTGCCCAAACAGGTGTTCGGGCATGGGTTTCTGCTCGCGCGAGGCGGTGAGAAGATGTCGAAGTCGCTCGGCAACGTCGTTGACCCGATCGAACTGGCCGACCGCTATGGTGTTGACGCGCTGCGCTATTTCTTCATGCGCGAAGTCAGCTTCGGGCAGGACGGCACCTGGAGCGAGGAAGCTATCGTTACGCGCTGCAATGCCGAGCTTGCGAACAGCTTCGGCAATCTGGCGCAACGGGTTTTGTCGCTTATTTTCAAAAATTTGGACGGGGAAGTTCCAGCATGGGGGAATGCACCGGAGGACAGGGAACTTCGTGCATTTGTCCGAAGCGCAGTACTCAATGATGTGCGCCGTGAATTTGACGATTTGTCATTTTCGACTGGCATCGACGCATGGATGAAAGCTGTTTTTTCCTGCAACGCTTACATCGATGAAATGGCACCTTGGACACTCAAGAAGACCGATCTAGTGCGAATGGCCCAAGTGCTGGGGACCCTTTTCCGCTGCATTACTGACCTTACCATTGGGCTACTGCCAATTGCACCAGAATCAGCCCAGCGCTTGCTCGAAGCAATGGGAGTTTGCGAGACGGACCGCAATTATGATTGGATTGCAAATGGCAATCCCGGCAATCCCCGTTCGACAATTGCTCAGCCAGTTCCCCTGTTTCCTCGGCTCGAACTGCCCGCAGTGGCCGCCATCTGATGCTGATTGATTCGCATTGTCACCTTGAATACAAGGGCTTGGTCGAGGATCAGGCGGGGGTGCTGGAACGCGCGCGTGCGGCTGGGGTGGGAGGCTTCCTGTCGATTTCGACCCGGCTGAGCGAGTGGGACCAGGTGATTGCGACTGCGGAGCGCGAGGCCGATGTCTGGGCTTCGGTCGGGATTCACCCGCATGAGGCCGATGGCCACGCCGATCTGGGCGAAGCGGCGTTGCTGGCGGCGACCGAGCACCGCAAAGTTATCGCGATCGGCGAAACCGGGCTCGATTACTACTACGACAAGTCTGACCGTCAAACCCAGCAAGCCTTACTGCGCCGCCATATTGCTGTGGCCCGGCAAACCGGACTGCCGCTGATCGTCCATACGCGCGACGCCGAGGAAGACACTGCGGCGATCCTGCGTGATGAGCTCGAGCAGGGGGCGTTCCCGGCCTTGATCCACTGCTTCACTGCCTCCGCCGATTTTGCCCGCCAAGTGCTTGAACTGGGTTTGACGATTTCTTTGTCAGGGATCGTGACATTCAAGAATGCCAAAGACTTGCAGGCCATCGCCGCGGAATTACCAGAAGATCGCTTCTTGGTTGAAACTGACGCACCGTTTCTCGCCCCGGTGCCGCATCGCGGGCGGATGTGTGAGCCCGGGTTTGTGGCTGACACGGCGCGGTTCGTGGCCGCCTTGCGCGGCGTAACGCCCGAACATTTGGCTGCAACCACCACGCGAAATTTCTCGCGGCTGTTCACCAAGGCGGGCTTGTGAAGGTTCGCCTGTTGGGCTGCGGCACTTCGACCGGGGTGCCGCGCGTGGGCAATGACTGGGGTTTGTGCGATCCTTCGGAGCCCAAAAACCGCCGTTCGCGGGTGTCGATCTTGGTCGAAAATTCGACGGGAAGCCGACTGTTGGTGGATACTTCGCCCGATCTGCGCAACCAACTGCTCGATGGCGGGATCGACCGGATCGATGCGGTATTCTGGACTCACGACCATGCCGATCACGTCCACGGGATCGATGATCTGCGGGTACTGCGCTATGGTCGCGCGGCGCCAATCCCGGGTTACGCCGCCGAGGAGACCGCTCGGCGGCTGCGGCTGCGGTTCGGTTATGCTTTTGCCGGGCAAGAAGGCTATCCGACAATCCTGTCGCTCGAACCGCTGGAACCGCTGCGAATGTGCGCGGGTTTCGGGGTGCGATGGTGCCAGATGCCTCACGGACCGGCGCAAAGCACGGCGTTCCGCTTCGATTGTGATGGAAAATCAATAGGTTATGCAACAGATTTCAGCGAAATTCGGCGGGAAATGGTCGATCTTTTCGCGGGCGTTGATGTATTGGTCGTCGATTGTTTGCGCCGAAATCCCCATCCAACTCATGCCAATCTGGCTATGGCGTTGGAATTGACTGAAGCGGCCCGTGCGAGTCAAGCGGTGTTGACGCACCTCGACAAAAGCATGGATTACGCCACGCTGTGCGGTGAAGTTCCGGCGCATGTCCTGGTCGGCTACGACGGTCTGGAGGTTGCGGCATGATGAGCACTGGGGCGACGATCGCTGTCGTGATTGGCACGCTGATGGTTTTGATGCTGAACTGGCGAGCGCTGCGGGGTCACGCGTTGGGCCGGGATCAAATGTTTAAGATGGCACTGATCTGGGCCGGCATTATCGCGGTTTTGACCCTGATCATCAGCCAGGCGAAATTGTGAGGGCCGCTGTCCGCTGTACTCTCCGTCAGTTTCTAATTTAACATAATATATATTATCAATCTGAAATGTCCCAACCAACCATACCCCCTTCTGCCCTCGTGGCGCTTGATCGGCTGTTGACTATCATGGCCCGGCTGCGCGATCCGGTGCGCGGCTGCGAATGGGATCAGGCGCAAAGCTTTGCTACCATCGCGCCGTACACCATTGAGGAAGCCTACGAAGTAGCCGACGCGATCGAGCGCAATGACATGACTGCGCTCAAGGACGAACTCGGCGATTTGCTGCTCCAAGTCGTGTTCCACGCCCGGATCGCGCAGGAATCCGGCCAGTTCGATTTCACCGCCGTGGCCGAGGCGATCTCGCTAAAAATGGAAACCCGCCACCCGCACATCTTCGGCGATGCTCCAGACCCTGGCCGATCGCGCGAAACTCGCTGGGAAAGCCTCAAGGCCGCAGAACGTGCCGCTAAGGGCGACTGCGGCGTTATGGACGGTGTCGCGCAGGCTTTGCCCGCCCTGCTCCGCGCCGAAAAATTGCAGAAACGCGCCGCGCGCACCGGATTTGATTGGCCCGACCGCTCAGGTCCGGCGGACAAATTGCGCGAAGAAATGGCCGAGCTAGCCGCTGCCGAAACCCCGGCACAGCAAGCCGAAGAAGCGGGCGACTTGCTGTTCGCTGCGGTCAATCTGGTCCGCGCTTACGGCATCGCGCCAGAGGATGCCCTGCGCGCCGCGAACCGCAAGTTTGAGCGCCGCTTCCGCGCGATGGAGGCGCTAGCCGCGGCGCGCGGGCAGCAGTTCGCTGCGCTGACGCTCGATCAACAAGACGCGCTGTGGAATGAAGTCAAAGCGTCAGAGCCGGGCAAAGCGGCCTAATTCGCGCGGATCAAGCCGCACTTCGATCCGCCGCAGCGGGCCGCGCTCATCGTCACCGGCTTCAACCTCGTTGACCACTTCGCCGTGCGCGTGCAGCCACGCCAATCGCTGACCATCGCGCGCCGGTAGGATAATGCTGTGAACCTTCGCGTGCTGGGTAAGCGACTTGCTTATCGCTTCAAGCAAATCGTCGCAGCCTTGACCGGACAGTGCCGATACCGGCACCACCACTGTCTCGCCGCGCGCTTGCACTTGGTTGAGCAAATCGGCGGCTTGATCGGGCGCCAGCAAATCCCATTTGTTCCACGCCTCGATCAGTGGAATGGTAAGTTCGCCGCCTTCCGCTTCGATCAGCCCCAGCTCGTGCAAAATCGTCAGCACCTGCTGTTTCTGCGCCGGACTATCGGGGTTCGCCATGTCACGAACGTGCACGATGACGTCGGCCGCGCTAACCTCTTCGAGCGTTGCCCGGAAGGCGGCAACCAATTGCGTGGGCAGATCCGAAATGAATCCGACAGTGTCCGACAGGATCGCCTTGTCCACCCCTGGCAGGCGCAGACTGCGCATGGTTGGATCGAGCGTGGCAAACAGCAGGTCTTCAGCCATCACCGATGCGCCGGTCAGCCGGTTGAACAGCGTACTTTTGCCAGCGTTGGTATAGCCGACTAGCGCAATCACTGGCCACGGTGCTTTTTCGCGGCGGCTGCGGTGGAGTCCGCGCGTGCGGCGGACTTGCTCCAGATCGCGGCGCAATTTGGCCATCCGATCGCGGATCAGCCGGCGATCTGCTTCGATCTGGGTTTCGCCCGGTCCGCCCAGAAAGCCGAATCCGCCGCGCTGCCGCTCTAGGTGGGTCCAGCTGCGTACCAGCCGTCCGGCCTGGTAATCCAGATGCGCCAGTTCGACCTGCAAGCGCCCTTCGGCAGTAGCCGCCCGTTCACCGAAAATCTCGAGGATCAGCCCGGTCCGGTCGATCACCTTGCGCTTGAGCTTTTCTTCCAGATTGCGCTGCTGGATCGCCGACAGGCTGCCATCGACGATCACCAGTTCCGCTTCATCCTGATTGCAGGCGATAGCTATATTGGCAATCTGGCCTTCACCGAACAAAGTTGCCGCGCGGGCTTCGCGAATTGGGATGACGAATGCATCCACCACGACCAGGCCAATCGCCAAAGCCAAGCCGTGTGCTTCTTCTAACCGGGCGGCGCTGTCGGTGGATGCGCCGCCCCGGCCCCGAAACTCAGGATAGACGATCAGTGCTCGCGCACCGCGCGACACTTCGCCATCGGTTTCCTCCCCGAAAATCAGGTCAGTTCGCCTTCGTCGCTGTCACCCATCAGATCGATCGGGGCAAGCGGTTGGATCGTTGACACCGCGTGTTTATAAGCCAGCTGCACATAACCCTCGCGCTCGAGCAGCATGCAGAACAGGTCGAACGCGGCGACCCGCCCCTGCAGCATTACGCCGTTGACCAGGAACATGGTCACTTGCACCCGGCTCTCCCGCACGCTGGAGAGAAACACGTCCTGTAGCAGCCGAATTTTTTTGCCGCCTTCCACCGCGCTGCCGAACTGGGCAGAATCAATTGGCAGGCTGGGCATGATCGTAGAGACTGCATGCTTGTACACCAGTTGGGCCTGGCCATCGCGGCGCAGCAGGATCGAAAAATTGTCGAACCAGGTGATGATCCCTTGCAGCTTGACACCTTTAACCAAGAACATCGTCACCGGGACTTTGTTCTTGCGCAGCAGGTTAAGGAACTGGTCTTGAAGGTTCTGGCCCTTACCGTTCGCTGGGCCAGGAGTTGGAGCGAGCGCCAAGAGCGGTGCGGCCTCGTTCATTTCGACTTCTTCCTTAGCCGCGCGCGGGCGTGGCGTGAGTGTCCGTGAGGTCATCGTACGTGTCCTTTTTTGTTGGCGGCCGCCAATACGGTCCGCAATCTGGCCCACCCTGCGAACGGGGGACCGGCTATCACGCAATTCTATCGCAGCGTTTGCCCAACGTAAACGTCCTTTGTGCTACTTGGTTGCGTCAAAGCTGCACTTCGACTGCACCTTCATCTTCGTCGTCGCGGCGATCAACCATGCCCAGCAACTTGAGTTTGCGGTGCAAGGCTGAGCGTTCCATCCCAATAAAACTCGCTGTTCGCGAAATATTTCCCGAAAAACGCCGAATTTGGACTCGCAAATATTCGCGCTCGAAGTTCTCCCGCGCCTCGCGCAATGGCACCCCCATCAGCGATGGCATCCCGCTATCGCCGCTGATCCGGCCCGACAGCACTTCGCTGGGCAGCATATCGGCTTCGATCCGCGCGAGCCGATCGCGCGGGGTGAGGATGATGGTTCGCTCGACTACGTTGCGGAGCTGCCGGACGTTCCCCGGCCATTCATAGCTTTGCAGCGCGGCCATCGCCTCTATGCCGACGTCTGGCGGCGCCACGCCTTGATCAGCAGCAAAGCGTGCGAAGAAGTGATCGGCCAACATCGGAATATCCTCGCGCCGTTCAGCCAGCGAGGGGATTGTTACCGGCACCACATTAAGTCGGTAAAACAGGTCTTCGCGGAACCGGCGATCCGCGATTTCGCGCTCCAGAGCACGGGCGGTCGAAGAGACGACCCTGACATCAACGCGGATCTGACGGTTGCCGCCCACGCGGACAAAGGCCTGTTCGGTAAGAACGCGAAGGATCCGTGCCTGCGTTGAAAGCGGCATATCCGCCACTTCATCGAGGTAAAGTGTGCCACCATCGGCCATTTCGAGCAGGCCTGCGCGCACCAGTTTGCCATTGGCTTCCTCACCGAACAGCTCCTGTTCGAAGCGTTCGGGCGTAATTCGCGCTGAATTGACTGTGACAAAGGCGTGTTCGGCGCGGCCGCTCCAGCTATGCAGAAGCCGCGCGGCAACCTCTTTGCCCGATCCGCCCGGACCGGTGATCAGCAAGCGGCTGCCGGTGTTGGCGATCCGCTTAAGCGTAGCGCGGACCTGGTTGATCGCGGTACTGTTGCCGGTAAATTCATCGGCAGTGACGAAGCCTTCGCGCAAGCGGGCGTTTTCGCGCCGCAGCCGCTCGGTCTCCGTCGCGCGGCCGACCAGCATCAGCAGGCGTTCGGCCTCGAACGGCTTTTCGATGAAGTCCATCGCGCCGCGGCCTATCGCAGATACTGCGGTGTCGATGCTGCCGTGGCCGGAAAAGATAATCACCGGGAGATCAGGTTCGCGGCTTTTGATCGCGTCGAGGACTTCGAGCCCGTCCATGGGGCTGCCGTGCAGCCACACATCAAGCAGGACCAGACTGGGGCGGCGCTCATCGATCATCGCCAGCGCCGAGGTGCTGTCACCCGCCACACGGCACTCATATCCTTCGTCGCTCAGCACGCCGGCCACAAGTTCACGGATATCGCGTTCATCATCTACGATCAGGATTTCGAGCGCCATCAGTCTTACCTCAATTCACACATCTATTCAGCCGCTTCGGAGCCTCGCTTGCCCTCCAGCGGATCGCGCGCAAAGCGCATCGTCACTACGGCACCGTCGGGATTACCCCCAGCAAAACTCATCTCACCGCCGTGCTCCTCAACAATCTTGTTGACGATAGCGAGGCCGAGCCCGGTGCCCTTCTCGCGCGTGGTCACATATGGTTCGACAATCCGCTCGCGGTCCTGCGGCAAACCGATGCCGTTGTCGGCAATGATCACCAGCACGTCTTCGGGGCCGCCCTTCAGTGTGACCATGATCTGGCCGCGCCAGGTGACGTCTTCCTGCTTCACTCGCGCCTCGACCGCTTCCACAGCGTTCTTGAGCACATTAGTCATGGCCTGGCCGAACTGATGCCGGTCGCAAGCGATGATCCCAAGGTCGGCGTCGGCAGCGAATGTAAAGTTGATTGCGGGGTGCGCAACTTCCTGCAGGAACAGTGCCTGCCGGGCCGGATCAACCGGATCCTCGCCGCGGAACAGCGGTTTGGGCAGGCGGGCGAACGAAGAAAATTCGTCAACCATGCGGCGCAATTCACCGACCTGGCGGATGATCGTGCCGGTCAGTTCCTCAAACAGCTCGCCATCCGTGGTCAGTTGCTTGCGGTAGCGCCGTTTGAGCCGCTCAGTGGCGAGCTGGATCGGGGTCAGCGGATTCTTGATCTCGTGCGCGATCCGCCGCGCAACGTCGGACCAGGCGGCTTGGCGCTGATCGATTAGTTGGCGCGTGATGTCCTCGAAGGTAATCACATCGCCAGCCGCCGAGCGGGTTGATTTGACGGCTAGTGTAAGCAGTTCGCTCCCCTTTGAATACTGCACAATTCCGCCCTCGGTATCGCTTTCGGCCAGGCTGGCAATTTGCGGGGCGATCGCCGCCAGGCGGGTTCCGATTGGCGGCGGTGTATCTCGGTCAAGCAGTAGTTTATGCGCCGAACTGTTGATCAGGCGAATTTCGCCCTTGGCATTGGTGCTGATGATTCCGGCCGTGACCGATTCGAGCACAGCTTCGGTGAACGCGCGGCGTTCATCGAGTTGCTGGTTGGCGCCGACCAGCGCGTGGTTTTGCCGCTCAAGCTGCTGGGTCATGCGATTGAATGCCCGGTTGAGCAGCCCGACCTCATCAGCGCCGGTACGCCCTTCTACCCGCATGGTGAAATTGCCAGCGCCCACCTGACGCGCAGCATCGACCAGGTCGTAGAGCGGTTTCACTTGCCGGTCAGCAAAGCGCAACGCGAACCACACCGACAATCCGACCAGCGCCAAACTGGCAACGAACAAGGCCACATTGAAGCGCAATTGCTGGATGCGGGTGCGCTGAGTCAGCTCGTCATAAGCGCGCACGATGTTCTGCGCGTGCCCGGCGGAGAGCAGGTCGGATTTGCGTTCGGTATAAAGGTATATGCCCGCGCGGCGATCAATCGGCGTAACCGCCTGGATCGAGTTGGCTGTCGAACTGACGACGATCCGTTCACCGCGGTCGAGCTGGCGGAGCACGTCGGCCGAGACGTTTTCGCTCAAAGACATTGGTCCGCTGGCGATTGCCGGGCGGCGCAACACGCCGTCCTGGCCCTTTTGCAGAATGGTAGATTCGTCGAGTTTGCGGTGGTGGACCTGGTACGAATAGTACTCGGGGAAGGCCGGGCTGGCGATGGTGTCTTGGCTAAGGAAATCGCCCAGATCGGCAGCCATCGCCAGCGTTTCGTATTCCATGTCTTTTTGCGTTTGCTCGTAATAGCCGCGCGCCAGCTGGTTGGCATTCTCGAGCAGTCCGCGCGATTTGTCCGAGAACCAGAATTCAACCCCGGACTGGAACAGGAATGAGGCGAAGATCACCACCAGCAAGGTCGGAACCGCCGCGATCAGCGAGAATAGAAACACCAGTCGGACATGCAGTTGTCCGCTGCGGCCAACGTCTTCGGCGGCGCGTTGCAATGCCAGCCAACGGCCAAGAAGAATAAGACATGCCATCGCTGGCACCAAAGTGCCGACCAGCAACGTCGCGGTAAGATCGGTAGGTAACGGTTGCCTGTGATCGGACTGCGCAAACACCGCGTACCATGTGACCGCGGACATAATAAGAAATCCGGAAACCGCACAGATAGCAAGGATCGGAAACAAATTGGAACGGCGAGCAGCTACTTGAACTTTGCGCCAAAACCGGGGCCAAGCGCGGTTACGTGCGGGAACTTTTGCCTCTACCATCGTTGCTCGATTACAACACCACTGTTGCCTTTATGCAAGGCAATTCGCCGCATCCGACGCCCAGTTCAGCGCTGGAGCAGCGCCGGATCAATGACCAGTTCGGTCAAACGCTTGCGCAGGGTGTTTCGATTTATACCCAAATGCTTGGCGGCGCGCAGTTGGTTGCCGCCGGTCTGGCGGAGGACGGCTTCAAACAGCGGGCGTTCGAAAGCGGCCAGTGCGGCGTCGTAAACAGCGCCGAGCGGAAGCGGATTGTCGAGTAACCAGCGCTCCACGGCATCGCCCAGATTTCCCCCCTCGCCCGGTTCTCCCAAAGTCGGTCGAAGTAGTGGCTCTAACGCGGCGCTGCCAATTCGGTCCTCGCGCGCCAGCAGAACCAATCGGAAGATAAAATTGCGCAATTCTCGAACATTGCCGCGCCAAGGTTGGCGCGACAACACAGCGACGGCGCCATCGCTCAGCCGACGGCGCGGCAGGCCTTCAGCGGCTGCTAACTGGAGGAAATGCCGTGCCAGAGCAGGCACATCGTCGGGCCGTTCACGCAGCGGTGGCATGGTAATCGGCACAACGTTGAGCCGGTAGTAGAGGTCTTCCCGAAACGTTCCACCGGCGATCAATGGGGCCAAATCACGGTTGGTCGCGGCGACAATCCGCACATCGACCGCAATTTCCTCGCGCCCGCCCACGCGGCGGATCTGGCTCGATTGCAACGCGCGCAGCAGCCGGGTTTGCGCGGCGATTGGCATATCGCCGATTTCATCGAGGAACAGTGTGCCGCCCTGGGCTTGTTCAAACTTACCGGTGTGCCGCGCGACCGCGCCCGTAAACGCGCCCTTCTCGTGGCCGAACAGCTCGCTCTCGATCAACTCCGCCGGGATCGCAGCGGTGTTGACTGCGACGAACGGCCCGGTCTTGCGGTGACCAAGCTGGTGGATCGCCTCGGCCACCAATTCCTTACCGGTGCCGCTTTCGCCCAGCACCAGCACGGTCAGATCGTTGCGCAAGACCCGCGTGATCATCCGGTAAACCGCCTGCATCGGCGCGGAGCGCCCGACCAGCGGCAATCCGACCGGCGGCGCTTCGACAGTCTCGTCACCGTGCGCGGCAGCATTACCCATTGCAGCACGAACCGTGCGCACCAGTTCATCAAGATCGAACGGCTTGGGGAAATATTCAAAGGCCCCGGTATCGCTCGCGCGGACCGCAGTATCGAGGGTATTTTGGGCCGAGAGAATGATGATTGGCATATCGGGTGCGAGGCTTCTCACTGTGCCGATGGTCTCGATCCCATCGCCATCGGACAGCATTACGTCGGTGACTAGCGCGGTATAGCTGTGCGCAGCCAGCAACTGGTCGCGCTTGGCGATCGAATCGCAGCAAGTGACGACAAAGTCCTCGGCTTCGAGCGCGGCCGTAATCACCAGCGCAATCGACGCATCATCCTCGACCAGCAGCACGTTCACGCGGCCACCTCGCGCATCACGCGGGGGCGCTGATCGGCGATGGGTAAATGCACGCGAAAGTGCGTCCAGCCGGCGCCTTCATCGCGGTCATGGGTTACCCGGCCATTCATGTCGCTGACAAGCCTGCGTACCAGTGCCAGACCCAGCCCCTGCCCGCTCTTTTTGGACGACACGAACGGTTCGAAAATGTGATCGCGCAAGGCTGCATCAATTCCCGGGCCATTGTCACTAACCCGCAGCTCAATCAGCAAGCGAACCGCACTGCCATCAGAAGCGCGGTGGAGCTGCAAGCCACTGGCAAACCGGGTTCGCACCACTATCCGCGGGTCAGCATACGGCCCGATTGCTTCGGCGGCATTGGCGAACAGGTTGATCAGCACTTGCTCTAGCGCATCCACGTTGCCGAGCACCGGGGGCAGCGAGGGATCGAATTCTTCGGCGATCACCGGCGATTTGCCGCCAGCCTCGATCACCGCCCTCGCCCGGCGCACGGCTTCGTGCAGATTGCACGGCCGCAATTCGGTCGCCGTTCGACGCGACAGCGATTGCATCTGGTCGATCAGCTTGGCGATGCGGTCCACTTCGTTGGTGATCAGCGTGGTCAGCGTCGCATCGCTTTCACCCAGTTTGCGCGCTAGCAATTGCGCCGCGCCGCGAATTCCAGCCAGCGGGTTCTTGATTTCGTGGGCCAGCACTTCGGGCGCGCGCAGCACACTGTCTTCACCCGATCCCTGCGTCTCGCGCATCGCTTCGGCGCTGCCTATATCGTGCAGCGTCAGCACCTGCCAGCCGGGCTGGTCAGTTACCGGACCAACCGTTACATCGACCCGGCGCGGCCCCTGCCCCAATATTTGCACCCCGGTCGCACGGGCTGAGAGTTGGGCATCGGTTTCGGCAATACGGTGTGCCAATAGCGGCTCGTCAAACCGCAAGTGTTCGCGGATCGAACGGCCTGCCAAACGGCGGAAACTCTGCCCCAGCATCTGCTCAGCGGCAGGGTTGGCCGCCGCCACTGCCTGTCCGGGTGCAAGCAACAGCACCGCGTGGGTTAGACTGGCGAGCTGGCGAGCAGCGTCAAGCATCAGGCCGCCTGCCGGCTCAAGAATGGCCCGAAAAACCCGTTCAATTCCCGAATAACTTCAGCGGGATCATCGATGAAGTTAACCTGATTACGGAACGCCGCCGAACCGTGCAGCCCGCGCGTGTACCATGCGAGGTGTTTGCGCGCCATATTGACCCCGGTGACCTTGCCGTAGAGTTCAAGCATCGCATCGTAATGCTCAAGCACCACTGCAAACAGAGCGTCGGTATCCGGTTCGGGTTGCTGTTCGCCGGTGCGCAGCCAATGCATCACCTGCGCAAGAAACCACGGCCGGCCATAAGCCCCTCGCCCGATCATCACCCCGTCAGCACCCGATTGTTCGAGTGCGCAGGCAGCATTTTCGATCGTGCAGATATCGCCGTTGACGATCACCGGAATGCTGACCGCGTCCTTGACCGCGCGGACAAACGCCCAATCAGCCTCGCCGCGATACATCTGGTTGCGGGTGCGGCCATGAACCGAGATCATTTTTGCGCCAAGGTCTTCGGCGATATGCGCGAGTTGGGGCGCATTCAGGCTGTCATGGCACCAGCCCATCCGCATTTTGACTGTGACCGGGACATCGACCGCCTTGACCGTCGCCGCGATCAGCGCGGTGGCCAGCGGCAGATCGCGCATCAGCGCCGATCCAGCATCGCCGTTGACCACCTTTTTTACCGGGCAACCCATGTTGATATCGATGATCGCCGCGCCGCGATCCTGTTGCAGCTTGGCGGCTTCGGCCATCTGCGCGGGATCGCAGCCGACCAGCTGCATCGATACCGGCTCCTCGATCGCGTCCCATTGCGCCTTTTGCAGCGACTGGCGAGTCTCGCGGATCGCCGCTGGGCTGGCGATCATCTCCGTCACATTAAGCCCCGAGCCGAATCGGCGCACCAGTCGGCGGAACGGCAGATCGGTCACCCCGGTCATTGGGGCGAGGATTACCGGACAGTCTATCCGCACGGTACCCACATTGATCGGTGCCAATCGCGGCAAGGAAAGCGTACTCATTGGTATCTGCCTAAAATTTGGGCAGCACATAGGCAATTGCCTGGGCTGCGGCAAGCATTTACCGGGGCATGCCTATGACTGCTGCCAGCCCCCCTCCCTGCCCTAAACCCAAAACCGCCGGTGTGATCGTCGCGGCGGGGCAAGGCTTGCGCGCGGGGCAGCCGCTGCCCAAGCAATTTGCACTGTGGCGCGGCAAGCCGGTGGTGCGGCATTCGGCCGAAGCGATGGCCGCCGCCGGGATCGCGCTGATTATCGTGGCGATACCCCAAGGCGCCGAACACGTAGCCGAGACCGCGCTGCTGGGAGTGACGGGCGTGCGCTTGATCACCGGGGGAGCGACCCGTCAGGATTCGGTTCGGCTGGCGCTCGAAGCCTTGGTCGCCGATGCCCCTGACCGCGTGCTGATCCACGACGCCGCCCGGCCGTTATTGCCCCTCGCGGTACTCGACCGGCTCAGCCTCGCGCTTGATCTGAGTGACGCAGCAATCCCGGTACTGCCGGTGGTTGATAGTCTGGCGCATACCCAAGGTAATATCATGGGTGCCCCCGCCCCGCGCGAACAATTGCGCCGGGTGCAGACCCCGCAAGCCTTTCGCTATGCCGCAATCCTCGCCGCGCACCGCGCCTGGACCGGTGCGGCCAGTGCCGGTGATGATGCGCAAGTTGTCCAGGCCGCCGGACTGGCTGTAACCTTGGTGGATGGAGACGAAGCGTTGCACAAGCTGACTTTTCCGGGCGATTTCGCCGCCGCGCTGCCCCCGATGCGGGTCGGCACCGGCTATGATGTCCACCGCTTGGCCAAGAGCGAGGAATTATGGCTGGGCGGGGTCAAGATCGATCACCCGCGCGGTCTGGCGGGGCACAGCGATGCCGACGTGGCGATCCACGCGCTGGTCGACGCGCTGCTGGGCGCGATAGGCGCAGGCGATATCGGCAGCCATTTCCCGCCGAGTGACGCAGCCTGGCGCGGGGCCAGCTCGGACCGGTTCCTGCTGCACGCGGTCAAATTGGTGGGTGAAGCGGGCTACCGCGTCGGTAACGTCGACGTGACGATCATTTGCGAGGAGCCCCGGATCGGTCCGCACCGCGATGCCATGCGCGCGCGGCTGGCGAAATTGCTGGGCACCGATATCGCAGCGGTCAGTATCAAGGCGACCACCACCGAGCGGCTGGGTTTTACCGGACGCGGGGAAGGAATCGCCGCGCAGGCCGTTGCCACTTTATTGCTCGCCTGACACGGCAAGGCTGGCGTTGCGGGGCAGATCACGGCAAATGGCACTTACATAGACTCGCACGAGGATTTGCCAGTGACCCGTATCCCATTCCGTTTCGCCGCTGCCCTGGCGCTGGTTTCAACGAGCCAGTTGCAGGCGGCCGGCCCCGCGCCCGTTAAACCGTGCATGACTCAACCTGAGCTGCGCGCGATGGTGGCTTATGTAATGCCCTCGGCAATGGCCACGCTGATCGGTCACTGCAAGCCGGCGCTACCTGCCGGAGCGTCGCTGCTGTCGCACGGTGCACAGCTTGTCATCACGTTCGAAGGTAGTCGCGCTGCTAATTTTCCGCTGGCACGTCAGGCCTTTGCCAAGTTTTCTGAGACCGGCGATAAGAACAACACGGCGATCATACTGGCCCTGCCCGAAGCGGTGTTACGACCAATCATCGATGAGACTGTTACGAAGGAATTGACCGGGTCGATCAAGGTCCAGGACTGTACCAACATTGACCGGGTATTCGCAACGCTGGAACCGCTTCCGGCCAGCAATCTCATAGATCTGGTAACCCAAGTGATGACGATTACCGCGCGCGACGACAAGCAAATGTCGGTGTGCGCGTCCTGACCGGGGCCGCCATGTTATCTGACGAATTGGTAGCGCTAGCGGCGCGGGTGGTGGCAGAAAACCTTGCCGCTGGGCGCACCGTGGCGCTGGCCGAGAGTTGTACCGGTGGGCTCGTTGCCGCCGCGATTACCGAGATTCCTGGGTC
>JAYVML010000019.1:0-4426 GCA_043758955.1 Novosphingobium sp. | reverse complement strand
CATGCGAATCACTGGATCGTCGTTCATGCAGCCTTCCTTTGTTCGGGCAGACGTGTAATCAGCTCACGTGCCAGCGCCATGTAGGCGCGGCTGCCTGAGCACGTGTGATCGTATACCAGCGCCGGCAAGCCGTGGCTGGGCGCTTCGGAGAGCCGCACGTTCCGCGGGATCACCGCCTCAAACACCAGGTTGCCCAAGCACGACCGCACGTCGTCAGCGACCTGGTCGGTCAGCCGATTGCGCCGATCAAACATGGTGAGCGCAATCCCGACGATCCCAAGATTATTGTTGAAGCGCTGTTGCACCCGCTCAACTGTCTGTAAAAGCTGGGAAAGTCCTTCGAGCGCGAAGAATTCGCACTGCAAAGGCACCAGCAGCGTGTCAGCCGCGCAAAGCGCGTTCAGGGTCAACAATCCGAGCGATGGCGGGCAATCGATGAACGCGATGTCATAACGGTGGTCCCCAGCCAGCGCATCGCGCAGCCGATCCGTCCGATTATCGACCCCGACCAGTTCGATTTCCGCGCCGGATAAATCGACCGTGGCCGGAATCAAGTCGAGCCCGGGAATCTTTGTCGGCATAACGCACTGATTCAGCGGCATTTGGTCTACGAGCAAATCGTAAGATGAGGCCTTCCGGTCTGCGGCATGAACTCCGATTCCGGTCGAAGCGTTGCCCTGCGGATCAAGATCGAGCAGGAGCACCTTCCAGCCCGTCGCCGCCATCGCTGTCGCAATGTTGATCGCCGTGGTGGTTTTGCCCACCCCGCCCTTCTGGTTAGCGATCGCCACACTAATCACGCCTTTTTCCCTTGTAACAGGCCTAGTTGCCGTCGTTTGGGCGAAGCAGAGTGCCGACAATTACCCCGGATTCTGCGTCGCTGATCGATTGTTCCACGTGGAACACATGCTGCCATCCAGTTAGCTTCAACAGTTCTTGCGCGGCAGAACGCCCTTTGGGCAACAGCCAGCGCGTGTCACTTGTGGAAAATCGTGCCGATAGTTCGATCAATTTTGGCAAAGGTGCAAAGGCGCGAGCCGAAATGACGCTAAATTTCTGCGCTGGCAGCAACTCGATCCGGTCACCAAACACCTCCGCCTGCTCGAGGTTTAGGGCAATGCGCGCCATTTCGAGCCATTCGGCCCGCCGTCCGCGTGATTCGACCATCACGACGCGGCACTCGGGCCGCAAGGCTCCAATCACAAGGCCTGGAAATCCCGCGCCCGTTCCCAGATCGAGCCAGGGCGAAGCTGTTTCACGTGGAACATGGGTAAGCAATTGCGCTGAATCGGCGATATGGCGGCACCACACAGCATTCAGGCTGGAAGCCGAGACGAGATTTTGGCGCTGATTTTCTGCAGTGAGCAGTCTGACCAACAAATCCAAGCGATCGCGCGCCGTGGGGTCCCATTCGGGCAATTGGGCCAACCAGACCCGCGCCTGCGTCTCTGCTATCAGAGTCACGCCGCGCTGCGCCGCGCATGGACTAATAGCGCGGACAGCGCAGCTGGAGTAATCCCCGGAACCCGCCCGGCCGCCGCCAGATTGGCTGGCTGCACCGCGCTGAGCCGCTCAACCATTTCACGCGATAAGCCAGGAATGTCGGCATAGGGAAATTTGTCACCCAGCAGCAATCCCTCGCCAGCGCGCAGATCGCGCAATTCGTTTTCTTGGCGCATCAGGTAGGGTGCATAAGCCGCATCTTCCGCCAATTCCTCGGCCAACAAAGGATCGCCGGCCAGGTCCGCGTCCAACCACGGGGCAAGTTCGCTCAACCCCACCCCGCCAAACCGCAACCATTCGCGCAGCGCCAGCCGCCCAGCCTCTGCTCGCACCGGCAAGCCCGCGGCGGCCAGTACATGGCCGCTGACTGCGCGGTCCAGGCCAGCAGAAAAGTGGCCCTTGGCATGCTCGCGCCGCGCGAACCATGCGGCGCGCTCAGGTCCGATGCAGCCCGCTGCCAAGCCATGAGGGGTCAACCGCGAGCTGGCATTGTTGGCGCGCAGACGCAACCGGTACTCGGCCCGCGCCGTTAGCATGCGATAGGGCTCAGACACGCCGTGCAGCGTCAGATCGTCGACCATCACCGCCAAATAGCTATTGGCGCGGTCGAGCGCTGGGGCGACGCGGCCCAGCACGGCAGCCGCAGCATTCATACCGGCCACCAATCCTTGCCCGGCAGCCTCTTCGTAGCCGGTCGTGCCGTTGATCTGGCCCGCACAATAGAGCCCAGGGATCGTTCGCAGTTCCAAACTGGGACGCAGCGCGCGCGGATCGAGATGATCGTATTCAACTGCATAGCCCGGCACCACCATCACGGCCCGCTCCAGACCGTCCATCGTGTGCAGCATCGCCAGCTGAACATCGGCAGGGAGCGAGGTGCTGATCCCGTTGGGATAGACCAGGTGCGTATCGAGCCCTTCGGGTTCAAGGAACACCTGATGGCCATCGCGATCGCCAAAGCGGTGGATCTTGTCCTCGATTGATGGGCAATAGCGCGGACCCGTTGCCCCGATGGCTCCGGAAAACAGCGGCGAACGATGCAGATTGGCGCGGATGAACTCATGGCTGGCGGGATTGGTGCGGGTAATCGCGCAGAACACCTGCGGCAAGGGGCGTGCCTTGGTCAGCGCCGACATGGTCCAAGGCTCGCTGTCAGACGGTTGCTCTTCGAGCCGCGCCCAATCGATCGTCCGACCATCAAGCCGGGGCGGTGTGCCGGTTTTGAGCCGGGCCAGCGGTAGCGCTGCCTCGCGCAATTGCGCCGCCAGTCGCTGCGCCGAAGCTTCGCCGATCCGTCCGCCGGACATGCGCTCCTCGCCCCGAAATAGTACCCCGCCCAGGAACGTGCCAGTGCACAGCACCACTGCTGCACCGCTCATGGCAGTGCCGTCAGACAGATCGATCCCGCAAACTCGCTCGCCACTAATCCGTAGGGCCTCTGCTTCACCGCGCACCAGCGTTAGGTCGCCCTGGAGCGCCAGCAAGCGTTGGACTTCCGCCTTAAAGCGCTTACGGTCGGCTTGGACGCGGGGCCCCTGTACGGCACTGCCCTTCGAACGATTGAGCACGCGGTAGTGGATTGCCCCTGCATCGGCAGCGCGCGCGATGATCCCATCGAACGCATCGACTTCGCGCACCAAGTGCCCCTTGCCGAGCCCGCCGATTGCCGGATTGCAGCTCATCGCGCCAATTGCCGCCAGATCGAAGCTGACCAAGGCCACGCGCGCGCCCATGCGCGCCGCCACTGCCGCCGCTTCCACCCCGGCATGGCCTCCGCCGACCACGATGATATCGAATTGATGCATCTCGGCCGCGCCTTAGCGCAGGAATGTTCCACGTGGAACATTCATTTCCCAATACAAAACCGTCCGAACAACGTGTCGAGCATATCTTCGGTGGTGGTGCGGCCGAGCAGGGCATCGAATGAGAGCCGCGCCAGCCGCAGTGCTTCGGCGATCAGCAGGCTATCGTGCTCGTGGCGTGCCGCCGCGAGCGCACGCTGCGCTGCGCGCAAATGAGTATGCTGGCGCTCGTTTAGCGCGACATCCCCCGGCTTGGGCAAAGCTGCGCGCGCGGTGGCGATCAGATCATCGCGCAGCGCCGCAATGCCGGCGCCGGTCTTGGCTGAAATCCGGTGCCGCGGGGCGAATTTGACCTGCGCATCGCTGCGATCAATCTGCGAAGCGATCTCCCACGCTCCCCCTGGCCCCGCGCCTTCGGGACCGAGCCACAGCACAAGGTCAGCGCGGTCGAGCGCTTCCAGCGCGCGCTCGATCCCGATCGCCTCCACTTCGTCATCCACTGCATCATGCAGCCCCGCGGTATCGGCGAACAGGAACGGCAACCCGGAATAGGCGACTGGGCGCGTCAGAACATCGCGTGTGGTGCCCGGAATCGGCGTCGCGATGGCTGCCTCCGCCTCAACCAACACGTTGAAAAGCGTACTCTTTCCGACATTTGGCGGGCCAGCGACGACCACCCGATAACCCTCGCGCAGTTGCTCGGCACGCGGACGGGCCAGCCACAGCGCGAGCTCGGACTCAAGCTCCGCCAGTTGCGTGGCAAAATCAGCCGGAAGCAAGACGACGTCATCCTCATCGCCAAAATCGAGCACTGCTTCAAGCATTGCCGATTGCTTGAGCAGCGCTTCGCGCCACTGCTCAACCTGCTGCGAGAACGCTCCGCCCGCCATCGCCATCGCCGACTGACGCTGCAGTTCGGTTTCGGCGGTGAGCAGGTCAGCCAGACCCTCGGCCTCGGCGAGGTCAATCTTACCATTAGCAAAAGCGCGACGCGTGAACTCGCCCGGGGTAGCCGCGCGCAGGCCCGGCAGCGCCGCTAGCGCCGCTTCTGCGGCGTTTATAACCGCGCGGCCCCCGTGGCAGTGCAGCTCAAGCGTATCTTCCCCGGTGGCACTGTGTGG
>JAYVML010000018.1:0-15288 GCA_043758955.1 Novosphingobium sp. | reverse complement strand
GGTGATGGAAGGGATTTTAGGCATCGGATCGGTCAGTCCAGCGATGGGTTCCGCTTGCCCCACCGGTCGACTGCCATGATCGTGCCAATGCAGATCATGTTGGTCATCATCGAGGAGCCGCCGTGGCTGATCCAGGGCAGCGGAATGCCCACCACTGGGGCTAGGCCCATGACCATCATCATGTTGATCGCCATGTAGAAAAAGATCGTGAAGGTCATGCCTGCAGCAAGCAGACTGGAAAAGCGATCGGGCGCGCGGCGTGACACGCCCATGCCCCATCGCAGCACCCACAGGAACACCGCCAGCACAAACAGCCCGCCCAATATACCCCATTCCTCGGCCATGGTGGCAAAGGCGAAGTCGGTTTGCGCCTCGGGCAAGTATTCCAGGTGACTTTGGCTTCCATTGCCAAACCCCTTGCCCAGCAGCCCGCCCGAACCGATCGCAATCTTTGATTGGGTGATGTGATAGCCTTTGCCCAGTGGATCGCTTTCCGGATCAAGAAAGATCGACACGCGGGCTTGCTGATAGGGTTTTAGCACCAGTTTGAAGGCCACCGGCACCGCGACCGCAATGGCGGCTCCCACCCCGGCAAACCATGCCATTGGCAAGCCAGCCAAAAACACCACGACCGCCGCTCCGATCGTAATGGCGAGGCCAGTGCCCAAATCGGGTTGCGCCATGACCAGCAGCATCGGCACGCCAATTAAGGCCCCGGCGGGGACCAGGGCGCGCCAGCTTTTGGTCATTGCCGGGGGCAAAGCGTCATAGAATTTGGCTAGCGCCAGCACGATCCCTGGCTTCATCAGTTCGCTGGGCTGCAACTGCATGAAACCCAGATTGAGCCACCGCTGGCTTCCACCGCTGACCTTGCCCAGCACCTCCACCAGGACGAGCATCACCACCAGTGCCCCATAAATTGGAAAGGCCACCTGCTTGAAAAATTCGCGTGAAAAGCGCGAGATGACGAAGGCCATCACCAGAAATACCGCGAAGTGAATCTGGTGCAGCAAGGCCCATGGCAGCAGATGGCCGCCGGCCGCCGAATAGAGCACGACCGAGCCGAACATGTTGAGCGCGAACAGCGGGATCAGCACGTGCCACGGTTCGCGTGCAATCGCTTCGGGGATAATCCGGCGGCTCATTACGGTGCTCCGCCGGGGCTGGGCGGCGGAGTGAGAGGCTCAACCGCAACGGAGGGCTGGGGCTCCTCGGGCCGGGTCGTTGCAGCATCGCTCGGAAGGGACTCGATCGGTGCTTCTGACTTGTCCGCTTGGCTTATCGCCGCTTTGACGGTCTCGTCATCGCCAACCTTGGGCGCCGAGGTTCCGTAATCAGCGGCATAGATGCGATACTTGGCCTCCATGCGCTCGCTTGGTGTGCCGCCCCAGGATTGTTCCAGACTGGTTAGCACTTCCATGCCTTTGGCCGGATCGAACAGGAAGGTCATCACATCCCGCGCAATCGGTGCGGCGGCGGCCGCCCCGAACGTGCCGTGCTCGACCACCACGGACATGGCGTAGCGCGGTGCGTCGGTTGGCGCGTAACATACGAACAGCGCATGATCGCGCGACTTCCAATCGCCGACATGGCCGCGATTGATCAAGGCCCGGACCTGCGCGGTGCCGGTTTTGCCGGCCATGCGGATGCCACCGATATCGATCCGGCTGGCCCCCGCCGTGCCCGATCCGTTGACCACGCGAAACATGCCGTCATGCGTCACGGCGAGCTGCTCTGGGGTGAACGGAAAGGCCGGACCCACGAGCTTTCCTTGGCCAAACAAAAGCGAAGGCAAGAGGTTTTTGCCTGTGGCAATCCGCGCTGTCATCACCGCAAGTTGCAGCGGCGACACCGAAACATAGCCTTGGCCAATCGAGGCATTGAGCGAATCTGCCGCGCTCCATTCCTGATGAAACCGGCGCATTTTCCAAGCCGCGTCGGGAACGGTGCCATAGCGCTGGGCGGCCCCCGGCAGTTCGAATTTCTGCCCCAAACCGAGCTGGCGCGCCACCGGCGCGATGGCATCGTAGCCCACCCGGCGCGCCATGCTCCAGAAATAGGTGTTGCAACTGCGCTCAATCGCCGAGCGCATATCCATTAAACCATGCACCGCGTCGCAGCGGAAAAAGCGATTGCCGAGCTGGTAGCCGCCGGGGCAATTCACGTGTTCAGCCGGATCGACGCCGTGCAATTGCAAGGCCAAGCTGGCCATCGGCTTCATGGTTGAGCCCGGCGGATAAAGCCCGCGCAGGGCTTTGTTCAACAACGGGATGTGATCATCCTCGTTGAGCATTTTCCACTCCAGACGGCCAATCCCGCCGGCGAAGCTGTTGGGATCAAACGCGGGCATCGAAACCAGCGCTAGGATTCCTCCCGTCTGGCAATCGATCACTACGACCGCAGCCGATTCCAGGCCAATACGCCGCGCGGCATAGTCCTGTAATGCAGAATCGATGGTCAGTTTGATTGGTTTGCCGGGAATATCATCGCGGCGTTCAAGATCGCGCACGAACTTGCCCGTTGCAGTGACTTCGACCCGCCGCGCCCCGGGTATGCCGCGCAGGATCTGCTCAAAGTGCTTTTCCAATCCATCTTTGCCGATTTTGAAACCGGGTGTGACCAACAGCGGGTTCTTTTCCGCCTCGAAGTCTTTCGCCGAAGCAGGGCCAACGTACCCGATCAGATGCGCTACGGATGGCCCGGTCGGATACCACCGGGTAAAGCCTTGCTGGGCGATCACTCCGGGCATGTCGGGCAAGCGAACCAACACCTTGTCGTATTGCTCGGGATGTAGCCCCGAGGTGACTTCGATGGGCTGATAGCGGTGCGCCTTGTCAAGCTTGTCCTGCAGATCTTGCAACTGCACCGGCGTTAACGCGAGCAGCCGAGCCAGTTCTGCCACGGTCGCCTCCGCATCGACCAGCCGCTCGGGGATAATATCGATCCGGAACTCGATCCGGTTGCTGGCGAGCTGCACATTGTTGCGATCAAGGATGGCGCCGCGCCGGGGTGGCACCAGCGTCAGGTTGACTCGGTTGCTTTCGGCTAAAGTCTCATACTTGGCGTTCTGCACGAACCCGATCCAGCCCATCCGCGCCGCCAGCAATACGCCCAGGCCGGTTTGTAAACCGCCGATCAGCACCGAGCGGCGGTCGAAACTGTTGCTAAGCGTGCCCGAACTGGTGTGCTGCGGCTCCTTGAACATCGCTAAATCTTCCGGATCGGAATCAACCGGAACCGGTCGGCCAAACCAACCAGCTTGGCCATGATCGGGTAAGCAAAAATCGCCAGGGCCAACTGCGGTACCAACACCGCCGGCCGAGCCGCGCCGCCCGCCAGATTGGCGACCTGCAAGGCGAAGAACAAATATCCGCCGATAAACGCGCTGGCCACCGCCCAATTCAGCAAAAAGCCGCGCCACGGGAATCGATGCTCGAGAAAGTCCAGCGCGATCATGGTGATCGACCATAGCACCACGGCGGAGCCAATTGGCTGCCCGCTGAACAGATCGTCAACCATCCCCAACGGCCAGCCGGCCCAAACCGGAAACAATCCGGGGCGCAGCTGCTGCCAGCCGACCAGCAGCAGGAACCCGATCGGCGGGAGCACTGGGGCCGAGGCAATCACTGGCCAAGTGGGGGACAAGCTGCCTAATATAACCAGCAGCCACGGAGTGGCCAGCGCCAGTACCGGCGAAGCGGTCCGGTTGATCCGCGGCTTGCCAAACCGGCGCAGGGCTGATGGCAGCGGGGCAGGCATCACCGCTTTCCAGCGGTCGCCGGGCGGGCGGGCGGGACGGCTGCGGGTAACTTGGGCGCGTCATCAAACAGCGGCTCAACCGCGACGAATTCGGTCTGTCCAGGATCACTGAGCGGGCGCGCGATGGCGCCGTCCGTAGTCAGCGAAACCACGACCGCTACCGCTTCGCCTGGGCGGTAAATCCCACCCGAACCCGATGTGACAATCGCATCGCCCGTTTTGAGCGGGTTGTTCCCGGTAAAGCTCAGCCGGATTTGTACGGTGCCGTTGCCCAAGCCATTGGCATAAGCTTGGATCCCGTCACTCGCGCGGCGCACCGGTATCGAACTGTCGGTATCGGTGACCAGCAGCAGCCGCGCGCTGGTGCGGCCGGTCTCAACCACCCGGCCAATCAGTCCGAGCGGTGAGCGCACTCCCATACCGACCTGCACGCCCTGATTGGTGCCGGCGCCGATCGTTGCAAAGCGGCGTGTCGAGGACGAGGTCGAGCCGATGATCCGCGTTATGACCACCGGGCGCAAATCGCTCTGGGTGAGCGCCAGCATCGCCTTCAAACGTCCGTTCTCTTCTTTGAGCGCAGCCTGCTCAGCCAGCCTGACCCGCCCTTCTGCCACCTCGCGTTCAAGCTGCGCAACGCGTAGGCCCGAGGTGAAATAACCCGACAGCACGTTCCACAAGCTCTGCCCGCCAGTGCGCGCGCCAGCGGCGGCCTTTGCGGCCGGCGCCGTACTGTCTTGCGCGGCGCTGCGCAGGCCCGTGAAGGCCCCGGCATTGCCGGTTGAAACCACCAACAGCACCACCCCAAAGAGCAATCCTATGATCGCGGCAATATAGCCAAAGAAATTGCCGTATTGCGCCCGGCGGGAATTCCCCGGGCGACGATTGCTTGGCGCCACCATCAGGGGTTACTCCTTGGAGAAGGCCGTGCGCTTCATCTGTCCCGCGCTCAGGCCGTCATCAGCACGCCGCGGAATTGCGGATCTTCCATTGCCCGGCCGGTACCCAAGGCCACACAGGACAGCGGATCTTCGGCAACGCTTACCGGCAGTCCGGTTTCTTCGCGCAGATATTCATCCAGACCGCGGATCAATGCGCCGCCGCCGGTCAGCACAATGCCCTGGTCAACGATGTCAGCGGCCAGTTCCGGTGCGGTGTTTTCAAGCGCGATGCGCACGCCTTCGACGATCGCGCCAATTGGTTCGCTCAGCGCCTCAGCCAGATTGGCTTGCGTTATGGTGATTTCCTTGGGCACCCCGTTGACTAGGTCGCGCCCCTTGATCTGGATCGATTCGCCCACACCATCGGCGGGCATCATAGCGATCCCGTAATCTTTCTTGATCCGTTCCGCCGTCGCTTCGCCGATCAGCAGGTTGTGGTGGCGGCGCACATAGGAGACGATGGCTTCATCCATCTTGTCCCCGCCGACGCGGACCGAGGTCGTGTAAGCCAGTCCCCGCAACGATAACACCGCGACTTCGGTAGTACCCCCGCCGATGTCCACCACCATCGAGCCAACCGGTTCGGTTACCGGCATATCGGCGCCGATTGCAGCTGCCATCGGCTCAAGGATTAGATAAACCGCACTGGCCCCGGCATTGCTCGCCGCGTCGCGGATGGCGCGGCGTTCAACCGAGGTCGAACCTGACGGCACGCAGATCACAATCTCCGGCGGCGAGAACATGCTGGTGCGCTTGCCGTTCACCTTGCGAATGAAGTGCTTGATCATTTCCTCGGCGATTTCAATATCGGCGATGACCCCGTCGCGCAGTGGGCGGATCGCCTCGATGCTGTCTGGGGTCTTGCCCATCATCATCTTGGCATCGTCTCCCACGGCTTTGACCCGTTTGACCCCGTTGATGGTTTCGATTGCCACCACCGAGGGTTCATTCAACACAATTCCGCGGTCCTGGACATAGACCAGTGTGTTGGCCGTACCGAGGTCGATCGCCAAGTTCTGCGAACCGAATTTGAAGAATCGCGAAAGGAACGAAGCCATTAAAAATTCCGTATGTTTACCAGCGCTTACCGCAACTACAGCGGCAGCGACGGGCCTGCTTGTTGGCGTGGGAGTGGCCCCATTAGCGCACAGGCTGGGGAAAGGCCAAAAAATTGTATCGTTTTGCCCGATTTGCGGTGCCGTCTGTCTCGAATTTCCATGCGTTCAACGCTAGGCTGGGCCGATGCCGACAATCCGCCGCCTTCCCGACACGCTGGTCAACCGCATCGCGGCGGGCGAGGTGGTCGAGCGGCCCGCCTCGGCGCTCAAGGAACTGGTCGAAAATGCGCTGGATGCCGATGCAAAAAACGTCGCGGTCCGGCTCAGCGCGGGGGGGCTCGACGGCATCGAAGTGACCGACGATGGCTGCGGCATGCGCGCTGATGAGATCGGCCTAGCGCTAGAACGCCACGCCACCTCGAAGCTTCAAGATGATGCGATCGAGCTGGTCACCACGCTCGGCTTTCGCGGCGAGGCACTGCCGTCGATCGCTAGCGTCGCGCGGCTGACAATAGAGAGCCGGGTGAGGGATTCCGGCGACGGTTGGCGCCGCGTGGTCGATCATGGCAATTTGGTGGATGAAGGCCCCGCTGCCTTGCCGCCGGGAACCCGCATCCGGGTTGAAGACCTGTTCGGAAAAGTCCCCGCGCGGCGCAAATTCCTTCGCACCGCGCGAAGCGAATATGCCGCTTGTCTTGATGTAGTGCGACGCCTCGCAATGGCGCGCCCCGACGTTGGCTTCGTGCTGGAGCATGATGGGCGGGTCGTGCTGGCGGTGCAACCCGGTGAGGGGCTGGCCAGCCGGGTGGCGCGGATCGTGGCGCGCGAACTGGCCAACGACGGGGTGCTAATCGACCTGCAACGTGGACACGAAAGCTCTTGGGCGCGACTGACTGGCATCGCCGGGCTTCCGACTTTCAACCGCGGGGTGGCAGATCACCAGTACTTATTCGTCAATGGCCGCCCGGTTAAAGACCGGCTGCTGATCGGTGCGGTGCGCGGGGCCTATTCCGATATGCTGGCGCGTGACCGGCACGCGGTGCTGGCGCTGTTCCTCGAAATTCCGTCGGGGGAAGTGGATGTCAACGTCCACCCGGCCAAGACCGAGGTGCGGTTTCGCGATCCGGCATTTGTCCGCGGGTTCATCGTTTCCGGGCTGCGCCATTCGCTCGAAGCCGAAGGCCAGCGCAGCGCGCAGGCACCGGCTGCCGCCGCGATGGAAAACTGGCAATCAGAGCCGATCATTGAGCATGCCCCCGCCCTGGCTTCGCTGTTTGCGTATCAACACGGAGCGGGCGGGGTGCGCGATACGTCGGAGCCATGGCTCGGCCAGGCGGCACAAGCTTTTGCTCCGCTTTCTGGGCGCGCCGAAGTGGCGGAACTGGCCCTTAGGCCCGATCACCCGCTCGGGGTGGCCCGCGGTCAGGTTGCGCTGACCTATATCGTCGCCGAGGCCGAGGATGGGTTGGTGATCGTTGATCAGCATGCTGCGCACGAGCGGCTGGTACTCGAACGGCTCAAGGCGGCGGGTGCGCAAGGTGCGATGGCGGCGAGCCAGGTCCTGCTGATCCCGGAAGTGGTCGAACTCGACGAACCTGACTGCGACCGGCTGGAGCAGGCGCGTGACGCATTTGCCGCGCTCGGGCTGGTGATCGAACGCTTCGGTCCGGGCGCGATGCTGGTCCGCGCGGTTCCGGCTTTGCTCGCCAAAGGCAGCCCGCAGGCGCTGCTGCGCGACCTGGCCGACGATCTTACGGCCAATGGCGCGACGTTGCTGCTGGGTGAGCGGCTCGATTTGGTCTTGGCAACAATGGCCTGTCATGGGAGCGTTCGGGCGGGTCGTGCGTTATCCGTCGCAGAGATGAACGCTTTGTTGCGCGAAATGGAAGTGACCCCGCGGTCGGGCCAGTGTAATCACGGCCGCCCAACCTGGGTTAAATTGGCGCACGGCGACATTGAGAAGTTGTTCGGGAGACGCTGATGTTGCGCATGTGTGGTCTGGCCGCAGTAATCCTGCTGAGCGGCTGCGACAGATCGGTTTCGCCCGCAGAACAGAAACGCAAGGATGCCGCTGATGTCGCGGCGGTCGAGGCAATCCAGAAGGTTGCTCCGCCGATCAAGCCGATCAACCTCCAGCGGATTACGCTTGAAGAAATCACCGCCAAAAACCTGAGCGGGGCAGGGTGCAGTTTCAGCACCAGCTCGCCAGCCCAGCCCTTGGTGCTGGCGCTGGTGGGTCGCGCGTTGATTAAGGTAGACGACACCATCGTCATGCTGATTTCGGACAATGGCGGAGCCAAGCTTGAGATGGGAGCGTGGGAGCATTACCTGGGCAAAGAATACACCCTCACGCTTAAGCGCGTGCCGGGCCCCGGCCAGCCGGCCGGCGAAGAGAGTCTGCGCTATGCTGGTGAGGTAACCGTGCGCGACGCTTGGGACCGGGTGATCTATTCGGCGCAGGGCATACTCGATTGCGGGGCGTAGTTTAGGTGCTCTAAGCGTCCCGCACGCGTGTCAGGCCGATCGACTTCATGGTCGCGACCAGCATGTCGTCCTGATTGAACACCCGGATTGCGGAGCGGAAGCTGCCCATTTCGGGACGCGATCGGCTCGGCGTTTTGTCAAGCAGCTCGCTCTCAACCCGCAGCACATCGCCGGGATAGACGGGCCGCAACCAGCGCAATTCGTCGAGCCCGGGCGAGCCCAGCCCGGCATGTTGGCGCGCGGTCATGTTATCGACCAGCATCCGCATGATCATCGCGCAAGTGTGCCAGCCGCTCGCCGATATTCGCCCAAAATGGGTCTGTGCGGCAGCCTCGTCGGACAAGTGGAACGGCTGCGGATCGTATTTCGTGGCGAACTCTATCACCTCCGCGCGGGTAACTTCATAGCGTCCGAATGACGCAATGGTACCGGGCTCCAGATCCTCGAAATACAGCATCGGAACCTCATCAATGCGCAAGACAGAACCTAAACGTTGAACTTGAAGTGCAGCACGTCGCCGTCGGCGATCACGTATTCCTTGCCTTCCTGGCGCAGCTTGCCCGCGTCCTTGGCCGGACCTTCGCCGCCCAATCCGACGTAATCGTCATAGGCGATCGTTTCGGCGCGGATGAAGCCGCGCTGCATGTCCGAATGGATCTCGCCCGCCGCATCGGGGGCCTTGGCGCCTTGATGCACCGTCCAGGCGCGCGCTTCCTTGGGGCCGACGGTAAAGAAAGTCAGCAGTTGGAGCAGATCGTAACCCGACCGGATGATCCGCGCGAGCCCGGTTTCGTGCAGCCCCATCTCTTCCAGAAACACCAGGCGGTCGTCCATTTCCATCGAGACCAGTTCGCTTTCGATCGCGGCCGAGACGATCACCGCATTGGCCTCTTCGGCCTTGGCTTTGGCAAACACTTTTTCCGAAAAGGCATTGCCGCCCGCCGCGCTATCTTCCTCGACATTGCAGACGTAGAGCACCGGTTTGGCGGTGAGCAGCTGCGCCGAATTGAACACCCGCAGTTCGTCCTCGTCGCTCGGCCGGGCGAGCCGGGCGGGCTTGCCCTGGCGCAGCAGTTCAAGCGCGGGAAGCAACACGGCGGCGAGCAGCTTGGCCTCCTTGTCACCCTGCGCGGCCTTCTTTTGCGCCGCCGGAACCCGCTTTTCCAGGCTTTCCAGGTCGGACAGCATCAATTCGGTTTCGACCGTTTCGGCGTCGGAGACCGGATCGATTTTGTTGTCGACGTGCTGGATGTCATCGTTTTCAAAGCACCGCAGCACGTGGATGATCGCATCGACCTCGCGGATATTGCCGAGGAACTGGTTGCCCAGACCTTCGCCCTTGCTCGCCCCGCGCACGAGGCCAGCGATATCGACAAAGCCAAGCTGGGTAGGGATGATCTTGGCGCTGCCCGCAATCGCCGCCAGCTTGTCGAGCCGCGGGTCGGGCACGCCGACCTGGCCGACGTTGGGCTCGATCGTGCAGAACGGATAATTCGCCGCTTGCGCCGCTTGCGTCTCGGTCAGCGCATTGAACAACGTGGACTTGCCGACGTTGGGCAGACCCACGATACCGCATTTGAAACCCATGAAACTCTCCGAAATCCGCGTTGCGCGCCCATAGCTGGGCTGGCCCTGCTTGACCAGCTTCACCGAAATTTCAGTTTTTCGCGGTAGGCATGCGGCATGAAAAAAGCCCTTGTCCTGCCCGTCCTGCTCGCGCTCGCGGCTTGCGCTGAAAGCCCCGAGCAAAGTTTCGCCAAGGCGCAGAGCGAATTTTCCGCGCACGATTATACTGCGGCGCGGATCCACTTGATCGGAGCGTTGCAGGCCAAGCCGGGTAACCGCGATATGCAGCTGTTGCTCGCCAAAACCTTGCTCGCGCTGGGCGATGGCGATGGGGCTGGGACCGCTTTGGCGCAGCTGGCGGGAAACACCGCGCCGGGCGGCGAACTAGCCGAGCTGGCAGCCGAAGCCGCGCTGCTGCGCAAGGCGCCTGATGTGGCGCTTGGTCTGCTGGGCGCAGCCACATCGGTTGAGGCTGAGCGGCTTCGGGCGCTGGCCTTGATCCAGAAGCAGGACCTGGCCGGTGCCCAGCAGCGCTTTGAGGCGGGGCTGGCCGCAGGCGGCAGCGCACGATTGTTCGCCGATTATGCGCGGTACCGGTTGCTCAGCGGCGATATTGCCGGAGCTGACGAATTGGCGGCCAAGGCAGCCAAGGCCGACCCGGACGGGATCGACAGCCTGTTGATCGGCGGCCTGATCGCGGTGCGCCACGGCAATCTGCAAGCGGCGCTAGATCGCTATGCCCGCGCGGCAAACCTGTATCCGGCCAGCGTTGCGGCCCTGACCGGCATGGCTGCCGTGCTGGGCGATCTTGGCCGCATCGCCGAAATGCAAAAGGTGCTGGACCGCGCGGCGGTGGCCGCGCCGACCGATCCCACGGTGGTGTTCCTGCGCGCCCGCAATGCGGCCTCACGCAAGGATTGGGCGGGTGTTCGCGCCGCGATCCAGCCCGCCGAAGCGGCCCTCGCACCGCTCGATCCAATCCGGCAGATCTATGGCGACGCCTTGCTGCGGTTGGGGCAAAATCAGCTTGCGGTGGCGCAACTCGCGCCGATTGCACGCGCCACCCCCGGCAATCGCGAGGCCGTTCGGTTGCTCGCCGAGGCGCAGCTGGCCGGCGGCGATGCAGCGGGTGCCGTGGTCACGCTGCGCCCGCTGGCCGATCAGCTCGCGGCCCGCTCCGACGAACTCGCGCTGATGGCCAAAGCGGCGCAGGCCATGGGCGATCCTGCGGCGGCGACCTATGCAGCGCGGTCAAAGCGCCCCGCACCGCAATCGCTGGGGCAGGACCTGATCGATGGCGATGCGGCGATGCGCGCTGGCAACTGGGCGGGGGCGGCGCAGTCCTATGACCGGCTGCTGGCGACCACCGACGGCAAGAACATCATCGTGCTCAACAACATGGCCTATGCGCAGTTGATGCTGGCCAATTTCGACAAAGCGCAGGAGTTTGCCGGTCGCGCGCTCAAGCTCGCGCCAGATAACCCATCGGTGCTGGATACCGCTGGCTGGGCGCAGTTCCGGACGGGCCGCAATCTGGCCGAAGCGCGCAAACTGCTGCGCCGCGCAGCGCAACTGGCGCCGCAGAACGCAACAATCCGGGCGCACCTTGCCGAAGCAGAGCGTGCGCCCGGATAAAGTCGACGTAACAGTGTGGAACGGTCAGGCGAAGCTCGCTCGGAGTGCCTGTGCCGGGTGACGGCGGCGGCGCGTTACGGCCACCGCGATCAAGGTCAGGCTAAGCAGCCCGAGCATGCCGGGTTCTGGCACCGAAGTCCCGCCGCTCGAAGTGAGTGTGCCCGTGCCGCTGGCCGAAGTGATGTTGCCGGCCCCGGTGATCGATTGGTAACGGACATAGAAATCGCTCAGCGTCAGCGAGGCGATCGGCTGCGCGAAGCTCAGCGTGAAATTGCCAGTGCCGGTCTGCCCAAGATTGAGTCCGCCACCGCCGCCGCCGGCGCAAGAGCCAGTAGCGGCATCCTTAAAGCACACGTCAACTGCGCCAATACCATTGGGGTAAGTCGAATTGAGGGTGGTGTAGCTGAACGCACCGGTGCTGGTAGCCGAGCTGATGGTGGGATCGGTGTTGAAAGCGAAGCTTGAAATTCGCGAACCCGTGATCGGCGCGGTGCTGGTGTTGGTCGCGCTATAGCTGAACGTGTAATCGTTGCCCGAGATACCGGTCAGCGTAAACGTGGTGCTTCCAGTGAGCCCGGAAACCGTGGTTCCGCTTGAATACCCGTTGTAGTTGAGCGTGTATGCGGTGCCAATCTTCGAGGCATCGAGCGTGATTGCATCGGCCATGGCCGATGCTGCTCCAAAGGCAAGAGCGCCAAATGCGGCAAACGCCAGAATCAGCTGCTTAATCATGAATACCCCCAGATGCGATCAAATTGCGTTAACCGATCACCACGCAATCAGCGTGCCAAGTCAGGGCCGGGGTGGGTTGCAGTGGTTAATGGCTCGCGCCGAGCGCCGGTAGTGTAAAGCACACCGACGAAATTCCGCGTGCGCAGGACCATTCAATTCGGCGCGGTGCTGTCCCGATCTTTGCGGCTGAGCGTTAGCCAGGTGACCAACGCCAGGATTACCAACAGAAACAGCGCGCTCGTGCCCACAGTGCCAAGGCCCAACCCGCCGTCCTTGGGATCCTGCGAGAGCAGATCGCCGCACGAGGCACCAAACGGGCGCGTCAGCACGTAAGCAATCCAGAACGCCCACACCGCGTTCAAGCCGAACTTGTAGTAAGCCAGCGTGACCAGCGCGATTGCGCCGCCGAACATCAGCGCCGAAACGGCATAGCCGAATTGCAGTTTCTCCGCCACCAGATCGCCCGCTGCGGTGCCAAGCGCGAAGGTCAGCAAAATCGCTGCCCAATAAAACAGTTCGCGGCGGCGGGTGAAAATCGAATGGATCGAAAGCGTTTTCTCGCTGATGTACCATGCGCTGAAGGTGGCGATTAGTCCGAGGCTGAACACCGTGGTAGTCGTGATCAGCGAAACGCCGTAGTTGTCGCTCAAATTGTCAGTTACCAGGGTGCCGAACACACTGAGGAACACCACCGCGATCCAGTATTTCCACGGCACATAATCGCGCGCCGCAATCTGTATAAGCAGCGCGAGAAACAGCAACAGCGCCATGACCCACGAGGTCTTGGTCAGCCCCAGACCGAGATTGAAGTTGAGGAAATCGGCTGCCGTTTCGCCCACGGTGGTCGCCATGATCTTGATGATCCAGAACCACAGCGTGATCAACGGCACTTTGTTGCCCATGTCCGACCGAATACTGCTGGACATCAACTAGCTCCTATAAAACCATGGGACGGGGTAGGCACTTAAACGACCAGTTTTTCCAGCTCGTCAACCAGATCCATCTCGCTGGTTGCGGCACGTATCGCTGCGCTCGCATCTTTCTTGGCTACCGCGGCGGCCATGGCTTCAAGCGCTTCGCCGAACTTCTTCACTACCACCGGATCATGAATGCGGGGCTTGACCAGCTGCCATTGCGCCACAGCAAAATCATGGGCCTGTGTCATGTCGGCCCAGTGTGGCGGTGAAGCCTTGGCGTCCGCCCAGAAGCGGAAGCCCGAATAATCGAGCAAACCGATCTGCACTGGAATTTTGCCTTCGCCGCCGGCCGCCGTAATCAGGGTGCGATAGACCTCAACCGAGGCCAGCGAAATATCGGCTGCGACACCGGCAGTAGCGGCTGCATCGATCGCCTTAACTTGGCGATCCATCGTGGCGCTCTCAGTGGCATTAAGCAGGGGCCGGGCGATCTGCGCATCATGGTGAGCTAGCGCTAACGCGTCGGCAGCGCTTTTTGAGCCGTTGAATGCCGCTTCGGTTAGATTTTCGAAGCGCTCAGCAGCGGCCAGGATCGTCTTGCGATCATTCGCTGACCGGGCAACTGGCGCACTTGCTTCGCCGATTGGGGCGTCCGCTTGAGCTGTGGCCTGTGCCCCCTTGTCAGCCACCTTGTTGCAGCCGGAGAGAGCCATGGAGGAAAGCGCACAGGCCCCGAACAGGGCAGATAAGTGAATGAGTTTCATTGAATTCTCGATCACGTTAGCCCCAAGATAGACTAAACCCGTTTCAGACACCGGACAAGCGCAATGCCACATCGTTCATAAACCGCGCGTCGTCGCGCTTGGTCAGCGACTCGGCCTCGGCCGCAATCGCGCCCAGCATTTCGGCCAGCGGGTCGATTTCAGCCTTGGCGTAGTTGCCCAGCACATAGTCCGTGACGCGGTCCTTGTGCCCCGGATGACCGATGCCGATCCGCACCCGGCGGAACTCCGGCCCAATATGCTGGTCGATTGAGCGCAGACCATTGTGCCCGGCGGTGCCGCCGCCCTGTTTCACCTTGATTTTGAACGGGGCGAGGTCGAGCTCGTCGTGGAAAACCGTCAGCGCTTCCGGTTCAAGTTTGTAGAACCGCAGCGCCTCGCTCACCGCGCGGCCGCTTTCATTCATAAAGGTAGCAGGCTTGAACAGCAGCACCCGCGCGCCGCCGATCCGGCTTTCCTGCAGCCAGCCGGAGAACTTCTTCTGGACCGAGCTGAAATCGTGGACTTCAGCCAGCGTGTCGAGCGCCATGAAACCGACGTTGTGCCGGTGCAGCGCATATTGCGCGCCCGGATTGCCAAGGCCGACCCACAGTTGCACAGTCTAACCTGTCCCTTAAAACACCAAACAGCCGGACCGCTTTATCACGGTCCGGCTGCGATGTGTCTGGCAATTTCCGCGGCGGTCAACCCTGCGGCCGACCGCCGATCAGATTAAGCCTCTTCGGCTTCACCATCGGCGTCGCCTTCGGTCTTGGCGTTATCGCCTTCTTCGCTGCGCAGACCCGACGGCGCGATGATCGTGGCGATGGTGAAATCGCGATCGGTGATCGCCGAGGTGGAACCATCGGGAAGGGTCACGCTGCTGATATGGATCGAATCGCCGATATCGAGCCCGGTTACGTCGATCGAAATCTCTTCCGGGATCTTGTTGCCGTCGCAGATCAGCTCGAGTTCGTGGCGCACCACATTGAGCACGCCGCCGCGCTTCAGGCCGGGCGAATCTTCTTCGTTGGCGAAGACCACCGGCACGTTGACGTTGACGGTCGAATCCTTCGACAGGCGCAGGAAATCGGCGTGGAGCGGGCGATCGGTGACCGGGTGGAAGGCAACGTCTTTGGGGAGCGTACGCAATTTTTTGCCGCCCACTACGATCTCGACGATCGAATTGAGGAAATGGCCCGAGCTCAGCTGTTTGACCAGCAGCTTTTCCTCGATGTGGATCGACAGGGGTTCTTCCTTGCCGCCATAGACAACGGCGGGGACACGACCTTCACGACGCAATGCACGGGAGGCTCCCTTGCCAACCCCTTCACGCGTCTCGGCCGGCAGGTTCAGCGTATCGCTCATGGTACTTGCCTTTCAAAACTCTGGATTTCAGATTTCGCCGTCACGCCTCCAGGGATGACCATAACGGGAA
>JAYVML010000017.1:0-2061 GCA_043758955.1 Novosphingobium sp. | reverse complement strand
CCGCTGGACATCGTCGAGCCGGGACCGAGGACCGGGAGCCTTGCCATCCAGCAGGCCAGCCGGGCCCCGGGCATTGAACCGCACCACCCAGTCCCGCACGATCTGCAAACCTACCCCGCCGATCCGCGCCGCCGCGGTCCGGCTGCCACCGTCGTAAATCTGAGCCAATGCCAACAGCCGCCGCGCTTGATTCGCACTCTTCGACAAGCGCGCCAAACGCCTTAACCCCGCCGCGTCAAAATCCTCACTCAAGCCGATTGCTGCACCCATCGCCACGTCCTCCATAACAAGACGACCATAGATTCAGACTTTTGGGCCCTTGGGAATCCCCCGCGTGAGTCAAATCCCCCGCAGGTTGGTATCACTCGATCAGCAGATAACGATGCACAATTTCGTCCTGGAAAATTTTTGGCTGATTGTCAGTTTTATTAGCCATCATAGGGTCTTGATGATCCCTGAGAAGTCAGTCCCGCCGTTGCCCGCCGAGGCGAACGTCTCATAAAGCTCGGCGGCACGTGTGCCCATCGGCACACTGGCGCCTGCACCGGCAGCTGCTTCCATCGCGAGCTTGAGGTCCTTGAGCATCAGCGCGGCAGCAAACCCGCCCTGATAGCCGTTGTCGGCCGGACTCGCCGGCCCGACGCCGGGGACCGGGCAATACGAGGTCATCGACCACGACTGGCCCGAGGCCTTGCTCGAGATATCGTAGAAGGTCTTCAGGTCGAGCCCGAGCTTCTCGGCGAGCGCAAAGACTTCGCACGTCGCGATCATCGTCGCGCCGAGGATCATGTTGTTGCAGATCTTCGCCGCCTGCCCCGCGCCCGAGTGTCCGGCGTGGATCACCGCCTTGCCCATCGCCGACAGGATCGGCTCAGCCTTGGCGAAGGCCGCGTCGCTGCCGCCGACCATGAAGGTGAGAGTGCCGCCATTGGCTGCAGCGATCCCGCCTGAAACCGGCGCGTCGACCATTTCGTAGCCTGCCGCCTGCGCCGCAGCCTCGACCTTGCGGGCTGTAGCGACGTCGATAGTGGAGCAATCGAGCAAGAGCGCGGTGGCTGGTGCGTAGACGATCACGTCAGTTGTGTAAACGCTCTCGACGATGGCCCCATTGGGCAGCATCGAGACCACCGCATCGGCGCCTTGCACTGCCTCGCGGACGGTGGGAAATGCTGCGGCTCCGTTCCCCTGCGCACGCGTCGTTGCTTCGGCGGATAGATCGAAGGCGCGGACGTCGTGACCGGCCTTGACTAGATTGGCAGCCATCCCGCCGCCCATGTTGCCAAGGCCGATGAAAGCGATCGTGCTCATTGTTGGTACTCCAATTGGAAGTTATCGCTCATTGCCGCAGCAGGTCCCGGCCGACGATCATCCGCATTACCTGGTTGGTCCCCTCAAGGATCGAATGGACCCGCAGGTCGCGCCAAAAGCGTTCGATTGGGTAGTCCTTGAGATAGCCGTAGCCGCCGAACAATTGCAGCGCATCGTTGACCACCTTCGAGCCCGAGTCGGTCGCCAGCCGCTTGGCCATGGCCGAAAACCGCGATTTGTCCGGCGCATTGGCGCTGACCTTGGCGGCCGCCAGGTACAGCAGCGCGCGCGCCGCTTCGACATCGGTGGCCATGTCGGCGAGCATGAACTGGGTGTTCTGAAACTCGGCAATCGGCTGGCCAAACTGCTGGCGCTCTTTGGTGTACTTGATCGCTTCGTCAAGACAGCGCTGCGCCCCGCCGAGTGAACAAGCCCCGATGTTGAGCCGCCCGCCGTCAAGTCCGGCCATGGCAAACCGGAACCCGTCGCCCTCCGCGCCGACCCGATTGGCAACCGGCACCCGGCAATCCTCGAACACCACTTGTGCGGTCGGACTGGCGTTCCAGCCGAGTTTCTTTTCGGGTGCTCCGAAGCTCAGTCCGGGGGTACCTTTTTCGACCACCAGGCACGATATACCTTTGGTCCGGTCGTCGTTGGTGCGGACCATGCAGACGTAAATGTCATTATAGCCCGCGCCTGAAATGAACTGCTTGGTGCCGTTGACCACGTAGTGATCGCCGTCCAGCCGCGCGG
>JAYVML010000016.1:0-3596 GCA_043758955.1 Novosphingobium sp. | reverse complement strand
GGCCAGAATGATAGCGACATCCTTTCGACCGAGGCCAAGCAGCTTGCGCTCTATGTGGTACTGTATTCTCCGGTCGTGATGGCCGCAGATACGCCCGAGAATTATGCCAAATACCCGCGTTCGTTCAAATTCATTCGTGACGTGCCGACCGACTGGCAGGATACGCGCGTACTCAATGGCGAAGTGGGCGACTATGTGACGATCGCGCGCAAGGTCCGCGGCGGCGAAGATTGGTTTGTGGGCGCGGTGGGCGATGAACAGGTTCGCACCGTCAGCTTCGGATTCGATTTCCTCACCCTAGGGAAACGGTACCTAGCCGAGATTTACCGCGACGGCGAAGATGCCGATTACCGCACCGAACAGCGCCACTCAATCGTGATGGAGACGAAAGTAGTGACGGCCAAAGATAGCCTGACACTGCGCTTGGCCCCCGGCGGCGGCGCGGCACTCCGATTGCATCTGATTAAGTGATCCTGCGTTTTTTTTTGCGGTTGGCAGCGAGGTTCTCTGAACAGAAGGAAAGATCATGGCGCTGACACCCAATTTGGCCCTCCACACGAAATCGGGTTTGATCGAGGAGGGGAGCACCCACATCGATGCGCCCGGCCTGCAACTGTTTGTCATGGCGCTCTTCTTCATTTTCGGCGGGATCACTTCGCTTAACGATGTGATCATCCCGAAGCTCAAGGAGCTGTTCACGCTCAATTACACCCAGGCGATGCTGGTGCAGTTCTGCTTCTTCACCGCCTATCTGGTGATTGGATTGCCTGGAGCGGCGCTGGTCAAGCGGATCGGTTATATGCGCGGCGCTGTTGCGGGGCTCCTGGCCATGATGTTAGGTTGCCTGCTGTTCATCCCAGCCTCGCAAACCGCCACCTATGGGCTGTTCCTGCTCGCGCTGTTCGTGCTCGCCAGCGGCGTGGTCATCGTCCAGGTCGTATCGAACCCGCTGATCAGCTTGCTTGGCCCGACGCGAACCGTCCACAGCCGGCTGACCTTCGCGCAGGCGTTCAATAGTTTGGGTACGACAATCTTCCCGCTGGTGGGTGCCGGGCTGATCCTCGGCAGTCTGGCTGGGCTCAGCGCCGCCCAGCTGTCGGGCCCGGCGCTCGACGCCTATCGCACTGCCGAGACCCAGACGATCGTGCAGACCTATTTGGGGCTCGCCGTCGCTCTGGCAGTGGTGGCAGGCGTAGTCTGGCTCAACCGCTATCGGCTCAAAGGCGAACGCCACGAAGGGGGCTCGATCCTGCATAGTTTCGATCTGCTGCGACGGACCCGCTTCGGCTTCGGCACACTGTGCATCTTCCTATATGTGGGCGCCGAAGTCGCGATCGGTTCGCTGATCGTAAATTACCTGCAGCAGTCGCAGGTATTGGGCCTGACCCAGGCCGCCGCGGGTGGAATGATCCTGTATTACTGGGGCGGCGCCATGATCGGGCGGTTCATCGGCTCTGCCGTTTTGCGGATCTTGAGTCCGGGTAAGGTACTGGCAACGGTCGCCACCGGCACGATTTTGCTGCTGCTGGTGTCGACCCAAACCACTGGCACGCTCTCAGGCTATAGCTTGCTGGCGATCGGATTGATGAACTCGATTATGTTTCCGACTATCTTTAGCTTGGCCTGTGAAAAGCTCGACGCGCGATCTTCGGACGGATCAGGCTTGATCAACATCGCCATCTTTGGCGGCGCGGTCGTGCCGCTGCTGACCGGCTTTATCGCGGACACTAGCGGCAGCCTTGCAGTAGCACTGATCATTCCGGCCTTGTGTTATGTGGTCATCGCGGCGTTTGGTATATACGCACGGCGGCCTGCCGAAGCTATGGCCTGACCTGCGGAGCGGCCAGAGGAACCCAGCTTGGAAAAAATATCGACCCGTCCTCTCGTGATCGGGCGATCGGCATGGTTCTGGATTGGCTGCATCGCAATAAGCATCGGCGTGCTGCTTCACCTGCCGATGCTGGCCGAGGCCCATGCCATGGGCAACCGTCTGACTGGCATGCCAGTCGATGGACCAATGTTGACGGGAATGGCGTGTATTGCGTTTGGCGTTCCGCTTGCCTGCTGGGGGGCATTGCCAGACGCCAACCGGTCTCAAATCGGAGTCAGCGTCCGCAAGTTCGAAGCGCCAGAAGCAACCGCGATGAACGGTTGGCATCTGGGCGTTGTCGCGGTTCTTATCTTGGGGCTGGTCATCGACGTGATGAAACCAGCAACGCTGGGTTTTGTCCTCCCGGGACTTGCCAAAGAATACGGCATCTCGCGGTCAACCGCTGCGCTCTTGCCGCTGGTTGCGTTGACGGGAACATTTGCCGGTTCGCTAATCTGGGGGTGGCTGGCCGATCACTATGGACGGCGCGTGTCGATCCTGCTGTCGGCGATCCTGTTCGCCTCCACCTCGATTTGCGGGGCTATGCCGGCCTTCTCGTGGAACCTCGTGATGTGCTTCTTGATGGGGTGCTCGGCAGGGGGGATGCTGCCGGTGGTTTATACGTTGCTTGCCGAGATCATGCCGCCGCGCCACCGTAGCTGGGTGCTGGTACTGGTCGGGGGCATTGGTCTGGTCGGAGGATATCTCGCAGCAGCAGGCGCGGCCCATTTGCTTGAACCAAGCTACGGTTGGCGAGCATTGTGGCTGCAGGGCTTTCCCACCGGGCTACTGCTGCTCGCACTCGCCCGGCTCATCCCTGAAAGCCCGGGCTTCCTCTTCGCCCAAGGCCGGACCAAGGAACTGTCCATTCTGGCAAAGCGGTTCGAAATTGCGCAGGTTACGCCGAGCGAGCAGCGCCTAGACCCGGCGACAAACACGATTCCAGGCCACCTTGCAGCGGTTTTGATCCTCACCGCGCTGAGCTGGAGTTTCGTCAATTTCGGATTGCTGCTGTGGCTGCCTATGGACCTGCAGGCCCGCGGTTACAGTCCCGGACTGGCCAGCGGGATTCTGGCAAGCTCATCGTTGCTGGCGCTGCCCACTGTCGCACTTGCGGCTTGGAGTTATAGTCAGGTCAGCAGCAAATGGACCTTGATCGCGACCATCCTGCTGACACTGGGCGGATTGCTAGGAGCACTTCTGCCCGTAAGCCTGCTCACCTGGCAGCCGGCGCTGATTGCCGTGATTTCGGCGTTGATCGTCGGGACCAATGGAACAATCGCCGCTTTGCTGCCCTACACTGCCGAGAGCTATCCGTTTGCGGTGAGGGGACGGGCTACTGGACTGGTTGCCGGGAGCAGCAAGTTCGGCGGAATTGCTGCCCAAGTAGCGGCGTTCGCCGGATATATTCCGACTTTAGGCAGTGCCGCGCTCGTGCTGCTTGCGCCAATGGCTCTTTCGGCAATCGCGATCTACTGGGTCGGGCGGGAGACCGCCGGCCGTAGCTCGGGTGAGATCGCCTAACCGGACTCCGAGCGAGGCTGGGTAGCTCTCGCACAAAGGTTGATCTGCAGTTGCTGCCGGCAATGGAATAATCGATCAATCGCGGGGTTTGGGTGATCTGCCCCTGACCGGCCCCCACTGAGTGGTCCGTGTTGATTGTTAGTGCATTGTCACCTCCATTGCCATTGCTGCCTGGAGGTGGAGCGTAGCGGAACCGGAAGGC
>JAYVML010000015.1:0-2472 GCA_043758955.1 Novosphingobium sp. | reverse complement strand
ATAAATCCCGGTCGATTCCAAGGGCTCGATGAAGCCGCCAGCAAGCCCCATGGCGACCACATTACGCGACCATGGCTGCGGCCGCATGCCGACTTTCATTGTGATATGGCGGGCCGGCAGATCGGCCGATAGTCCTTCCGCGGCACGAAGCTCGGCTTCGGCGCCTTCTTTGTCTATAAAGCGGCTGGAATACACATAACCGAGCCCTTCGCGGTTCTGAAGGCCGATCCGCCACGACCATCCAGCCGACAGGGCGGTCGCGGTTGTATAGCAATTGGCAAGTCCGTTGTCGGCGTAGGGGCGCTGGATTGCCACAGCAGAATCGCACAGTAAGTTCGCTGCAAAACTTTCGAAGCCGGCGTGTGCGGCTTTTTCAATTAAAAGACCTTCAAAGCCAGAGCAATCGATGAAAAACTCACCTTCTACGCGTGTGCCATCGTCAAGCAACAGAGCGGCTATGTCGCCACTGTTCGTCTTTTCGACCCCGACCATCAAACCCTGGACATGCGTCACTCCCCGATCACGCGCAACTTCGCCAAGCAGGTCGCCGAACGACTCGGCATCGAAGTGATAGGCATAGGGGAGCGGACCGGTGAAATCCGGATCGGTCATCCGCTTGGGCGCTAGACCAGCCAACGCGATTGAACGCTGGGTACCACTCTCATGGTCGAACGGGGCGGCTTCGCTGGTGGCGTTGCGTGCCAGCCAGCTGGGCCCGGGGTTCAAGCCCAACTTTTGTTCGAGAGCTTCGAACGCGTGAAAATAGTCGCTGCCCGGCCCGTTCCAGTCGATAAAACGAACACCATGTTTGAACGTGGCGCGGGTACGTTTCATAAAAGTCGGTTCGTCAATTCCGAGAAAAAGCACAATCTCGCGGATCGATGGAATCGTCGCCTCACCCACTCCGATCCGCCCGATTTGCGGACTTTCGACCACGGTAATTGGGAGGCGGTGGCGTCCGGGAAGGTTGAAACTGCGGTCGAGATAGGCTGCTGCCAGCCACCCAGCGCTGCCCCCACCCAAAATCACGAGGTTCCGCGGAAATGAATCAAGCATATAAGCAAGCCTCAGAAGTGTGGGATTGAACCGAATTTACTAAATCCAAAGCGCATCAAAAGGTCGGCGATCTGGCGGAATACTTGTTTCGTTCACTGTAAGCGCTCGCAAAGTGACCTTGCCCTCGTTTAACGTCGCCCTTGGCATGGTGACTATGCTGCCAAGCTGATTTGACTGGCAAGCCATTTATGTTCGAAGGTCATCGGGCTGGCAGGCATTGTCAGTCCAACGAGGCAGCTGGTAGGGCACTGTCGAGCAAATGCACCGTTCTTTAGGAGCTAACGCTTAGGGCAAGGCGTATGCCTCGAAAACGCAAGCCCGCCAGTCCATTCCGCTACTGTTCGTCGTCAGATTATTTGAGACAGATGGCGGCGTAAATTAGCGGAGTGTTGGCCTCATCTGGGGGTTGATATTAGGCGGCCATCTTGCGGTGTTGCAAGCGGCGATGTTCGATGGTGACGCGCTTGATGCGGGCACGTTCGGTCAGGATGGCATTGTCAGACCAATGGGGCAGCTGCTAGCAAACGCTGATGCCGCGCAAATCCAGAGCACTGCCACCTAGTCCTTTTCGTCGCTTCAATTCATCGCCCGAAGTCATCCGGCTGGTTGTGATGATGTATGTCAAATACCCGCTAAGCCTGCGCAACGTAGAAGACTTGCTGTTCGAGCGCGGGATCGACCTTTGCCATGAGACGGTGCGACACTGGTGGAACAGGTTCGGGCCGATGTTCGCTGCTGATATCCGGCGTCAGCGGGTGAGCCGCATGCGCGGCTTCCGGCACTGGCGCTGGCACCTCGACGAGATGTACGTGAAGCTGAATGGGGAGATGGTGTACCTGTGGCGCGCGGTCGATCAGGAAGGTGAGATCCTTGAGAGCTTCGTCACGAAGAAGCGCGACAAGGCCGCCGCTCTGAGCTTCATGAAGAAAACGCTGAAGCGCCACGGTTCACCGGAAGCGATCACCACTGATGGCCTTCGCTCCTATGGCGCCGCGATGACCGAGCTAGGAAATAGCGACAAACGCGAGGTCGGACGCTGGGACAACAACAGGGTCGAGAATAGTCATCTCCCTTTCCGACGACGAGAACGGGCGATGCTGCGGTTCAGGCGAATGAAGACGCTCCAGAAGTTCGCCTCAGTTCATGCCAACATCCACAACCACTTCAATCAGGAGCGCCACCTCGTCGATCGACAGACCTACAAAACCCGCCGCTCGGCCGCGCTGGCCGAGTGGCAAATGCTTATCGCTTGAGCAGATGCTTCCGTGGCGATAGCTGCGCCAATCGGAGACGAGTTGCGATTAGACTGACAGCACCCAACCACCTGTTCGACCACTTCGCTGCCAAGCGCCGGTATCCGCGAAGGCCGGGTCTTGTCGCGCAGCAAGCCAGCGACACCCTCGGCCATAAACCGTT
>JAYVML010000014.1:0-16470 GCA_043758955.1 Novosphingobium sp. | reverse complement strand
GGACCAGATGGACTGGGCCCGATCGCGGCGGCCATGATCATGCTGCTGGCCGGATGGTTGCTGTGGCGGGTGGTCGCCTTGGCGGTGTTGCAGTTCTATGCCGACGAAGTGGTCCAAGCGATCGAGGCCCGCGACTACCCGGCGATGGCCGCCCGTGCCCGCAAGCTGGGCTGGCGCGAGGAACTGGCGCGCGGCCTGGGCGGAGCGGGGCGGGCGTTGTTGTTTAACCTGATCGCACTGCCGTTTGCGCTGCTGCTGCTGATCACTGGGATTGGCGCGCCGCTGGTATTCATCGCGGTCAACGCGGTACTGCTGGGGCGCGAGCTGCAGGACATGGTGTGGCTTCGGCACCGATCCTCCCCCGCCAGCCCGGCGCCGCTGTCAGCCGTCGAGCGGCTGGCGCTGGGCGGGGTCACCGCGTTGCTGCTCACCGTACCGATTGCCAATTTCGTCGCACCATTCCTCGGCGCCGCTTGCGCAGTGCACCTGATCCATCGCAAGGGGCTGCGCGATGCTCCGTAACTTGCTGCTCGCCTTGACGTTGACCCCCATGCTCGCGGCCTGCGGCGCGGGCGTGGTCAAAAGCGCGTCGTCCGTCCGGCCCAAGCCGCAGGCAGTCGTGATCCGGGCTCCCGCGCGCACGTTCCCCCCGCGACCGCACGTACTCGTCGCGCCTGGTCTGGAGGGGGTAATCGGCGCCGGACCCGATGCATTGTCGCGCCAGTTCGGCCCGGCCCGGCTCGATGTGTGGGAAGGCGATGCGCGCAAACTGCAATTCGTCGGCGCGGCCTGCGTGCTCGATATTTACCTCTACCCCCAAACTCCCGGCTCTAACCCGGTGGCGACCTATGTCGATGCCCGCCGCGCCAGCGACGGCCAGGATGTTGACCGAGCTTCGTGCGTTGCGGCGCTCAAGCGGCGTTGAGCAAAGCCGGCGCGAACGCGTGTTGCTGTGGAGATCAGGCTCAACATGGGTAACGCGTATTTAAGGTTGTCCTGCCACATTCGCGTGACGTGAGGTTTACGGGATTGCGCCACTATGAGCATGGAATTTGGGGCCCTGGCTGCGGAAACGGCAAGCGATGGCAGGATGTCGACCGACGAAATCCTTGAGCTGCGGCGGATTGGCTGGGCCGACGGGACGATCGGTCCCGACGAGGCTGAGGCGCTGTTTGCCGCCAACGACGCCTGCGCCGCGCCGACCCGCGAATGGTGCGACTTCTTTGTCGAGGCGCTGTCCACCTTCATCGTCCAGACCGTGCCGCCCACCGGCTATATCGACGATGAAATGGGCGACGAGTTGATCGCGCGGATCGACTGCGACGGCAAGCTCGGCTCGATGGCTGAGCTCGAACTGCTGGTCCGGGTACTCGAGATCGCGCACAATGCACCCGATCGCCTCAAAGGCTATGCGCTCAGACAGGTTGAGGAAGCCGTGCTGAACGGTGAGGGGCCGACCCGCCACGGCGAACTGACGGCCAAGGGCATCAATGAGACAGAATGCGCGCTGCTGCGCCGCCTGATCTTCGCGCCGGCCAGCGATCGCCCGGCGGCAGTTAGCCAGAATGAGGCGGAAATGCTGTTCCGCCTGAAGGACGCAGCATTGTATGACGTCAACGCTTCTGAATGGGAAAAGCTGTTCGTGCAAGGCGTGGCGAACTACCTGTTCGGGTTCGGCGGGAACGAGCCGCTAAGCAACGACCGCGCCGCCGAGCTGGAAAAATTCATGAGCCAGGAAGGCGCCGGGATCGGCGGATTTTTGGGCCGCATTTGCGCCGCGAAGCCAGCCGTTGACGGGGCCTTTGGCAGCCTGCTCGATATCGGCCCGCACGGTCCTGACATTGACGCACTGGCCGACGAGGCCGCCGATCTGACGGCTGAGGAAAGCAGCTGGCTGACCGACCTGCTCGAAGCCGACGAAGAGCTTGATCCGATGGAAAAGGCTCTACTCGCCTGGGTCGCCGAGGAAACAAGCGAGCTGTTCGGGCTTAAGGTTTGACGAGCGGCCCCGAAGCCACGATCAGACCGTAAAGCTTTCCCCGCAACCGCACGCGCCCTTGGCATTCGGATTTTCAAACACGAACCCGGCGGTGAAATCATCATCCTGCCAGTCCATTGTGCTGCCCACGAGGTAGAGCACCGACGCCCCGTCGATAAAGAAGGTGCCGCCGGGGGTTTCAATGCGCTCGTCGAACTTGTCGGCCTCGGTCACATAGTCAACCGAATAGGCCAGCCCCGAACAACCGCGCCGCGGCGTGGAGAGTTTGACCCCGATCGCGTCGGCGGGGGCATCGGCCATCAGCTGCGCCACCCGCGCTTCGGCGGTGGGAGTCAGGATCACCGCCGCCGGCAATGGGCGCCGGGTGGTTGTGGTCGTTGGATTGGTCATCACAGCATCCCCAGTTCGAGACGGGCTTCATCGCTCATCTTGGCCGGATCCCACGGCGGATCCCACACCAGATTGACCTCGGCATCGCGCACCCCGGGCACCGCGCTGACCCGTAGCTCAACCTCGCCGGGCATCGATTCGGCCACCGGGCAATGCGGCGTGGTCAAGGTCATCGCCACCACCACGCCGCCATCGTCCGCGACATCGACCCCATAAATCAGCCCCAGATCATAGATGTTGACCGGGATTTCGGGATCGAAAATATCCTTGAGCGCGTCGATCACGGCTTCGTAGAGGTCGCCGCCCGGCGCGCCCGGCGCGACTTCGGGCGGGGTCTCATTGAGAAACCCTTCAAGATAATCGCGTTTGCGCTCCAGCTTGTCGGCCGGGCTCTCCTCAACGCGCGCGCGCGGCGGCGCTGTTACCGCCTCGACTTCTTCAACGCTGAAGCTGGGTTCTTCGTTCACCCAAAAATCCTCCTGGTCCGTTCGATCCCGCGCAGCAGCGCGGCAATGTCGCTCTCGTCCGAATAGAGCCCGAAACTGGCCCGCGCGGTGGCGGGTACGCCCAGATGCTCCATCAGCGGCTGCGCGCAATGGTGCCCGGCGCGGATCGCCACCCGTGTGCCATCGGGTCCCGCTTCATCCAAGATAGTGCCGAGGTCGTGCGGATGCACCCCGTCCATGGCAAAAGAGACGATCCCGGCGCTTTCGGCGGGGCCAAACAACGTTATGTCATTGCGGCGCAACAATTCGCCGCGCAGCTCGCCAACCAGCGCGGCTTCGTGCGTGCGGATCGCGTCCAGCCCGATGCCGGCGACGTAATCGATCGCCGCGTGCAGCCCCAGCACTTCGACAATCGCCGGTGTTCCGGCCTCGAACCGTGTCGGTGCGGGCGCATAAGTGGTGCCCGCAAAGCTGACCCGGTCGATCATCGCCCCGCCGCCCTGCCACGGCGGCATCCGCCCCAGCAGTTCAGCCTTGCCCCACAGCACGCCAACGCCGGTCGGCCCGTACAGCTTGTGCCCCGAGAAGGTGTAAAAATCGCAGCCCAGCGCGTCCACGTCGACCGCCAACCGTGCGGCCGCCTGGCAGCCATCGAGCAGCACCAACGCGCCGACCTGGTGCGCGATCTCGCTCACCCGCGCCGCATCGAGGACCGAACCGAGCACGTTGGAGACATGCGCCAAGGCCACCAGCTGGTGGTCACTCGTCAGGTTTGCGGCAAGCCATTCGAGATCGATCAGGCCATCTTGAGTCAGCGGGCAGATGTCGATCACATAGCCGGCCAGCTGCCACGGCACGATATTCGAATGATGCTCCAGCTGGCTCAACATCACCCGAGCGCCTTTGGGCACGATCGCCTCTGGACCGGCGCACAATGTCTGCGCCACCAGATTGATCGCCTCGGTCGCACCGCGCACGAATACGATCTCATCGGTCTGGCCGCCGATGAACTGGGCCACCCGCGCCCGCGCGGCCTCGTAAGCCAGGGTCATATCCGCCGAACGGGCGTAAACCCCGCGGTGCACGGTGGCATAGTCCGCCCCCAGCGCGCGCACCGTGGCATCGATCACGGCTTGCGGCTTTTGGGCCGTGGCCGCCGAATCGAGATAATGCCAGCCGCCCGCGAGGCCGGGGAAGTCCGACTTGAGGTCGGCGCGGATAGTCACAGCAGCGTTCACAGCATCGCCTCTAGCGCGCTCAACGCCTGTGCCAGCAGCGCGTCTTCATCATCGGCTCCGGCGAATGCTTCGGCCACGAACGCCTGCAGCATCAGCTTCTTCGCAACTTCCGGCGGCAGCCCGCGCGATGCCATATAGAACAGCCCCTGCGCATCCAGTTCACCCACTGCACAGCCGTGCGCGCACTTCACGTCGTCAGCAAATATTTCCAGTTCGGGCTTGGCGTTGGCGCTCGATTGCCGGTCGAGCAGCATCGCCCGTACCGACTGCGAGCCATCCGTGCCGTCCGCGCCGCGCGCGACCTTGACCTTGCCCAGATAGTTGACCGTGGCCCCGCTGCCCGCAACCGAGCGCACGATCTGCCGGCTGGTGGCATCGCGCCCGGTGTGAAGAACTTCAGTCACCACTTCGAGCGTGTGGGCCCCCGCCGCCAGCTGCGCCGCACCGAGCATAAAGTTCGCGTCCGCGCCCAGTTCAACCCGCACCGCGATCCGGGCATAGCCCGATCCGGCGCTGAGAATGCGCAAATCGAACGAAGCGCCCGCCGCCAAAGTAATCGCCAGTTCGCGCACAATCGCCGCGTCGCCGGTGCTGACAATTGACAGCGCCCGGTGCTCCCCCGCAGCCACCGCAAATGTCTCAACCGCCACTGGCCACAGCGGCGCCAGCGCGGCCAAATCCGCGTAGCGGAAGCCTTCATCCTTGCGGGTGGGAAGCGCGACGCCGTTCATACCTGGGCGGCCTCTTCGCGCCTTTGCGCCTTTGCGCGAACAAAATCTTTCTCGCGCAAAGGCGCAAAGGCGCAAAGAACAAGATGGGTTGCGCCGATCACGCGGTCACCGCCTCGTAACCCTGGCTTTCGAGCTCGTGAGCCAGTTCGGCCCCGCCGGTTTTGACGATCCGGCCATCGGCCAGGACGTGGACGAAATCGGGCTGCACATAATCGAGCAGCCGCTGATAGTGGGTGATCAGCAGCACGCCCTTGTTGGGGCGGCGCATCACCGCATTGATCCCATCGCCGACCACGCGCAGCGCATCGATATCGAGGCCCGAATCAGTCTCGTCGAGCACCGCGAACGACGGGTCGAGGATGCCCATCTGGACCATCTCGGCGCGCTTTTTCTCGCCGCCCGAAAAGCCGACGTTCACCGGGCGCTTAAGCATGTCCATATCGAGCTTGAGCAAGGCGGCTTTCTCGCGCGCGAGTTTCAGGAACTCCCCGCCCGATAATGGTCCCTCGCCACGCGCGCGGCGCTGGGCGTTGAGGCTCTCGCGCAGGAACTGGACGAACGAGACGCCGGGGATTTCGACCGGGTACTGGAAGCCGAGGAACAGCCCGGCCGCCGCGCGTTCGTGGGGGTCGAGCGCAAGTAGGTCAATCGCCTCCCCGTCGCCTAATCCTTCGCCGCGATGACGAGCAGGTGTAAAACTCACACTCCCCCCCGTCACCTCATATCCAGGCCGCCCGCCCAATACATAGGCCAAGGTCGACTTGCCCGCCCCATTCGGCCCCATGATCGCATGGATCTCGCCCGTGCCCACACAGAGCGAAAGCCCCTTGAGGATCGGCTTGTCCGCGACCGTGGCGGAGAGGTTACTGATTTCGAGCATTGGAATTCCGTTCTCTAAATCTTGTACTGTTCGCCAGCGCTGGCCAACTGAAAATTATCTTTCCCAACAGGACGCCAAGCGGCGCAATAACCGTCAACCGTGCGATATGTATTTTTGACCGATATCAGATCAATTATGTAAAACTCTTATTCAGTTCTCGGATCGCATCTTTAATGCTTCCGACAATTGGAATTGATGTCGCAAGCGATTCTAGTGAAAGTGAAATTTACCAACAATCCGTTTTTATCCGATTGTCACTCGGGCTGTTGCCCCTTGACTTCAAGTTAGCCCCGCAGCTACCAAACCTAATATCATTCACACTTACGTATTTGAGAATTTGATTTGCCTCCTATGTCTGCAAAATTGCGCGAATCGATCGTTGCGAGAACTCCTTAAAAAATATTGAATTTGCTGCGGGTACGGCGTCGAAGTGATGCGTTCAGAGCGGCCGGCGTTGCTTTCGTCCACGTTCCGCGCACCGGCGGAACCAGCGTGACCGATGTGTTGTTTGGCCAATTTATTGGCCATTTCTCCTTGATCGATCTGCTCGATGCGGCGCCAAAAGACGTCCGCGCGCTGCCGCGGTTTGCGATCACGCGCAATCCTTGGGATCGGTTGGTCTCGGCTTGGGCTTTCGCCAAGGCTGGCTCTGGAATTGACGGGCGTGTGCGGATCTCGCAACCCGAACAATATGCCGTGCCGGCCTTCGATAGTTTTGAGCGGTTTGTTCACGAATGGCTCACCCCGCGCAGCACAAGTCCGCTCGATGGGATCTTCCGCCCGCAGCACTCCTACCTGCTTGACCGACACGGGAAGCTTGACTTCAGCCATTGCGGCAGGCTGGAACAGCTCGACAAAACGCAGGAGTGGCTGGCTAGCATTTCCCGCAAGTCCAGCGACTTCGGTAACAAAAACGCCACCCAACGATTCGATTACCGACCCTATTACAATGCCGAGACCCGCGATATTGTTGCGCGCATATATTCTCGCGACATCGAAGTGCTGGGTTACGATTTCTAGCAAGTGAGGATGGCGCTGGTTCACCCCACAGACCCCTCAAGCGAAATTCCCAACAGCTTTTGCGCTTCGACCGCAAATTCCATCGGCAGCTGCTGCAGCACTTCCTTGGCGAAGCCGTTGACGATCAGCGCCACCGCTTCCTCCTGCCCGAGCCCGCGCTGCATCGCGTAGAACAGTTGGTCGTCTGAGATCTTGCTGGTGGTCGCCTCGTGCTCGATCTGCGCGCTGGGGTTGCGCACTTCGATGTAGGGCACGGTGTGCGCGCCGCAGTCTTTGCCGAGCAGCAGCGAATCGCACTGGGTGAAATTGCGCACGCCTTCGGCATTGGCGGCGACGCGGACCAGGCCGCGATAGGTGTTGTTGCTCTTGCCGGCCGAAATGCCCTTGCTGATGATCGTCGAACGGCTGCCTTTGCCGTTGTGGATCATCTTGGTGCCGGTATCCGCCTGCTGGTAATTGTTGGTCACCGCGACCGAGTAGAACTCACCCACGCTGTCTTCACCGTTGAGCACGCAGCTGGGATATTTCCATGTCACCGCGCTGCCGGTTTCGACCTGCGTCCATGAAACTTTGCTGCGTTTGCCCTGGCACAGGGCGCGTTTGGTGACGAAGTTGTAGATCCCGCCCTTGCCCTCGGCGTCGCCCGGATACCAGTTCTGCACGGTGCTGTACTTGATCTCGGCATCGTCCATCGCGACCAGTTCAACCACCGCCGCGTGCAGCTGGTTTTCATCGCGCATCGGCGCGGTGCAGCCTTCCAGGTAGCTGACGTAGCTGCCTTTTTCGGCGATGATCAGCGTGCGCTCAAACTGCCCGGTATTCTCGGCATTGATCCGGAAATAGGTCGACAGCTCCATCGGGCAGCGGGTGCCTTCGGGAATATAAACAAAGGTGCCGTCGGAAAAGACCGCACAGTTGAGCGCCGCGAAGAAGTTATCCTGCATCGGCACGATCTTGCCGAGCCACTTGCGCACCTGATCGGGATAATCGCGGATCGCCTCGCTGATCGAGCGGAAGATCACGCCCGCGCGTTCCAGCTCGGCGCGGAAGGTGGTGGCGACCGAAACGCTGTCAAACACCGCGTCGACCGCAACCTTGCGCGCGCCTTCAACCCCGGCGAGCACCTTTTGCTCCTCGAGCGGAATGCCCAGCTTCTCGTAAATCCGCAGAATTTCGGGGTCGACCTCGTCGAGGCTGCCAAGCTTGGGCTTGGCCTTCGGCGCGGCGTAGTAATAGGCATCCTGATAATCGATCGGCGCAATGTTGAGCTTGGCCCAATCGGGCATTGGCATGGTCTGCCAGTGGCGGAATGCCTTAAGCCGCCAGTCGAGCATCCATTCGGGCTCGTTCTTCTTGGCGCTGATGAACCGTACGGTGTCTTCGTTCAGCCCCTTGGGGGCGAAGTCGGTTTCGATCTCCGCCGACCAGCCGTGTTCGTAATCGGCGGCCCGCGCGGCGGCGGCATGCGCGGCCTGATCCTTGATGGCGCTGATTTCGTTCATGCCGGCAGCTCCGCCAATTGTGTCAGCCGGACCTCGGCCAGCGCCCCGCGCATCGCCGCATTGACCACGCCCCAATGCGGGCGGACGGTGCAGGCGCTTTCCAGCCCGCAATCGTGCCGCCCGTTTTCGACGCACGGGGTCAGCGCGATCGGCCCTTCGACCGCTTCGATAATATCGGCCAGTGTGATCGCCGCCGCCGGCCGCGCCAGTTTGAGCCCGCCACCGACACCGCGCGCCGAGCGCAGCAGGCCCGCAGCAGTCAGCCGGCTGACCAGCTTTTGCACAGTTGGCACCGGCAGCCCGGTTTCTTGCGCCAGTTGCGCTGCCGAAACCCGAATGCCGCCGCAATGGCGCGCGGCGGCGCTCATTGTAACGACAGCATAGTCGGCCATGCTTGACAGGCGCATCGCGGCGAAACCCTAAATCAGACTGATTCGTTCTGGTTTAGTAGATAGGCGCGGCGGGGCGGTTTGACAATGTTGGCGATGCAGGCAGCGCAGGCGGTGACAATTGCCAAAAAAAACGACCGATCGGCTTGTGCCGAAAGGTCGCTTTGTAAGTTAAAAGCCCATTGCCGAAGCCACGGGCCCTTCGGGTCGCAAGGGGGGAATAGGCGTCTGTCCGCGCCGATGATTGTAGGAATGCGCCAGCTTTGCGAGCCAAAATGGCTCGATTCTGGAGATATTGCGCATGCCGCGGAATTTCACGGCGGAATTTTAGCGCGGTGCAAGCGAATCGACAGCTTAGCGCGCCGCTGTCATAGGCTCGGCATGTTTTACCCGCTGCTTCGCCCCGCGCTGTTCCTGTTCGATGCCGAGCGGGCGCACCAGGTCTCGCTTGCCGCACTGAAAGCTTTTCCCGGGCGAGCATCGGTCAGCATCGAAGGCAAGCTGGCGAACGAAGTTGCAGGGCTACGCTTTCCCAGCCCGCTCGGCATGGCGGCTGGCTACGACAAGGACGGCGAGGTGCCCGATGCGCTGCTGGGGTTGGGATTCGGGTTTACCGAAGTCGGTTCGATCACCCCGTTGCCGCAAGCCGGCAACCCGCGCCCGCGGCTGTTCCGGCTGGTCGAGGACCGCGCGGTGATCAATCGCATGGGGTTTAACAACCGCGGCGCCAAAGCGGCGGCGGCGCGGCTGACGGCGCGGCTGGGCCGACCCGGAATCGTCGGGATCAATCTGGGCGCGAACAAGGATTCGCCCGACCGGATCGCAGATTACGCCACTATGGCACAGCTCATGGCCCCGCTGGCGAGCTATCTGGCGGTCAATGTCTCGAGCCCCAATACCCCGGGGCTGCGCGCGTTGCAGGACGAAGGCGCGCTGGACGAATTGCTTGACGCGGTGCTGAGCGCCTGCGGCTCGGCCGGCCCGCCGGTGTTCCTCAAGGTCGCGCCCGATCTTGCGCCCGGCGAGATTGACAGCATCGCCCGCGTCGCACTCGACAAAGGGCTGGGTGCGCTGATCGTGTCGAACACCACCCTTTCGCGCCCGACGCTTAAATCGCGTCATGCCGATGAGGCGGGCGGGCTATCGGGCGCGCCGCTGCGCGATCTCGCCCAGCAACGCTTGCGCGATTTCCGCGTCGCAACTGGCGGGGCGATGCCCTTGATCGGAGTCGGCGGGGTCACCAATGCGGACGATGCCTGGGCGCGCATCCGCGCTGGTGCCAGTCTGGTCCAGCTTTATTCGGCGATGGTCTATCACGGACCGGGACTTGCCCGCACGATCACCCGGGGTCTGGAGCGGCTGATGCACCGCGACGGCTTTACCAGCATTGCCGAAGCCGTAGGAAGCGAATAGCACGGGCAAATGTTGACCCGACACCTGACGCTCCTTCTCGCTCCGCTGGCACTTGCCAGCTGCACCGCCGCCCAGCAGACCGCCTCGGCTCTGCCGCCCACCGCGCACCTATTTGCCAAGGGCATGGTCAGCGCTGCCGATCCGCGCGCAGCCGGCGCCGGCGTGCAGATGTTGCGCCAAGGCGGCAGCGCCACCGATGCCGCAATCGCTACGATGCTGGCCTTGAATGTGGTTGAGCCGCAAAGCTCTGGCATCGGCGGCGGCGGTCTGTACGTTGAGACCAATTCGCGCGGCGAAGTCGAAACGATTGATGGCCGTGAGAAAGCCCCGGCGGCGGCCCATCCCAAGTGGTTCTTCAAGGACGGCAAGGTGATGAACTTTGCCGATGCGGTGCCCGGCGGCACCAGCGTGGGGGTGCCGGGCAATGTCGCGCTGGCGGCCAAGGCGCACAGCCTGCACGGTCGCTTGCCATGGGCCGCGCTGTTCGCCCCAGCGATCAAACTGGCCAAGGACGGCTTCGCGATAACCCCGCGGTTTTATGGCGCGCTCAAAGCGAGCAGCGCGACCGGTGCATTCAGTGCGGCGGGCCGTGCAATCTATTACGGCGCCGATGGCCTGCCGCTGCCGGTTGGCACCATGATCAGGAACCCGGCGCTGGCCGCCACGCTTGAGCAGATCGCGCGGCAGGGCGCCAAAGCCTTTTACAGCGGCGGCAATGCCCGGATGATCACCGCGCAGGTTACCACTGCGGCGCGCAACCCCGCGCCGATGACCACGGGCGACTTGGCGGCCTATCAGGCCAAGGTGCGCACCCCGGTTTGCGCCGACTATCGGCAATACCGGATTTGCGGGATGGGTCCGCCCAGCTCGGGCGCGACCACCGTGCTCGCGACGCTGGGCCAGCTTGAGCGGTTCAACCTGCACGCGCTGGGGCAATCGTCGCCCACCGCCTGGCACTTGATCGCCGAAAGCCAACGGCTCGCCTATGCCGACCGCGCGCGCTATTCGGCCGATGCCGATTTCGTCACGGTGCCGGTCGCCGGGATGGTCGACCGGCAGTATCTGGCTGCGCGTTCGGCCTTGATCGATCCGGCCAAAAGCCTGCCGCGGGTCAGCGCCGGGGTCCCGCCGGGGGCTGAAGGGCTGAGCCGTGCCGATCCGCCACTGGCGCAAGAATACGGCACCTCGCACATCGCGGTGGTCGACCGCGACGGCAACGCGGTGACTTACACCTCGACCATCGAAAGCCCGTTCGGATCGGGGCTGATGGCGGGCGGCTACTACCTCAATAACGAACTGACCGATTTTGACATGCAGCCCGAACTGGACGGCAGGTTAGTCGCCAACCGGGTCGAAGGGGGCAAGCGTCCGCGCAGTTCCATGTCACCGACGCTGGTCTTTGGCGCGGACGGCAAATTGCTGCTGGTGGTCGGCGCCGCTGGCGGAGCGACAATCCCCGCGCAAGTTGTTCGCACCATTATCGGCGTGCTCGATTGGGACTTGTCGCCGCAGCAGGCGCTGGCTTTGCCGGTGATCTTCGCGCCAGGGATCGATACCGTATTTGTCGAGCAGGGCAGCAGCCTGGAAGGCATGATCCCGGCTTTGATGGCGCTGGGCCATGCCAGCGTGCAGGCGCGCGCCCTGCCGCTCAAAGGTAACGCGATTGCGGTTTCGGGCGGGATGCTGGTGGGCGGTGCGGATCCGCGCAGCGAAGGCGTCGTGCTCAGCCAATAGCCGCCGCGAAGTGCTTGCCGCCTTTGCCAAGCCGTCTTAGGCTAGGGCCGGGCAACGATGCGGTGCGAAAAGGGGCGCGAAGTTTGACGGATATTTCGGATCTGCCGGCAACCAACAATCTGGTTGAACTGTTCCTGCGCCGCGCCGATCAGCGCGGAGATGCGCCGTTCCTGTGGGCCAAGCACGACGGCAAATGGCAACCGCTCAGCTGGGCCGAAGTCACGCGGCAAATTTGCGTGTTGGCGCAAGGGTTGATCGGGCTCGGCCTTAAACCGGGCGACCGGGTGCTGCTGGTCTCGGAAAACCGGCCCGAATGGTGTATCGCTGATTTCGCCATCATGGCCGCAGGCTGCGTCACCGTGCCAGCCTATGTCACCAATACCGAACGCGATCACTTGCACGTGCTTGATAATTCGGGCGCCGCAGCAGTGATCGTCGCCAATGAAAAGTTGGCCAAGCCGCTGCTCCCGGCGGTGATCCGGTCGGGCACTGCCCGCCATGTCATCGGCATAGAGCCGCTGCGTTTCGCGCAGGCCAGCAATTTTGAATACCATGATTGGGCGGCTCTGATCGCGGGCGCTGCGGCCCCCGCACGCGCGGCGGTCGGGGCGCGGATCGCGGGCATCTCGCGCCGCGATACCGCCTGCCTCATCTACACCAGCGGCACCGGCGGTAGCCCGCGTGGCGTTATCCAGCATCACGGCGCGCTGCTGTGCAATGTCGAAGGCGCGGCGCGGATCCTGGCCGAGGATTTCGGCATCGGGGAGGACGAGGCCTTCCTCTCATTCCTCCCGCTTAGCCATGCCTACGAGCACACCGGCGGGCAAATGCTGCCGATCGGGGTGGGGGCGCAGATTTATTATTCTGAGGGACTCGAAAAGCTTGCCGCGAACATCGAGGAAGTACGCCCGACGATCATGGTGGTGGTGCCGCGGCTGTTCGAAGTGCTGCGCGCGCGGATCATCAAGCAGATCGAAAAGCAGGGTAGGCTGCCAAACTATCTGATGGACCGCGCGCTGGCGATCGGCACGCTCAAGGCGGCGGGCAAGCGGCGGTTGCGCGACCAGCCGATCGATCTGCTGATCGAAAAGGCACTGCGCCCAAGGATTCGCGCCAAATTCGGCGGGCGGCTCAAGGCCATGGTTTCGGGGGGCGCGCCGCTCAATCCTGAGATCGGCGTGTTCTTCGATGCGATGGGACTGACCGTGCTGCAAGGGTACGGCCAGACCGAAGCCGGGCCGATAATTGCCTGCAACCGGCCCCGCGCCGGAATCAAAATGGACACGGTCGGCCCGCCGATGCACGGGGTCGAACTGAAGATCGCCGCCGACGGCGAGATTTTGGTGCGCGGCGAGCTGGTGATGCATGGATATTGGCAGAACTCCGATGAGACCGCCAAGGCGCTGCAAGTCGATCCGGCCGGGCCCGACCGGTCCCCATGGCTGCACACCGGCGATATCGGCCACCTTGATAAACAGGGCCGGCTGTTGATCACTGACCGCAAGAAGGACATGATCATCAACGACAAGGGCGACAATGTCTCGCCGCAGAAGATCGAGGGGATGCTGACGCTGCAGCACGAAATTGCGCAAGCCATGGTTTATGGCGACCGTAAGCCACATATTGTCGGGCTGGTCGTGCCCGATGCAGAATGGGCGCTGGAGTGGGCGCGCACCAATGGCGAAAAGTTCGAGCTGAAGGCGCTGCAGGACTTGCCAGCCTTCCGCAGCGCGGTGCGCGGCGCGGTTGACCGGGTCAACCAGGACTTGTCAGTGATCGAAAAAGTCCGCCAATTTGCCTTTGCTGATGAAGCCTTCAGCATCGAGACCGAGGAAATGACCCCCAGCCTGAAGATCCGCCGCCACAAATTGAAAGAGCGCTATGGGGTTCGGCTGGACGGTCTTTATAAGGGTTGAGCGATCCGATGCTTGCCCGTTCAACCAGCCGCCGCAGCCGTTGCGCAGGGACCAGACACAAAAAGGCCGGGCCGACGGAGGTCCACATCCGTCGGCCCGGCCTTGTCTGCCAATCGGATGGATTACATCTTGGCTTTGCTCGAAGCGTCGGCAGCGTCTTCGCTGGCAGCAGCAGTAGCGTCGGGAGCCATCGCAGCGGCCGGAGCCACAGCAGCGGCGGTATCAACGGCAGTCGCGGTTTCTTCGGCTTTCTTTGGGCCGCAAGCGGTTAAAGCGAGCGAGCCGGCGGCGATAGCTGCAAAAATCACAATCTTCTTCATTTGTAATACCCCTTTGATAAACCCACGCTGCGCCAACGGCGCGGCACGCAAGTGTCTGCACGCGCTTCGCGCCGCTGTCGATTTGAAAAATCGGGCTGCGGCTTAGCGTGATGAAGTGACTGGATTTTTTTTGCTCCAAGCAGCTTGGGGCTGCGGCAGTTGGCTCAGGCTGCTTCCTTCTCCACCCACTCAGGATAGAAACTGGGTTCGCGCGCCGACCAGCCCGGAGCAGTCGCGGCGGCTTCGCTGATCGATTGCAGCAGATGTTTGCGCCGGTCTGGGCGGATCTGCGGCAGCGCTGCGGCAGCGCAGAACGCCGAGGGCAGGAATGGACGCACTTCGGCGCCGAGCAAGCGTTCGTAGAGAAAGCGGAACGAGGAGAAGCAGGTAAGGCGGTCCTGCGCCAGATCGAACGCGGCGACGCGCAGCAGCTTGCCCATGTAAGCCTCTATCGCATCGAAGCCGGTTTCGGCCGGGAGCGAGGCGCGCAGCGCCTTCAGTTCCTGGTAAATCACATACTGGCTGCGGATTGAGGCGCTTTCGACCGCGTCGCGCGCCCACAGCTTGAAGGCATCCTGCCGACCCAGGCCAATATCGAGGCTGCGTTTGATATAACGCTGCTCGGCCGCCGAAAAGCCGGCGAATTCGCGTAGCTCGGCGATGGTCAGCGATGCGGTGCCGGTATTAGCCATGTCATGCCCCCGTTTGGTCAGGAGCACTTCACCAGAACTTGGTTATAAACCCGTTAACCATCGCGGCTAAATCAGCCCTGCCAGTGGGCTCGAGGGATCGGCGTATTTGCGGGTCGCCATGCGCCCCGCAAGGTATGCGTCCCGCCCAGCCTCTACCGCGAGTTTCATCGCGCGGGCCATGCGGACCGGGTCCTTGGCCTCGGCAATCGCGGTGTTCATCAGCACCCCGTCGCAGCCCAGCTCCATCGCCACAGCGGCATCGCTGGCGGTGCCGACCCCGGCATCGACCAAGACCGGCACGCTCGCCCCTTCGACGATCAGACGGATCGTGACACGGTTCTGGATGCCCAGCCCCGATCCAATCGGCGCTCCCAGCGGCATCACCGCCACTGCCCCAGCATGTTCGAGCTGCTTGGCCGCGATGGGATCGTCGGTGCAATAGACCATCGGTAGGAAGCCTTCACTCGCCAGCACTTCGCATGCCTTCAGCGTCTCGCGCATATCTGGATAAAGCGTGCGCGCTTCGCCCAGCACTTCCAGTTTGACCAAGTCCCAGCCGCCCGCTTCGCGCGCCAGCCGCAGCGTGCGGATCGCCTCATCTGCGGTGAAGCAGCCGGCGGTATTGGGCAGATAGGCCACTTTCTTGGGATCGATGAAATCGGTCAGCATCGGCGCTTTGGGGTCGCTCACGTTGACCCGGCGCACAGCGACTGTGACAATTTCTGCGCCAGAGGCAGCCAGCGCGGCGGCGTTTTCAGCAAAATCCCGGTACTTGCCGGTGCCGATAATCAACCGCGAAGTGAACGTGCGGCCCGCCACGGTCCAGGTATCATCTTGGCGACCTTGACCTTGGCCGCCGCCCACGAAATGTACGATCTCCAGCGTGTCACCTTCCGCCAGCGCCGCGTTGATCAGCGTAGAGCGCGGCACGATTTCGCCATTGCGTTCAACCGCAACCTTGGCCGGATCGAGTTCAAGGCTGCGCACCAGATCGGCAATCGAGCCGGCGGGAGCGCGGCGGAGTTCGCCGTTAACGGTGATGGAAAGCGAAGCGGTCATGCCTCGCAAATAGCGATCAGAACCCGTGACGCAAGTTGCGCACGTGCGCCCAGGCCAGCAACGCGACGCCCATGATGGTCAGCGCACCCTCGGCGGTGCCGTGCCCGACGAACAGCGCAACGGCCATAAAGCTGATCCCCGCTGCGCCAACCTGCAATGGCACCGGATCGCGGTGACGGATCACGCCGAGCACGAGCGTGACTGAGCCGATCGCGATTGCCAATGCCAGTCCAACCCGGTGAATCTCGGGTGCGAGCAGCACACCGCCACCCAGCCCGAGCCCCGCCACCAGCAGCAGCCCAGCCAGGCAATGCACCGCGCACAGCCCTGAAAGGAGGATGCCGAACCGGTCAAGCCGGCCGCGAATCAAAGTGAATGTCTGTCTCATTGCGCAGTCCAATTATGTGATAGTGTAACATCTTGCAAGGGCTCTCTGGCTATTTCACCGCAGCAGGCTTGCACTTTGCCGCGCCGCACAGCACATGGCGCCCATGCAAATTACGCTGTCAGCGCCGTCAGCGGCCCGGCCTTTGGTTTTGGCGCGTTGGCTGTGGGCGGTTGCCGCACTGGTGGTGACCATGGTTGTGGTCGGCGGGATTACCCGGCTGACCGAATCGGGGCTGTCAATTACCGAATGGCACCCGATCAGCGGCGCTTTGCCGCCGCTGACTGAGGCCCAGTGGCAAGCGCAATTCACCGCGTACCAGCAGATCCCGCAGTACACTCAGGTCAACGGGCCCG
>JAYVML010000013.1:0-15202 GCA_043758955.1 Novosphingobium sp. | reverse complement strand
ACTTTTCTTCGGCCATGCTGCCTGCCGGCATGGTGTGCGTGCGGGTGGTAGTGGTGGTCGTCGTGGTCGGGGTCGTCACGGTTTCTTTGGTTTTCATCGTCTGCGCGCCGGCGGCACTGCCGATCAGGGCAAAGGCGGCGGCGAAAGCAAGTGCTCGCATGGGGTTTCTCCTGCTAGGTTGCCCCCGACTATCGGGGTGCCACGCAGGATACCAAAGAATGGCCGCCCGCGATATACCCTCAACGCGCGAGAAGGGAATGCGTTGCTGGGGGTGGGGCGGGTGGGGCGCTCCGGGGACATGCTACCGTGTGCTTCCTAATTGCCCTGGACCGATGGCTCGTTCAATTTCGGACCGGAAACCCTGTAGGACTATCCGGTGCCCGCCCATTTCCTACACCCCCAACATACCGTTAACTGACCCGGTTCCCTTTCGCTTTGCCGAAGTAAACCATGTCTGCATCTGAACACTCCGATCTTCCCCGCATTGATAGTCCAGCGATCCCGGTTCGGGTCCGGGATGACGCGGCATCGTGTTTGGGGGAGGGGTTACTGGCGGCTGGAAGTCCCCATCCCCTACCCCCTCCCCTGAAGCGGAGGAGGAACTGGAACCCATGTTCGTCCTCCCCCCGATGGCGCCCACGCGGGCTCGTGCCGATGGGTGGACTCCGGAACGGCAACGCGCTTTCCTTGAGGCGCTGGCGATATGCGGCGCGAGGGAGGAGGGGCGAGGGGGCGTGTGATTTTTTGCCGCCTGTGGACCCGGTGAATTTTGTGAAGTTCCGGCGCAGGGTGAGCGGGAAAGTCCGCACCCGGCGCAGACTTTGCCCGGCTGGCCACTCGGCGCGGAACGTCTCCTAGTTTGGCGCGTTAATCGGCGTCAGCCCCGGGCGCGCATCGTGCTCGGCTGGGGACCGATTGCTTGAAGGAGCGTTCTCCATGAAAATGATCATTCCAGCGGCGCTGATCGCGCTCGCGCTCAGTGCTCCGGCGCTGGCCATGCACCGCGATGGCGGGCGCAAGTTGATGACCTCGCTCAGCGGCGCGATGGAAGTGCCCGGACCCGGCGATACCAACGGCACTGGCAAGTTCAGCGCCAGGGTCAATTCGGGCCAGACCAAGGTCTGTTACAAGCTGTCAGTCGCCAAACTGGCGACGCCGACCATGGCCCACATCCATCGCGGCGCGCTTGGCGTGGCCGGACCGGTGGTGGTGGCGCTCAAGGCCCCGGCCAGCGGCAAGAGCAGCGCCTGCGCGATGGTGACCCGTGAGCTGGCGAAGGAGCTGCTCACCAATCCTGAGGGCTTTTATGTCAACGTTCACAACGCCGCCTATCCGGCCGGTGCGATGCGCGGGCAATTGATGAAGTAAGGCCAAGGTGGCGGGCCGGCACCCGGGCTGCAGCGGCGTTAAATGCCGGGGAGCTCGGGGGCAGGCAGCTCGGGGGCGGGCATTTTCATCTGATAATGCACGCCGCTGGGCGTGTATTCGATTTTCAGATCTCTGCCCGGAGCGCTGGCCAGCCCGCGTTTGATCAGGTTTGAACCAAAGCCTTTTTTGGGCGGCGGGCCTCCAGTCAGCTTGCAGCCGGTCTCTTGCCAGTCAAATTGGAAGGTCCGAGCGGCGCCATCGCCGTGGTAGCCCCAGGTGATCGAGACCCGGCCTTGCTCAACCGCGAGCGCACCATATTTGAGCGCGTTGGTACACAGCTCGTGGACGGTCAGCACCTGGTTGTGCGCCTGCGCTGCGGTGACCGGAACTTCGGGCCCGGCGACCGTGATGCGGTCAGCAAAGGCGGTGAACCCCTCCAGCGCCGCGGCGATCACCGCGCCCAGCGTGGGCGCATGCTGATGGTCACGGCTAATCAGGTCTTGCGCGCGGCCCAGCGCAGCCAAGCGTTCGGTGAACACTTCGAGCTGATCGGCCGCGCCGACGTTATCGCGAAAGGTCAGCTGCGCCACTGCCTGGATCATGGTCATCGAATTCTTGATCCGGTGATTGAGCTCACCCACCAACAGTGCAAGTCGTTCCGCAGTGTGCAACCGCTCGATCACCCGTCCGAGTTGATCGCCCAGCGCGCGGGCGAACAGTAGCAGCGCCTGATCGGGCGGCTGCGGAGTGGCGGAGAAAAACTCGAGTACCGCAGTGATCTGTCCGTTGGTTTTCAGCGGAAAGGCGAAGGCGCCGTGAAAATCGCAGGCCGATCGCGTGAATTCGGGCGCGGTTGCAATATCCTCAAGCCATAGCGGCTGGCCAGTTTCGAGCACGTGCCCGGGCAGACCCTTGCCGCTAGGGAGCGAAAGTCCGGTGGTCTGCTGTTTCATAGCCAGCGCGATGTCGGGGGTGGTTTCGTGCCAGATCGACGAGGCGTGAAGCAGGCCGGCGTTGCTGTCATCGACCAGAAATGCGTGGCCGGCATCCCAGACGGTCATCTCGCAGATGGCTTTCAGCACCATCCGCAGCGCATCATCAAAGCTGTCCGCCTCGGCTGACATCTGGGTAATTTCGAGCAGCCGCTGGTTTTGGGTGAGCTTTTGTTCAAGCAACTGCTCGGCCCGGCGCCGGTCGCTGATGTCGCGCATCAAGCCGATGAAATAGGTGGCGCCGCCGATGCTGCGCCGGGTGATCGAGAGTTCAACCGGAATTTCTGTGCCATCGCTGCGCGAGGCCGGCAATTCGATCCGCTTGTTGAGCACGTGCGGGCTGCCCCCAGCCATAACGCGGCGCATCCCCTGCTCGTGCGCCTGGCGATATTGCGGGGGGATGATCAGGTCAGACAGCATGCGGCCATTCGCGTGCTCCAACGGCCACCCGAAGGTTTCTTCGGCAACGCTGTTCCACCCCGCGACGCGACCGTCATCGGCAAGCACAATCACTGCGTCGATCAGGCTATCGAGGAACGGGATTAATTCTTCGGGCAGAGGCACAGAGCTTGAACGCGGCATGCCGCAATCATCACACGGAAGATCGCAAATGTCCATTGGCGGCGATCTGCTGGTGGCGATCGAATCTGCCAGTATGGCGACTATCGCATCAACGCTTGCGGGGCGCGCGCCGGCCTCAGCCGCGCGCGGTACTGGCCCGGGCGAGCAACCGGACTGGCACGCGGCATTCATCGTGCGGCTCGCCGGCGATCCCGGCCAACAGCTTGCCAACCAGCATCGCCCCGGCCGCAGCGAAGTCGGGTTCGATCGTGCTGAGCGGCGGCATCGCCTGCGCCCCGGCACGGATCCCGTCGAAGCCGATCACTGCGGTGTCTTGCGGCACGCGAACCCCGGCTTCGGTCAAGGCACATAGCGCGCCCAGTGCGATTTCGTCGCAGACCGCGAAGACCGCATCGAACGGGCGGCCGCCGGAGAGCAAGGCGGCGACCGCGCAGCGGCCCTGTTCCTCGCGGCTCAGACCGTCCGCGATCTCGACCAGCCAAGGTTCGTAACCGGCTGCGCGCACAGTATCGGCGTAGCCATCGTAGCGCTCTTTGAATTGGCGCTGGAGCGAATCGAGCGAGGCGATGCAGGCGATCCGGGTGCAGCCCGCATCGAACAGGTGCTGGGTGGCGAGGGTGGCACCCTGCTGATTGTCGCTGCGGATCCATTCGAGTTCGTCATAGGGCGAGCCCCAGCAAACCCAATGCATGCCCGATCCACCCAGCGCGCGGTAATAGTCCCACGCGGCGCTGTTCTGCGTGGTGCCGATCACGATTAGCCCGTCGGCCTTGCGCTGTACTTCATAGCGACCCGCTAGGTTACCGGGGCTGTTTTGAAAGCTCACCAAGGTTTCAAACCCGCGCGCCGAGGCGGCTGCGCAGATTGTGCCGAGTAGAGCATAAGTGAAAGGATTGAGGTCTTTGCAGTCTTCATCCGCGCGGCAGATCACCACTACCGCCAGCGTCCCAGTGCGCCCGCTGCGCAGCCGCGCGGCGTTCTCGTCGACGTAGTAGTTGAGTCTGCGCGCCGCCTCGGCCACCCGCTGCCGGGTCGCTTCGCTGACCACCGGGTCACCCGCCAGCGCGCGACTGACAGTAGATTGACTGACCCCTGCTTCGGCTGCCACGTCGAACGAAGTGACCCGCAGCAAACGCGGGCGAGGCTGGTCGTTGGTTTGGTCGGCGATCTCTCCCATCGGAGTCGTCTCACATGGCCGAGATGCCGCCGTCAAGCTTGAGCTCCGCACCAGTCATGAAGCGGCTCTCGTCGCTGGCGAGGTACAGTACCCCATTGGCGATATCGTCGGGCTGGCCAACGCGTTTCAAAGGGATCTGTCGTGCGAGCTTGTCCATGATCACCTCCTTGGACTTGCCGGTCGAGGCGACCATGCCGTCAAGGATCGGGGTGTCGATAAAGGTCGGGTGGACCGAATTCGAACGGATGTCCCAGCCCATCTTGGCGCAGTACAGCGCGACCGACTTCGATAGCATCCACACCGCCGCCTTACTCGCGTTGTAGCCGGGCATAGTGTCCGAGGCGATCAGCCCGGCGATCGAGGAGATGTTGATGATCGAGCCTGGCTGGCTGTCCTTCATCAAGGGCAGCGCCTTTTGGCAGCCGAGGAACACCGATTCGACGTTGACTGCAAAGCCGTGCTTCCAATCGGCCAGGGTGCAGGTCTCGATATTGCCGCGCACGCCAATGCCCGCATTGTTGACTAGAACCGACAGGCCACCCATCGCTTCGGAGGCGAAGTCGATGACAGCGATCCACTGGTCTTCGCTGGTGACGTCGAGGTGAGCGGAGAAGGCGGTACCCGCGCCCAGTTCCGCGTTGATGCTTGCGGCCTGTGTGGCGGCGCCCGAAGAGTTGACGTCCGCCAGCAGCACTTGCGCGCCCTCGCGCGCCAGCATCATCGCCTGCGCCGCGCCGAGCCCCTGCGCTGCGCCGGTGATCAGCGCCTTCTTGCCTGCAACCCGTCCGCTCATCGTGTCTCTCCTAATATGCCTGGAGCGAGCAGCATCAGCAGCCTCACGTCAATCCCCAATCCGCGCTGGCGTGCAGTTTTCACAAACTGGGGACAGGCGGAGAGGGCAACGCGGTGGACGGTGATGTCTTCGCTGGCGGTGCCGCCGCCCGGACCGACCTTGGTCAGGCCATGAGCACGAACCAGCGTGAAGCTCTCGGAAACCATGCCGGGTGAAGAGTAGAATTCGCCGATTACTTCGAACCGTGCGGCGCGGTAACCGGTCTCTTCCTCAAGCTCGCGGCCTGCCGCCTGCGCTGCATCCTCGTATTTTGCGCCCGCTTCATCACCGATCAGTCCAGCGGGCAGTTCGAGGCAGCGTTTGCCCAGCGGCACGCGGTACTGCTCAACCAGCAGGACATGATCGTCAGCATCGATTGCTAGGATCACGGCGGCACGAATGCCATTCGCGCGGCTGACATACTCCCACTTGCCGCGCGTGCGGGCGGTGATGAACTTACCCGCCCAACGGATCTCCTCCGGCTCCTCGGGAATCATACTTCGATCAGCCGGTCAGGCAATTCGTTGACGTCATCGTCGGCACGCGGGAAATGTTCGGCCAGCACTGCGCCGACTTGGCCAATCGCGCCGACCAGTCCCGCACCCGGCCGACCGGCGCGGATTTCGCCAACCAGTGTAGCCATCGCCGAGCCCCACACTTCCGGCGAGACCTTGGCGGCAATCGCATCGTCGGCGACAATCTCGGCGCGGCGTTCAGCCAGACTGAGGTAGATCAGCACGCCCGTGCGGCCGTGCGTGCGGCGCTCGGCCCCGATTTTGAAGCTGGTCACCGCGCGGGCGCGGACCCGGGCATGCTTGAGCGGCCCTGGCACAAGTGCAAGGCGCAATGGCTGCCACAATTGCACGAGCCACATGCTCAGGAACTTGGCGCTGGATGCGAACAGCGCGAGCGCGAACAGCTGGCCGGGGTGCCATTCGCTCTGCCAGGCGCCCGTCACCCGGTCGATCAGGCCAAGGTAAAACTGCGGCGCGAACGCCAGCGCACCGAGCGCGAGGAAGCCGACCAACGCCGACCATACCAGCGCGACATCGTGATAGCTGTCGGACCGTTCGGCCATGATCGTCACAATCTCGCCCGCGCTATGTTGTTCGGCCGCTGACACCGCCGCCCCTACTGCGGCACGTTCTGCTTCAGTCATTGCGAAGTGCTGTGCCATCTGACTGCCCCTACCATCCGCCCGAAGCGCCGCCGCCACCGGACGAACCGCCGCCGCCGCCCCAGCCGCCTCCTCCGCCGCCACCGCCGCCAAATCCACCCCCCCCGCCGCCGCCACGGGTTATTCCTTCAAGCACGCTCCACATAATCACTTGCCCCATCCCGCTTGACCCATAGCGCTGGCCGCCGCGCATCCGCCGGATCATCGGCAGGATGAAGAACATCAGGAAGACGAATGGCAACACCAGCGAGGCCGGGTTCAGTTGCCGTTTGGCCTGTTGGCGCTGCTGGACATTGGCACGTGCGCCGATTTGTGCGGCCTGTTCGGGTGGTAGGGTCATCTGGGTGATCAGCGCGTCAGTACCGGCCTCGATCCCGCCGGGCAGATCGCCGGCCTTGAACTTGGGCGTGATGATCTTGTTGATCACCAGGAATGAGAAACCATCGGTGATGATCGGCTCCATGCCGTAACCGACCTCGATCCGCATCCGGCGCTCGTTCGGCGCGACCAGCAGCATCACCCCATCGTTGCGGCTCTTGTCGCCCAGCTGCCAGGTGCGAAACAGCCGATTGGCGTAGTCGGTGATGTCGTAGCCATCGAGGCTAGCCACGGTGACGACCTGCAACTGCCGCTGCGACTGGGCTTTGATCGCGATCAGCTTGCCGGTGATCCGCGCCTTGACATCGTCGGGGATCACATTGGCTTGATCGACCACCGGTCCGGTTAGCGCGGGAAATTGCAGCCCGTCTGAACTGGCCGGTGGCGGTGCTGCGCTCGGTTGAACCAAAGCCTGCGCCGCTTGCGGCTGGACTGCGGTGATCGCAGGCGCAGCCATCGGGCGCATGAGCAGGGCCAGTGCCAGCAGGATCGCGCCGAGTGCCAACGGCAGCGCGAATCTGGTGATGCGCCGTTTTGGTCGCCCAGCAGTGCCAGGCCGGTCGCTCATCGGCTAGGCCTACAGCTTGCCTTCGAGGCTGGGCGCGACTTCGGCGCCCGGGGTGGCGGCTTCATACGGCACCATCGGTTTTGAACCGTAGATCACTTTGGCCCCGATCGCGGCGGGGAACGTGCGGATCGTGGTGTTGTACTGGCGCACTGCTTCGTTGTAATCGCGCAGCGCCACGCGGATGCGGTTTTCTTGGCCTTCAAGCTGGCTTTGCAGCATCTGGTAGTTGGTGATGCTTTTCAGCTCGGGATAGGCCTCGGTATTGGCCAGCAGACGACCGAACCCCATTAGCGAGCCGGACAGATTGTTCTGCGCTTCCTGAAAGGCCTTCATCTTGGCCGGATCGCTCAGGTCGCCGGGATTAACCTGAATGCTGGTCGCCTTGGCGCGGGCTTCGATCACTCCGACGAGGATGCCTTTTTCCTGATCGGCTGCGCCCTTGGCGACGGCAGCGAGATTGGGGACGAGATTGGCACGTTCCTGAAACGCGGCCTGGACGTCGGCCCACTTTGCCTTGGCCTGTTCCTCCGCCGTGGGGATCGAATTGACCCCGCAGCCGGCCACACTCGCGGCGGCTAGTGCCACCACGGCTGCGCGCGGAAGAATGCTCGAATAACGGTTCGCCATCAGTTCAATCCCTCTATCCCGGCGGCGGTGCCACCACTCCTGACAAGGAATGTAGCGTGGGGCGGGGTTCGTTCAAGCGGTGACCCACAAATAAGCCGGCAGCAACCGGATTGTGCGAAGCCCTATGGCCTTGGTTCAGTGCTGCCGGCGGGTCTGAGCGAAATGGAGCGGCCGATCGAAAGTCGCAAGTCGCTGCGCAAATAGCTACAAATTACAGATAAAATGCCTGTGCGGGCCAGCGCGGCAACTTGCGCCCTTTTCATTTACCGCTGTGGGCCTATATTGGGCGGGCCGGTTTCGGTCGGCTATGGTGATAAATTGTTGCGTGCAATAGGCAAAGCGGACCCGGGGGCGGTACCCGGCGGCTCCACCACCTCTCCTGTTGTCGCAGGGGTAATGACGGGGCCGAACTAGGATCGACGTGTGTTGAAAGACGTAGTTTTTACCCGGGCTGAGTAACCCGTTCAAGGCTCAAAACCCATAAGTGCCAACGACAACGAAGCACTCGCTCTCGCGGCGTAATGTGACGGCCTAACGGCCTGAATTTACAAAGCTAAAGCGCGGTTGGACCGACCGGGCAACAGAACGGATTCCAGCGGCCCGAGGGGGGCCGGGCAACAGAACCCCCTCACCGTTTTTCGCAGGTCCCGCTGTCCGGCGGCCCCTCCCTCGTGTGGTTGGGGTACCGGGTAACAGAAACCTTCCACTTCATATCACTTTAGAAAACCGTTTCGGGTTGCTCGCGCAGGCGCCGCTCGTGTTTGATACAGTCAAGGATTTTGGCGCCGGCCATAAACACCGCGCCCATGCAGGCGAGGAACAGCAATTTGCCGCCGGTACCGGGGAACTTCAGCAGGTAGATGTTGCCGCGCTCGACCGCGCCGAGAGCGAGGGCATAGATGATCAGGTAGGCTTCAACCGGGGTTTTGATCACAAACAGACGGCTGATTTTGCTCAACATGGCGATTGCAAATCCTTTACGTGATTCACAGCAAACATCATGCCAGCGGCAGATTTGCAAGCGCGGTAAGGTTAACGCTGTGCCAAGTGTAAACAGTCTCGACAAAGCTCAGCCAAGTTCAGACAGTTGGAGTTCGTTCAGCAGCGCAATCCGCGCAGCGCGAACCTGCCCGGCCAAGGCCGTACTGCCCAGATCTGCGGGACTGATCTGCTCTGGCCACTGCGCCGCAACGACAGCTTCGATCCGCGCGGCTTTGGCCGCATCCAGCATGAACCGCGGATCGACGCTCGCCGGGTCAGCCACCACCCGCAGCCGCAGGCAAGCCGGGCCGCCGCCATTGGCCATCGATTGGCGCACATCGACCGGCAGCACTTGCCGGATCGGGCCATTGGTGGCGAGCATAGCTTCGAGCCAGGCGCGCACCCGCGGATGCTCCCACGCCTCCAGCGGGATCACCAGCGCCATAGCGCCGCCCGGCAGCGTGAGCAGCTGCGCGTTAAACAAATAGCTGGCAATTGCATCAGCCAGACTGACCGCCGCTGCTGGAACGATCACGATTTCAGCTTCGGGCAGCGCAGCACGGATCGCGGCGTAAGTGCCCTCGGCATCAGCGAACGCCTGTTCGTGCGCGAACAGCACGCGTTCGTTAGCCACTGCGACGACATCGTTGTGAAACGCCCCGGCTGCAATCGCCGCTGGGTCTTGTTCGATGAACAGTACGCGGGCGGGGTCGAGCCCATGCCGCCGCGCCACCACGCGGCTGGCCTGTTCGTGCTGGCGCGCGGGGAAAGCCCCGCCGCTCTTGCCGTATACAAACAGTTCAAGACCCGGCCCGCCGTGCTCGGCACACATCCGCATATGATTGGCCGCGCCTTCATCGCCGAAGGATGGCGGCACCGCATTGTGCACCGCAAAATGCGCGCTATTGGCAAAGGCGAGCCGCAGCTGGCGCACCGTATCGGGCCACTCCTGCGCGCGGTGCGGCATGGTCACCAGATTGGCGGCGGTCAGATGGCAGCGCCCATCGGCCGTATCGGGCGCGGGCGAGACGGTGGCGGCATTGGCGGTCCACATCGCGCTGGCCGACCACGCCGCGGCGCGCAATCGCGGATCTTCGCTGCCATCTGCGGCAATCGCGCTCAGGAACACCGGGTTGGGGCGGGGCAGCGGCAACAAAAAGCCTTGCGCCAGACCCAAGGCCAGATTGTGCCGCATCTTCGCCAGCCCCTGCAGCGCCGCCGCGCGCGGAAATGACGTCTGACCGGCATGTCCCGCCGAGGCCAGGTTGCCCAGGCTCAGTCCGGCATAGTTATGGCTGGGACCGATGATCCCGTCGAAGTTGATTTCGGTTAGCATGGCTTACCACCGTGCGACGTGAGTGATGCTGTCGCCTTCCTTGACCCCCAAGATGCGGGCGCAATCGGGGTCGAGCGCGGCCCCGTCGCCGCGCTGGTCGATCCAGCCGTAAGCGGCGCGAAAGGCGGCCAGCTGACCGCATGCAACGAGCCGCTTTTCGCCCGACTGGTGTTCGCCCAATCCAGCATCGAGCGCCGTGATCGGCTGGCTCTGGGCTTCGCGCACCGAGCGGATCTGGTCGGTGCGCACGGTCATGGTCGGGCCGCCATCGAAAATGTCGATGTAGTTTTCCCACGCGAACCCTTCGACCTCGAGCATCCGCATCGCCGCCCGGCCCGATGGGTGCGGCATGCCGATCACATGGCGCGCGGCTTCGGACAGCATGGCGATATAGACCGGGTGCTTGGGCATCAGGTCGGCGATAAACTGGTTGCCGAATTTGGCATTGAATTCGTCGGCATCCTGAAAGGTCATGCCGAAAAACCGCCCGGCAACCCCGTCCCAGAACGGCGATCCGCCAGCCTCGTCAATCACCCCGCGGAGTTCGGCGATGGTCCGATCTGCAAACCGCGCGCGGTGCGCGGCGATGAACAGATAGCGGCTGCGCGCGATCAGCATGCCGAGGCCCCCGGCCCGCTCACCCGGGTGGAGGAACAGCCCGCCGACTTCGGACGTGCCCTCAAGATCGGTTGACAGGTTAAGGATATCGGCACGAAAGGTTCGCCCCAATTCTTCGCTGTGCTGCGTCAACGCGCCGATCCGGTACGAATAAAACGGCCATTTTTGTCCGACCGAGCTGAACACCTGGCAAGTGCCGCGCACTTCGCCGGTGGCGGTGTTTTCAAGCACGAACACGAACAGATCGTCACCGACTTCATCTGCCGTGCGCGCAAAGCCTTCGGCCGAACGCTCGAGCTTGGCAGTGAGTGCCTTGCGGTCAGGCGGCAGATTGGTGAAGCCGCCGCCAGTGCGCTTGGCCATCTCGTACAAATGCTGGAGATCGTCCGGCGTGGCGGCGCGAATGAGGTGAGTCACAAGCTGGCTCCAGTGGCAAGTCGGTGGAGCACCAGCGCTGACAATTGCGCGCGCTCCATCAGGCTTGGCACGATCAGGAATTCGTCGGACGAATGGATCGCGCCGCCGCGCACTCCCATCGTATCGACCACCGGCACCCCGCAGGCCGCGATGTTGTTGCCGTCGCAGACCCCGCCCGAAGCGATCCGGGTGATTGGAGCGCGGAGTAAAGCACTGCATTCCTCGACGATTCCAAACAGCTTTTCGGCCCGCGCATCGACCGACTTGGGCGGGCGGCTGATCCCGCCATGGCGGTGGACGGAGACGCCGTGTTCGGCTTCAACCTGCGCGATCAGGTCAGCTAGCCCCAGTGCAAAAGCCTCAGCCAAAGCCAGTTCGCGCGGACGGATGTTGAAGCGCAGCACAGCCAGATCGGGCACCACATTGGTTGCGCCGCCGCCGTCGATTTTCGCAGGATTGATCGTGAGGCCGCTGCGTTCGAGCGCCTTCAGCCCTAGCGTCAGGGCCGCCGCAGCGACAATCGCATTGCGTCCGTCCTGCGGATTGCGCCCGGCGTGGGCCGATTTGCCGGTGATTGTCAGTGACCAATTGCCACTGCCCGCGCGCGCCCCGGCCAACGTACCGTCTGGCAGCGCCGATGGCTCATAGGTCAAAGCCGCCGCCTTGCCGCGCGCCAGTTCGGCAATCAGCGCGGCTGACGACAAGCTGCCGGTTTCCTCGTCCGAATTGATCAGCACGTCATAGCCGACGCTGGCCGCCGCCGCGCTGGTCTCGAACGCGGTCAAAGCGGCGATGATCACCGCGATCCCGCCCTTCATGTCGGCCACGCCCGGACCAACCAGCGTGTCCGCATCAAGCCACTGCTGGCTCTGAAACGGGTGGTTGGCCGAAAATACCGTATCCATGTGCCCAGTCAGCAGGAAGCGGCGCGGCGCATCGGAGCGCACGCGCAGCATCAGATGCTGGCCGTTTTCGAGCTCGCGTTCCAGTCCATCGGCGCCGACCGCGGTGATTGGTGCCGCGTCGGTCAGGCCGACACCCCCGGGCAATGTAGAAAACGCATCGGCCAGTATTGCGGCTTGCACCTTCAGTCCCGTCAGGTTGCCAGTACCGGTGTTTACCGCCGACCACGCCTGGACTTGTGGTAACATTGGCGCCGCATCGACCGTGTCGAGCATGGCCGTTTCGAGGTGTGAAAGCTGTTGCATATGAAACTTCCTTAGCCGAGCCAACGGCGCACTCCAACCCCTGGCGGCGAGAGCTCGGTTCAGGCCGTTGCCATCACTTCGCGGTTGCGGCATAGGCGCTGGCGTTCCTCCCCGGAATCGTCAATCACCTGCCGGTAGCGCGCGGCGCTGCCTGCGAATTTACGTGCGAGGGCTTATGAACGAGCGGGTTGAGAAGAACGGGCTGCAAGTCGATGCGGCGCTGGCGGCATTTATCGAGGGCGAGGTGCTCGCACCGCAGAGCAAGGACGCGGGCGCGTTCTGGACCGGGTTTGCCGCGCTGCTCGACCGGTTTGTGCCGATCAATCGCGCGCTGCTGGCCAAGCGCGATGACTTGCAGGCGCAAATCGACGCCTGGCATGGCGAACGCGCCGGTCAGCCGATCAAGCAGAGCGAATACCAGCAGTTCCTGCGCCAGATCGGCTACCTCGTTCCCGAACCGGCGCCATTCCAAATCGGCACACAGAACGTCGATCCCGAGATCGCGACGATGGCCGGGCCGCAACTGGTGGTGCCGATGCTCAATGCACGGTTCCTGCTCAACGCCGCCAATGCGCGCTGGGGCAGCCTCTATGATGCGTTCTACGGCACTGATGCGCTTGACGCAGCACCGGCCAGGCCCGGCGGTTATGACCAGGTGCGCGGCGCGGCGGTGATCGCGGCGGCGCGGGCGTTTTTGGACGAGGCGATCCCCGGGTGGGAGGCCGTCTTAAGCGGCGGCACCAGCGAGCATTCGGTAACGCAGCGGCCCGGCGCGTTCCTGTTCCGCCACAACGGCTTGCATATCGAAGTGCTGGTCGATGCCGAGCACCCAATAGGCCAGACCGACCCGCTGCATATCGCTGATGTCGTGGTCGAGTCTGCTCTCACGACAATCTGCGATCTTGAGGATTCGATCGCTGCGGTCGACGCCGAAGACAAGCTCGCGGCCTATCGCAACTGGCTGGGCGTGATCCGCGGCTATCTGACCGACACGTTCCAAAAGGGCGGGCAGACGATGACCCGCAGCCTCAATCCCGACCGGGTGTGGGGCGATCTGACCTTGCCCGGGCGCAGCCTGCTGTTCGTGCGCAATGTTGGCCACCTGATGACCAATCCGGCGGTGCTGCTGGCCGATGGTTCGGAGATACCCGAAGGGATCATGGACGCGGTGGTGACCAGCGCCATCGGCGCGCTGGGGCTGGCCGGGCTGGGCAGCCATGCCAACAGCCGCAGCGGATCGATCTACATCGTCAAACCCAAAATGCACGGGCCGGAGGAAGCAGCGTTCACCAACGATCTGTTTGATGCGACCGAAGACCTGCTCGGCCTCGCGCGTCATACGATAAAGATCGGGGTGATGGATGAGGAGCGCCGCACTTCGGCCAACCTCGCCGCCTGTATCCATGCGGTAAGGGACCGGATCGTGTTCATCAACACCGGCTTCCTAGATCGCACCGGGGATGAGATGCACACCTCGATGCGGGCCGGGCCGATGCTGCGCAAGGGCGCGATGAAAGCGACACCGTGGATCGCCGCTTACGAGGCGCGCAACGTCCAGATCGGGCTCGCCTGCGGGCTATCGGGCAAGGCGCAGATCGGTAAGGGCATGTGGGCCGCGCCCGATATGATGGCTGATATGATGGTCCAGAAGATCGGCCACCCCAAGGCCGGCGCGAACACCGCCTGGGTGCCTTCGCCCACCGCGGCAACTCTCCATGCGATGCATTACCATGCAGTGGACGTGTTCGCGGTCCAGCGCGAACTGGCGCTGCAGGCAACGCCGGGGCTGGATGATTTGCTGACCGTGCCATTGGCGGGCGGGACCAACTGGTCCGAGGCCGAGGTGCGCGAAGAGCTCGACAACAATGCACAAGGCCTGCTCGGCTATGTGGTGCGCTGGATCGACGCCGGGGTGGGCTGTTCGAAGGTGCCCGACATCAACGACGTCGGCCTGATGGAAGACCGTGCCACGCTGCGGATTTCATCGCAGCACATGGCCAACTGGCTGCTCCACGGCGTGTGCAGCCAGGCGCAAGTGATGGACGCGCTGCAGCGCATGGCCGTAAAAGTTGACGCGCAGAATGCGGGTGATCCGGGCTATGAGCCGATGGCCGGCAACTGGGACGCCAGCCTCGCGTTTCAAGCGGCGTGCGATTTGGTGTTCAAGGGTGTCGAACAGCCCAACGGCTATACCGAGCCCCTGCTGCACGTGTGGCGGCGGCGGAAGAAGGCGCAATCCGCCTGAACAACATTAAGGGAAGCGACCACCGGCCGCTGCCCTTCTCATTTGCTTTTGATGCGACTGGGCGGATTAAATTCCCAGCAGCGCATTCAACTTGACCAAGGCGTCAGCCGAGATCGTAACCTTGGTGCTCCTGGCCAAGGTGGTCAGCGCGTTGGCAGCTGCCAACTGCGCCGCAGACAGGCTGCTTTGCTGTTGCGCCAACTGAGTCTGATCAGCGGTAAGCGTAGCCTGAGCTGCTGCCAGTGCGGTCTGAGCTGCCGCTATCGCAGCCGCATCTGGGGTGGTTGCAGCTTGCAGTGTAGTCAGTGCTGCCTGCGCGTCGGCCACCGCCTTGGTATCCGCAGTTATTCTGGTCTGCGTGGCATTAATCAGACCGGTGTCAGTCGCGATGGCAGCATTTGCGGCCAAGGTTGCCTTCTTATAGATTGCCAACATCCCGACGACCGACTTGGGTGAGGCATGGTCGAACGCCGTCTGCGATGCATGTGCCGCATTCAGCTTGCCCAGCAACGATGCGGCCTTGCCAAGCGAAGCGTCGCCAGCGTCGGAGGCTGCCTTAGCGTAAGCAGCAGCCCGTGCCTTGCCTGCTGCCGCGTTGGTTGTGCCGGTAGAAGCCGAACCATTGGCCCGAACCGAAGCATTGCCAGCACCGATGGTGGCACGGCTCGAAGCATTGACGTTAATGCCGGTGGTAAC
>JAYVML010000012.1:0-15193 GCA_043758955.1 Novosphingobium sp. | reverse complement strand
GTCGACTGGTACATGCAGGGCAAGATCCAGATCGATCCGATGATCACGCACGTGATGGGGCTGGAAGACATCAACAAAGCGTTCGAGCTGATGCACGCCGGCGAGTCGATCCGTTCGGTCGTCGTGTTCTGATGGAACAGGTCAGCACCAATCGCGCGTATGGCGGGACGCAAGGCATTTACACGCATCATAGCGAGGTCACCGGCACGCCGATGACGTTCTCAGTCTATGTGCCTAATCATCCTCCGGGGATCAAACTGCCGGTATTGTGGTTCCTGTCGGGGCTGACCTGCAGCTCGGCCAACGTCACCGAGAAAGGCGAATACCGAGCGGCTTGCGCGCAAGCCGGGATCATCTTCGTAGCGCCCGATACCAGCCCGCGCGGGCATGATGTGCCCGACGACGGGGATTACGATTTTGGGCAGGGCGCAGGGTTCTATGTCGATGCGACCGAAGCGCCGTGGTCCGTGCATTTCCGCATGCGCAGCTACATCGAGCAGGAACTGCCCGGAGTGATCGCGACTGAGTTTCCCGCTGACCTGGCGCGGCAGGGGATCACCGGGCACAGCATGGGCGGGCACGGCGCGCTGACTATTGCCCTGCGCAATCCGGACCGGTTCCGCTCGGTCAGCGCGTTTGCGCCGATCGTCAGCCCGATGAATTGTCCATGGGGCGATAAAGCATTGGGCGGTTATCTTGGCCCCGACGTTGCCGCGTGGCGGCCATATGATGCCTGCGCGCTGATCGAGGACGGCGCGCGGTTGCCAGCGCTGCTGGTCGATCAGGGCGAGGCTGACAATTTCCTCCATGAGCAACTTAAACCTGGGTTGCTGGTCATGGCCTGCCGCAAGGCCGGGATTCCGGCGACAATCCGGATGCAGCCGGGCTATGACCATTCTTATTATTTCATCTCCAGTTTCATGGCTGACCATGTCGCCTGGCACGCCGAGCGGCTGAAAGCGTGAGCCAGTCTGAACGCCTGGCCGAAATCTGTGCTGCGCATGCAGACCGCGAAGGCCCGCTGCTGCCGATCCTGCACGAGGTGCAAGCGGCGTTTGGCTGCATCGATACGCAGTCCGAAGCGAAGATCGCCCATACGCTCAACCTCAGCCGCGCCGAGGTTCATGGGGTGGTCAGCTTTTATCACGACTTTTCCGCTGAGGCCGATCCGCGTCCCTGCGTCGAGCTGTGCCGGGCCGAAGCCTGCCAGGCGCGCGGGGTCGAAGCGCTGGTTGGTGCAGCCGAGGCGGCGGCGGGTGAGAGGGTGAAGCTCAAGAAGGTTTATTGCCTCGGCCTGTGTTCGGTCGGACCAGCCGCGCGGATCGGTGACCTGTTGCACGCGCGGCTCGATCAGGCGGCGCTGGTCAAACTGGTGCTGGCCGCATGACCGTGGTGCGCATTTCTGACGATGCGCTGGCGCTGGCCTGCGGGGCAGACGAAGTGGCGGCGGCGTTCGAGGCAGTCGGCTGCGCGGTCGAACGGGTATCAAGCTGGGGGATGCATTGGCTTGAACCGCTGGTGGAGATTGCCGGGGTGGGCTGGGGGCCAGCAAAGCCAGCAGATGTTGCCGCGATCCGCGATGGCACGAGCGATCTGTGTGTCGGCGTTATCGCCGAACATCCGTTCATTACGGGCCAGCAACGCCTGACCTTTGCCCGTGCAGGCAAGACTCGCCCGCTTAGCCTCGATGATTATGCTGCAACTGGCGGTTGGGCCGGCCTGACGCGGGCACGGGCGATGACGCCGCAAGCCGTGGTCGCAGAAGTTATGCAGTCGGGCCTGCGCGGCCGCGGCGGCGCAGGTTTTCCCGCTGGGATCAAGTGGCAAACCGTTGCCGCTGCGCCCGGTAACCGCAAGTATATCGTGTGCAATGCCGACGAAGGCGATAGCGGAACCTTTGCCGACCGGATGCTGATGGAAGGCGACCCGTTCCAGTTGATCGAGGGCATGGCAATTGCCGCGCATGCGATGGGCGCTAGCCAAGGTTTTATCTATGTCCGCAGCGAATATCCGCACGCTATTGCCAAGCTCAATGCCGCGATCAGGGTGGCTGGCGAACGCATCGCGCCGTTCGCTATCGAAGTCCGGGTTGGTGCCGGGGCCTATATCTGCGGGGAGGAAACCTCGCTGTTGAATTCGCTTGAGGGCAAGCGTGGCGAGGTGCGCGCCAAGCCGCCGCTGCCCGCCCACGAAGGCCTGTTCGGCTGCCCCACGGCAGTCAACAATGTGCTGACGCTCGCGGCGATTCCGCACATTCTTGGTGAGGACGGTGCCTCACACTACGACAGCTACGGGATTGGCCGGTCAAAAGGCACCATGCCGATCCAGTTGGCGGGCAACATCAAGCACGGCGGCCTGTATGAGACTGCGTTCGGGATCAGCCTGGATGTGCTGGTCAACCAGATCGGCGGCGGCACCGCATCAGGCCGCCCGGTTAAGGCGGTGCAGGTTGGCGGGCCACTGGGCGCATACATTCCGCCCGATCAATTCCACCTGCCGTTCGATTACGAAGCCTTTGCCGGAGCCAATGCCCTGATCGGTCACGGCGGCGTAGTGGTATTCGATGACAGCGCCGATATGGGCGCGATGGCACGCTTTGCGATGGCGTTCTGCGCGGCGGAAAGCTGCGGGAAGTGCACGCCGTGCCGGATCGGATCGACTCGCGGGGTCGAGCTGATCGACCGGATCCGGGGCGGCCACAGCGGTGAAACAGACGCAGTTGCGCGGCTCCCGCAGATGCACAACGCTGCCAAGACCGGACGCAGCCGCGATGAAGATTTGCAACTGCTCGAAGATCTGTGCGAAACTTTGCAAGATGCCTCACTCTGCGCGCTTGGCGGGCTGACCCCGTTTCCAGTGCGTTCAGCGCTGCGGCACTGGCCGGAGGATTTTAAGCCATGAGCGAACTCGCGGGCAACACGATAGGCTATCAGCGCCAAAGCGATTTCGGCACCCCCGAGGTGTCGGCCGATGCCACCGTCACACTGACGATCGACGGCCGCTCGGTCACGGTTGCGGCGGGTACCAGCGTCATGCGCGCTGCGGCGCAAAGTGGCGCTTCGATCCCCAAGCTCTGCGCCAGCGACAATATGGCAGCGTTCGGTTCGTGCCGTCTGTGCCTGATCGAGGTCGATGGCATGCGCGGGACCCCGGCCAGCTGCACCACCCCGGCAGGCGAGGGGATGGTGGTCCACACCCAGACCCCGCGGCTACAAAAGCTGCGCAAGGGCGTGATGGAGCTGTATATCTCCGACCATCCGCTCGATTGCCTGACCTGCAGCGCCAACAACGATTGCGAATTGCAGGATCAGGCCGCCGCCGTGGGGCTGCGCGACGTCCGTTATGGCTATGCCGGCGACAATCATCTGGGCCTGGCGGCGGACAGTTCGAACCCATATTTCGATTTCGATCCGAGCAAATGCATCGCCTGTTCTCGTTGCGTGCGCGCCTGCGACGAGGTGCAGGGAACATTTGCGCTGACGATCGATGGGCGCGGCTTCGCTTCGAAGGTCAGTGCCGGGCAAGCAGGCGATGATTTCCTGTCGAGCGATTGCGTTAGTTGCGGGGCCTGCGTGCAGGCCTGCCCGACCGCGACTTTGCAGGAGAAGGCGGTCAAAGAGATTGGCAAGCCCGAACGCGCGGTCATCACCACTTGTGCTTATTGCGGAGTCGGCTGCACCTTCCGCGCCGAAATGCGCGGTGAGCAACTGGTGCGGATGGTGCCGTGGAAAGACGGCAAGGCCAATCGCGGCCACTCCTGCGTTAAGGGACGGTTCGCGTGGGGCTATGCCCAGCATCAGGACCGCATCACCGCGCCGATGATCCGCGAGAGCATCGACCAACCGTGGCGCAAGGTTTCGTGGGACGCAGCCTTGGCCTTCACCGCCGCGCGCCTCACCGCGATCAAGGCGCAATACGGCGCGCGCGCGCTGGGCGGGATTACCTCCAGTCGCTGCACCAATGAAGAGACCTTTCTGGTACAGAAGCTGGTGCGCGCCGGGTTTGGTTCGAACAATGTCGATACCTGCGCGCGGGTCTGCCATTCGCCGACCGGCTACGGGCTTAAGACCACCTTTGGGACCAGCGCGGGGACGCAGGATTTCGATTCGGTGATGCAGGCCGATGTGATTCTGGTGATTGGCGCCAACCCGACCGACGCGCATCCGGTGTTCGCCAGCCGGATGAAGCAGCGCCTCAGGCAAGGCGCTAAATTGATCGTGATCGACCCGCGCCGGATTGATCTGGTGCGGATGCCCCATGTCGAGGCCGACTATCACTTGCCGCTCCAGCCGGGGACCAACGTTGCAGTGCTGACCGCGCTGGCCCACACCATTGTCACCGAGGGACTGGTCGACGAGGTGTTTGTCAAAGAGCGCTGTGACTGGCACGAATACCAGGACTGGGCGCGGTTCGTCTCGGATCCGCGGCACAGCCCTGAAACGCTCGAGGCGGTGACCCGCGTTCCCGCCGCAGACCTGCGGGCTGCTGCCCGGCTTTATGCCACCGGCGGGCCGGGTTGGGCTTCGGGCCAGAGCAACAAACCAAACTCTGCGATTTATTATGGCCTCGGCGTGACCGAGCACAGCCAGGGCAGTTCGACCGTGATGGCGATTGCTAACCTGGCGATGGCAACCGGCAATATCGGCCGTGCGGGCGTTGGGGTGAACCCTTTACGCGGACAGAACAATGTGCAGGGTGCCTGCGATATGGGCAGCTTCCCACACGAGCTGCCCGGCTATCGCCATATTTCCGATGCGGCCACCCGGCAGCTGTTTGAGCGCGACTGGCAGGTCACGCTCGAAGCCGAACCGGGTTTACGCATTCCCGATATGCTGGACGCCGCGATCGATGGCAGCTTCCGCGCGCTTTACGTGCAGGGCGAAGATATTCTCCAGTCCGATCCCAACACGCATCACGTCGCGGCCGGGCTCAAAGCGATGGATTGCGTGATTGTCCACGACCTGTTTCTCAACGAAACCGCCGATTACGCGCACGTCTTTTTGCCCGGTTCGACCTTTCTGGAGAAGACCGGAACTTTCACCAATGCCGAACGCCGGATCCAGATGGTGCGCAAAGTGATCGAGCCGGCGAATGGAATGGAAGATTGGCAAGTCACCCAGGCGCTGGCCAATGCCATGGGGCTGGACTGGAATTATGCCAGTTCGGCTGAGATCATGGACGAGGTTGCCCGGCTGACCCCCAGCTTTGCCGGCGTCAGCCACGCGCACCTTGACGCCGCAGGATCGCTGCAATGGCCGGTCAATGCCGCCGCTCCCGAAGGCAGCCCGATCATGCATCTGGACGGTTTTGTGCGCGGCAAGGGCAAATTCGTAGTGACCGACTACGTGCCGACCGACGAAAAAACCGGCCCGCGTTATCCGCTGCTGCTGACTACCGGGCGGATCCTTAGCCAGTACAATGTCGGCGCGCAGACTCGCCGTACCGCAAACACCATTTGGCACGGCGAAGACCTGCTCGAAATGCATCCCGCCGATGCCGAAGACCGGGGCCTGAACGATGGCGACTGGGTTCGTCTCGCCAGCCGCACCGGGGAAACTGCGCTGCGGCTTGAAGTGACCGACCGGGTCGCGCCGGGGGTGGTCTACACCACGTTTCACCACCCCGCGACACAGGCCAATGTCGTCACCACCGAGTTTTCGGACTGGGCCACCAATTGTCCCGAATACAAGGTAACTGCCGTGCAGGTAACCCCCAGCAATGGTCCAAGTGAATGGCAGGCCAGCTATGCCAGCTGGTCGCAAAAGAGCCGGCGGATCATGGCTGAACCGGCGGAGTAGCGCGATGGACCTCGCGCGCCTGACTTATATGGCCAACCAAATCGCCAGGAATTTCGCCGTACAGGGCGAGGACGCGGCAATCGCGGCCACCTGTGAGCACTTGCAACTGTTCTGGGACCCCCGCATGAAGGCCGCGATCGTGGCCAGCGATCGCGCGGGGTTGGAACCGATTGCCGCTGCGGCCTGCGCGCTGTTGATGCAGGATGAGCCTGCGCAACAGGACAGTGAGCGCGGCCATGGAGCACGATCATGAAAGCCATCCGCGCCGAATTCACCCGTACTGGCGGCCCTGAAGTCATCACCATCCGCGAAGTGGATGTCACCGCGCCCGGACCCGGCGAAGTGACCGTTGTGCAGTCCGCTGTGGGGATCAATTACATCGACACTTACCACCGCAGCGGAATCTACCCGGCCAAGCTGCCCAGCGGCCTAGGGCTTGAAGCCGCTGGAACGATTGCCGCGCTGGGCGAAGGGGTGAGCGGGCTGCGCGAAGGCGACCGCGTGGCCACGTTTGGCCCCGCTTTGGGCGCCTATGCCAGCGCGCGTAACGTGCCGGCGGCTAGCTTGTTTATGCTGCCTGACGCCATCGATGAGCGCACCGCGGCGGCTGCCTTGCTTAAGGCCGCAACCACCGAATTTCTGGTCGAGCGCTGCGCCAAGGTGCAGGCCGATTGGCCGGTGTTGGTCCATGCTGCGGCGGGCGGGGTGGGGCTGCTGTTGGTTCAGTGGCTCAAGCGCAAAGGTGCTGTGGTTATCGGCACGGTCAGCACTGCGGCCAAGGCCGAAGCGGCGTTTGCCGCCGGGGCTGATTACGTGATCCGGTATGACCGCGAGCCGGTTGCACCTATGGTGCGCGATTTGACTGGGGGGGCCGGAGTGCGGGTGGCGTTTGACGGGGTTGGCATGTCTACCTGGCAGTCCAGTCTCGATTCAACCGCGCGGCGCGGGCTGATCGTCAGCTATGGCAATGCCGATGCGCCGGTGACTGGGGTCGGTCTGGGCGCGCTGGCGGCGAAGGGATCGCTGTTTGTAACGCGCCCCACGCTGTTCGATTACTACACCGATCCCGCCGAGCGCGCTGCTGGGGCGGCGATGGTGTGGGAGATGATCGGCTCGGGCCGGATTGCGGTGACGATCGGCCAGACCTGGCCGCTGACCGAGGCGGCTGACGCGCACCGCGCGCTGGAAGCTCGCGAAACCACCGGCTCGTCGCTGCTGATCCCGTAGCACCAAGACTTAACCATCCAGTTTGGGCACCGCGCCCGGTTGCCATGGCGCATCATCGGCAAAGCGAATCGGCGGAGCGATGTGATGGCGCCCATCGGCGCTGACGATCAGGCCGCGCGCAGCGACATGCGGCGCATCGAAGGCCTCCCGGAAATTGAGCACCGGGGCAAAGGCAACGTCCATGTCGGCCATCCACGCAGACCACTGATCGCGCGTCCGCACGGCAAAAGTTTGGCGCAAGTATGCGATCAGTTCGTCCTGCTCACCCGCCTCAACCGCAGCTAGCGGGATCAGGTCGGCGCGGCCCAGCGCGGTCAGCAGATTGACCGCAAACTTCAGTTCGCGTCCACCCAGCACTACGTGCTGCCCGTCGCTCGTGCGATAAACCTGGTAAAAGGCCGATCCTCCCAGCGAACGCTGCGTGGCCGAAAGCGGAGCCGGGCCACCGGAAATCGCGGCGCTGGCGGTGTGGGCAGACCATGGCAGCAGGCTGTCGAACATGGCAATGTCGAGATAGTCGCCCTGTCCAGTCCGTTCGCGCGCGAGCAACGCCATCAGCACCCCTGCCAAAGCGGTCAGCCCGGCCGCCATGTCGGATGAAGCCACCCCCGGTACAACCGGTGCGCCATCAGGTCCGTCGTTGACCGACAAAAACCCGGCAACGGCTTGCACTGCCAGATCATGCGCGGGGTGATGCGCCAGTTCTCCGGTCTGGCCGAATGCGCTGATCGAGCAATAGACTACGCGCGGATTAATCGCTCGCACTGCTGCGTAATCGAATCCCAACCGCCCGATCACGCCGGGTCGGAACCCTTCGAGGAAGACGTCAGCCTCAGCGATCAACGCCGTCAGTGCGGCTTTGCCCGAGGCACTCTTCAGATCGAACGTTCGGCTCAGTTTGCCGCGATTGAGCTGGGTGAACCAGATCGACTGGCCGTGCTCGAACGGCCCTAGTCCGCGCACCGGCTCTCCTCCCGGCGGCTCGATCTTGATAACGCGCGCGCCGTGGTCGGCCATCATCACGCTCAGCATCGGGCCGGGCAGGAACTGCGTCAGATCTACAACCGTAATCCCGTCGAGTTTGCCCACGTCAGGGCTTTTGCTGTGCGGCTTGCGAAACAGCTGCGGAATCGAATGCCGCACTGTAGCTGTTGTCACCGACTTTACCGATCATATCGGCACGGATGGGATTTTCGGCATAGATTGCGACCACCAATTCGCTCGCCGGCGGATTGGTGCGCAGCGCTCTGAGGTGTTCTTGATAAGTCCTGCTGTTCCAGAAGGCCAAAGCGTTGGCACGGCATGGGAAGCGCGCGACGACATTTACGAAACTGGCTAAAGAATTGCCTTCGAGCACATCCAACGGGCGGCCGGCCGCCAATTCATAGCCGCCAAGCTGCTGATACAGCCCGCTGTTGGCAACAGCCTTGGCGTAAACCTCCATCCGCGTACTGTCGCGCACCGGGCCAGAGGCAATCAACAACACCGGCTCGTCGCAGGTATCATCGAGCGGCGCGGCTGCTCGCGCAGCGGCTAACGGCTTGACCGGCGTAACCGTTGAATCAACCGCCGGCATGCCAGCCTGCGCCGTCAGTGCCAGCCCCACCGCCCATCCAATCATCGTACTATCTCCTGTCGTTCGCGCTGTTATGCAGCAGTCAGTCTTGCACTGCGGCGGCCATCCTGCCAAGCGGCGCTGATGCAAACCCGTGTGCTCAAGCTCGATGGCGTCCACAATTTCCGCGACTATGGCGGCTATGCCGGAGCCGACGGCGCGCGGGTGAAGACCGGTTTGCTCTGGCGCTCGGCGCAGCACGGCGATGCCAGCGATCAGGACCTTGCTGATATCGACGCGCTAGGGATCACCACGGTGATCGATTTGCGTGGGCCGAGTGAACGGGATGGCAATCCGTGCCGCCGCCACCCAAATTTCTCCGCCCAGGTGCTTGCTTACCCGGAAGAAACCGCTGGGCTGGCACTCCACACCGAGGCTGCCGACGGGGTGATCACCGCTGCCGAAGCCCGTGCAGCCATGCTGCGGCTTTACGAAGGGATTCCGTTCCGCGAAAATCTGGTGCCGATGCTGCGCTGTTATTTTGAGGTCTTGCTCCGCGCCGAGGGGCCTTGCCTGGTCCATTGCGTGGCGGGCAAGGACCGCACCGGGTTTGCCGTCGCACTGGCGCAGCACGTATTGGGGGTGGCGCAAGACGATATCATCGCCGACTACGTGATGACCAATCAAGCCGGGAACATCGAGGACCGGATTGCCGCTGGAGCGGTTCAGATCCGTGCGCGTCACGGCGCAATCAGCGACGCTACGATCCGTACCCTGATGGGCGTTGAGGCGGACTACCTGACGACCGCCTTCGAGCGTGCCAGGGCGCGCCATGGCAGCATGGATGCCTATCTGGCAGACCTCGTTGGGATTGATGCGGCGGCGCGCGACAAACTGCGCGGAGCCTATCTCGAAGCCTAGAGGAAGCCGCGCAGTTCGGCCATGAAGCGGTCGAACTGGTCGTGATGGAGCCAATGTCCGGCGTTCTCGAATTCGACCGTGCGGTGATCGGCAAACACTTCGGCGCGGCCATCCAGCTCGGGGTTGGATGCCCAGCTATCCGCACCATAGAGCAGAAGCACCGGGCAGGTAATGGCGCGCCACAGCTCGTTGGTGCGATCGTCTGGCACGTCTTCGAACGGCCAGATGTTGAGGTAGGGGTCGAATTTCCAGCTCCAGGTGCTGTCCTCGTTGCGGCTGGCGCCGTGGATCGTCAAATGGCGCGCTTGCTCGTCGGTCAGAAAGCCGTTTTCCTCCTTCATTCGGGCGAAAGCCGCTTCAATCGAAGGGTAGCGGCGCGGAACCCGCCCGGCTGCCTTGCGGCGATCGTCGATCCATTTGCGGAACCGATTGGGATAACCCAGTGCGTCGCGCTGCGCGCGGACCTTGGGTGAGGGGCCGAGGCCTTCGATATTGACCAGCTTGCGCACCTTTTCAGGGTAAAGCCCGGTAAACCGCGTCGCCACATTGCCGCCCAGCGAATGCGCGATGATCGTCACCTCGTCATGGCCCAGCGTGTGCACCAACTGCGCGAAATCGTACACGAAAGCGCCCATCTCGTAATTGCCGTCAGGTGCCCAGGCGCTGTCTCCGTGGCCGCGCAAATCAGGGGCGATCACGTGCCAATCGCGCGCCAGCTCCTCGGCCACCCAGTCCCAGCTGCGCGAATGGTCACGCCCGCCGTGCTGCAGGATCAGCGCGGGTGCTGCGGGATTGCCCCAATCGACGTAGTGCAACTTGAGGCGCTGCGAGATGAAGCTGTTAGCGGTGGGACCATGTGGTTTCATCCAACCCGCATGGCGCATAACCGCCCTAGAATTCAACCCCCAGCATTATCCTGACTTGGCCGTTGGTATCCTGCTTGGCCTTGCCGACCGCAAACAGATACCCCGCCTCAAGCTCGACCTCCGGGCCAAGCCCATCGATACCAACTTTGACCACCGGGCCAACATAATGTTCGGCATAGGGCAGCCGATTACTAAAAGTGCCAAGATTTCCGAAGGCCCGGGCACCCAGGCTGACGTCCCTGAACACCGTGAAATCAACCGACGCGGCATAGCCCAGCTCAACCGCCTGATCGGCGCTGAGCGGCTTTTCAGCGATCAGATTGAAGCGAATATCGAGTGGTCCTTTGCGGCGCTGTAGAATCAATTTGGTCTCAACCTTGTCCGTGCCATTGAACGCCACCTCGTACTCACCGTAAACGGCCACCCCGATGCCGCCGACTGTTCCGACCCGGTAAATTGCTTCAACCCCAGCTGCTTCAAACTTGCGGGGTCCGAAAGGGTCGCGCGTGAATTCGCCGAGCGCGGCGATCCGCAGGCGCCCGTTAACTGCGTAAGAAGCTTCCAGTTTGAGCGCCTCCGCGCCATCCGTGGGTCCGCCAGCGAGCGCACCATAACGCGCTTCGAGTTCGGTTTCTCCGGCAGTGGTCTCGGCTCCATACACTTCGTCGCCCATGCCGGGCGTGGCTTGCGCCGCAGTCGGCAAGATCAGAAGAACAGCGGCAGCAATCAGTCGTTTTTTCACACAAGGCTCCTTTGAGGCCTCTGGCTAATGCGAATTATTCGCAAAAGCAATAGCTGTACGCTTGATTGTCGTGGTTGGATGCTATGCCGGGGGAAAATTTGGGCTGACCTACTCGCCAACTGTGCTGCTGATCACTATCTCGCGCGAGCAGGAGCAATCAATGACCACACACACCACCCGCATGCTGATCATCGGATCGGGCCCGGCCGGACTTTCGGCAGCGATCTACGGCGCGCGCGCGGGGCTGCAGCCGATCGTGGTGCAGGGGTTGCAGCCCGGCGGACAGCTGACCATCACCACCGATGTCGAGAATTACCCCGGCTTTCGCGATGTAATCCAAGGCCCGTGGCTGATGGAAGAAATGCAGGCACAAGCCGAGCACGTCGGTACACGGATGCTGTGGGATACGATCACTTCGGTTGATCTAAAGATCTGGCCGTTCCGCGCTGTGGGCGACAGCGGCGACATTTATGAAGGTGAAACACTGATAATCGCAACCGGCGCGCAGGCCAAGTGGCTGGGGGTACCGGGCGAGCTGGAACTGTCGGGCAAAGGGGTTTCGGCCTGCGCGACCTGCGACGGGTTCTTTTATCGCGGCAAAAAGGTGGTGGTGATCGGTGGCGGCAATACCGCGGTCGAGGAGGCGCTATACATGACCAACCATTCGCCGGACGTGACCCTTATTCACCGCCGCGATGCGCTGCGTGCGGAGAAGATCCTCGAAGACCGATTGCTGGCTCACCCCAACATCAAGGTGCTGTGGAACAAGGCGGTCGATCACTTTGTCGGCGGCCCGACCGGGCTCTCCGGAGTGTCGCTGACCGACACCGTGACGGGCGAGGTGTCGATCGAGCCGACCGATGGTGCATTTGTGGCAATCGGTCATTCACCCGCGACTGAACTTTTCAAGGATCAGCTCGCCGCTGATGCCGCTGGGTATTTGCAAGTCGAACCCGGCACGCCGAAGACCGCCATCCCTGGGGTATTTGCTTGCGGCGATGTGATGGACCATGTTTACCGGCAAGCGGTCACTGCGGCCGGCACTGGATGCATGGCCGCGCTCGATGCCGAACGGTTTCTCGCCGCGCGCGAGCACCGCCAAGCGCGCGATTAGCCGACCGAGCGTAACGCTCCCAAGAGCTGCCCAAGCAACCAGATCCGCGCGGGCGGTTCGACAAAACTGTGCCCGGCCTTGGGGCAAATCCGCAGCCGCGGATCGGCCGCGTTCCAATGCGACAGGAACACTTGGCCGGTGCGGTCATGCTCGGCGATCAGCAGTGTTGCGGGGCCGGAAAATTGCGCCAGACCCGCGGCCATATCCTGCGCCAGCGTGCCCGGCGGCCGGGCTGGCTGGACCGCTGCGCTGAGGCTGCCCGCGAGCTGCCGCACTTTGACTTTGCCAGTCAGCAGCCGCAGCAGCGCGCGCGGATCGGTCAGTCTGCGCCAGTAATGCGCGCGGATTGCCCCCGGGGTCAGCTGTGGCTGCGGTTCGGCGGCGATCTCACCCGCGTTATCGGGTTCCGGCCCAGACTCGAACGTCCACGGATTGGCCAGCACCAGCGCGTCGCAGCCTTGGCCCTGCGCCAGCATCAGCGCGCTGGCGGCATCGCAATTGCCGTAAGCGACAATCCGCTTCAGCCGGGGCAGGGCCACACGGAAGGCAGCGATGGCGGCAGCAATGTCTTCAGCGCTGGCAGAGAACCCCAGGTTGTCGCCGCTGCTGTCGCCCACCCCGCGCCGATCAAACCGCAACACCGGAAAACCGGCCGTAGCAATCTTGTCGGCCAATTCGGCGTGAGCGCCATACGGCCCGCAGCGCAGTTCGTTACCGCCAGTCACGATCAGCAGGCCAGTGCTCGCGTCAGCTGCATCCAGCGATCCGACCAGTGTATCGCCGCTACAAGCAAAGCTCAGCTGCCGCCGTTTCATGCGGCCATCCCGATCGCCACGATCGCTGCGAGTGCATCGGCTTGCGGACTGTCTTCGTCGGGCTCGGCGCGCAGCCACAGCGCGCCGCCGCCCAGCATTTCGTGCTCGATCGCGGTGATACCGGGCTGCTGGCCGGGTGCCAAATCGCCCAACTGGCGCAACATTTCGCCCGACAGCGAATAGCCCGCCAATTCCAGCCCCAGCACCAGTCCCTGTTCCATCAACGTGTCGAAAGACTCTTTACGCCCGGCTTCACGCGCGGCCAGAATTCGGGCGCGCAGCATGGTCTTGAGCAGACTGGCACCTTTAACCGGGGCGTAGTGCCAGCCGCCAAGCTTGTCGGGCAGCACCAACCCGCCGCCGCGCAATGCGAGCACGTGGCTCGCTTCGAACTGGCGCGCTGCCGCCTCCAACGCCATGCGCCAGTCTTCGGGCTCGATCAGCGCCAAATCCTGTTCGCTTTCGTTGAGTCCGGGCAGATCGGGCAGGAAGCAGTCGATCCCTGCGCCGTCCAGCCGCCGCATGACCTCGACGGTAAAGCGCCGCAATTTGTGGCCTTCATCGAACAGAGCGGGCGCGATCAGCACGCGGTGATCGCGCGATTGATCGAAGGTCAGTGCATATTCGCTGGCCGCCGCACCGCCGGGCAGAGGGCAAGGGTAGCTTGCAGCGTTCATGCGTCCGTTTGCTTGGCGCGGGTGAAGGCCAGCAAGCTGCCGTAAGTTTCAAAGATGTCGGCGTCGATTTCGTCTTCGTCGATCACGATGTCGAGCCGGTCTTCCATTTCGGTCAGCAGCCCGGCCACCGCCATCGAATCGAGTTCGGGCAAGTCGCCGAACAGCCCCGTGTCGGCCGTAAAACACGCGACCTGGTCGGGCTTAAGTCCCAGCACGTCGGCTAAAATGGTGCGCAACTTGCGGTCAGTCGTATCCATGACATTGCCTCTAGCCGCGCGCACGTATCCGGCGCAAGCACTGGCGGGCCAGCGCCGCCCAGTTTTTCGGCACCGCGGCGCGGTAACAGTCCAGCCGGAAACGCGGGCGTTGTTGCTCCATCCAGTCGCGCTTGTAACCATCGTCGCCAGTGCCAAAATCAACCAGTTCGACCCGATCGCGGTCGATTACGTGCTCGAAAAGTGCGGCAGTCAAAGTGGTTCCGGGGGAAAGCGTCTTGGCCGCCTCGGTATGCGCTAACTTATGAATGAATGCGGTGCCGTGTTCGACGGTCCACAACTGCGCTGCCACCGCCGTGCCATTGACGTGCGCCAGTCCCAGCCGCAACCGGCCGGCGCCGCCCTCGGCCTCGGCAAAGGCGCGCAGGAACGCAGGCGAACCTTCGCCGGGTTTCCAGCTTTCAGCATAGATTGCCTCGTATTCGGCCCAACTCTCAGGATTGAACACGGTTTCGATGGTCACCACCACCTTGTTTGCTTTGCGCTTAAGCGTGGTGCGCACCGGGCCGGGGCGAGCGGCGAGGTATTCGGCGTAACTGCGCCCGTGCACTTGCAGCACGTGATTGACGTCACACGCCTCGCGAAAGGTGCTCCAGCCTGCGGTGCGGAAGGCCGCATCGAGCGAGACGGTTTCGCCATGTTCGTCGGACAGCGGGGCCAGCGTGATACGATCCGCGTATTTGGCCAGGTCGCGCGCCAGCGCGGTCATCAGGGCTGCGGTGTCGGCGCCAGGGGTGACTAGCGGACGCCAGCGGAAAGTATACCAGTTGGCCAGTGCGGACCATTCGGCGGTGCCGCGCTGCAAGGCCAGCACGGCGTGGTGATCGCCGTCACTGGCCACGGCAAGTAAAGGGCTTAGCTCACAATGTGTCGCCAAGCCATGCCACCATGCCAGCCGGTCGAACGGCGCGGATGCCAGCGGCGCGCCAAGCAGGTCCGCCAGCGCAGCCCCGCCTTGCACTTCGTTAAGATCATCGTGATAGTTAACCACGATCACAGCGCACATCCCATTCTCGGAGCTACCCGACCCTTGTTTTTGCCGCTTGAAACCGCGATCCGGCCGCTTGACCATCTCGCGCTGCGCGGCAGCGACGCGGCCCCGGCTTTGGTGCTGCGCGCGGGCACTCTTAACTACAAGGACTTAAGGGATCGTGTCGCGCGGCTTGCCGGGTGGCTGAAATCTGCGCTGCCTGAACCGGGCGC
>JAYVML010000011.1:0-5811 GCA_043758955.1 Novosphingobium sp. | reverse complement strand
GCAGAACCGCGACCGGCTGGCAGATTTGTTCGAGCGCCGCCAGTTTGTCGGCACTGCCGCTCGCCGCGATTACTCTAGCGCCCAGTGCCTTGGCCAGATCGCAGGCCGCCAGACCGACCCCGCCGCTGGCGCCATGGACCAGCACCCATTGGCCGGGCTGCAGACCGCCCAGTTCAACCAGCGCGGTGTAGGCAGTGCTGTAAGCCGCGCCGAAGGCGGCAGCCGCCGCGAAGTCCATCCCCGCCGGGATCGACCGCAACGCAGCCGCAGGCACTGCCACAAGCTCGGCAAAGCAGCCGGTTTGCTTACCGCCATAGACCCGGTCGCCCCGGCGCAATGCGCAGTCCGCATCGGCCGCGATAACTTCACCGGCAAATTCCAGCCCGAGCACAAATGGCAGTGGCGGTTTGAGCTGATAAAGCCCGCGGGTCATCAACAGATCAGGAAAGTTAAGCGATACCGCGCGGACCTGCACCAGCACTTCGCCCGGCGCGCGAATGGGTGCAGGCAAGTCGGCCAGCTCGACCCCCGTCAGGTCAGGCGTTAGCGTCCGGACGAGCAGCGCCTGCATCCCGCTCAGAACGTATCCTTCGCCGCCCGCAACGCCGCAAATGTCGCCACCGCATCTCCGCCGCCCCAGCGCGCCGCGAGCTCCGGATCGTCGGCGCGCAGGAACGGGTTGGTGGCTAGCTCGCGGGCCAGGGTGGTTGGGACTGTCGGCGTACCGGCGGCGCGCAGCTTGCCGATTTGCGCCACATAGTCCTGCAGCTCGGCGTTGTCAGGATCGGCATGCAGCGCGAACTTGGCGTTCGAGGCGGTATATTCGTGGGCGCAATAGAGCAGGGTGGCCGCGGGCAGCGCCTTGATCCTGCTCAAGCTAGCCCAGAACTGGTCGGGCTGGCCTTCGAACATGCGCCCGCAGCCCAGCGCGAACACCGCATCGCCGACAAACGCCAGCTCGGCTTCGGGCAAGTGGTACGCGATGTGGCCATTGGTATGCCCGCCAACGTCGATCACTTGCGCGGTGAAGTCGCCCAGGCAGACGGTATCGCCCGCCGCAACTACCCGGTCAGGTGCAGTGCCCAGCTTCTCGACTTCGGCCGGTCCGGTTACGGTGCAACCGGTCATCGCCTTGATCGCCGCATTGCCGCCCGCGTGATCGGGGTGCCAATGGGTGTTCCAGATCTGGGTGATCTGCCAGCCTTTGACCTTGGCCTCGCGCAAATAAGCTTCCGCATCGGGAGTGTCGATGCAGGCGGTCTCTTGGCTATCGGGATCATGCAGCAGAAAGCCGTAGTTATCCGACAGGCAGGCGAACTGGTGGATTTGCAGCATTGGTGTCTCCTGGACCGGGCTTTACCACACCTTGCCCAGGGAAAGCCGCCCAAAAAGCGCCCGCCCGGATCGCTCCGGGCGGGCGATGTTTTTCAGCCCAACGCGATTGCGTGGCTTAGTCCTTCTTGGCCTTCAGCGCGGCGCCCAGGATGTCGCCCAGCGAAGCACCGGCGTCCGAGGAACCGTACTGCTCAACCGCTTCCTTCTCTTCGTGGAGCTGACGCGCCTTGACCGAGAAGTTGGGCTTTTTCGAACGATCGAAGCCGATAACCATGGCATCGAGCTTTTGCCCGACCTGGAACCGGTCTGGACGCTGCTCGTCGCGGTCGCGGCCAAGGTCGCTGCGCTTGATGAAGCCGGTGGCACCATCGTCGCCAGCCTGCACTTCGAGCCCGCCATCGCGCACTTCGAGGATCGTGACCGTGACCACGTCGTTCTTCTTGAGCCCGCCGCCGGTTGCAGCAGCAGCGCCGCCGGCTGCCGGTGCGCCCTTTTCAAGCTGCTTCATGCCCAGCGAAATGCGCTCTTTCTCGACATCGATGTCGAGCACGATGGCCGAGACCTGCTCGCCCTTGCGGTGCAGTGCCAGCGCGTCTTCGCCCGAGATGCCCCAGGCGATATCCGACATGTGGACCATGCCATCGACATCGCCGTCGAGCCCGATGAACAGGCCGAACTCGGTGGCGTTCTTGACTTCGCCTTCGACGTTCGAGCCGACCGGGAACTTGTCGGCAAAGGCTTCCCACGGGTTCTGCGCGGCCTGCTTGAGGCCCAGGCTTATCCGGCGCTTTTCGCTGTCGACCTCAAGCACGATAACGTCGACTTCCTGGCTGGTCGAAACGATCTTGCCGGGGTGGACGTTCTTTTTGGTCCACGACATTTCCGAAACATGGACCAGACCTTCGATGCCCGATTCCAGTTCCACGAAGGCGCCATATTCGGTGATGTTGGTGACCACGCCGTGGAGCTTCGCGCCGACCGGGTACTTGGCGGCGACGCCTTCCCAAGGATCCGATTCGAGCTGCTTCATGCCGAGCGAGATGCGCTGGGTTTCCTGGTTGATGCGGATGATCTGCACCTTCACCGTGTCACCGATATTGATGACTTCGTTGGGGTGGTTGACCCGCTTGTAGCTCATGTCGGTAACGTGGAGCAGGCCATCGATGCCGCCCAGATCAACGAACGCACCGTAATCGGTGATATTCTTGACCACGCCATCGATGATCTGGCCCTCGGCGAGGCCCGAGATCAGCCCGGTGCGCTGTTCGGCGCGGGTTTCTTCGAGCACGGCGCGGCGCGAAACCACGATGTTGCCGCGGCGGCGATCCATCTTGAGGATCTGGAACGGCTGCGGGATATCCATCAGCGGCTGCACGTCGCGAACCGGGCGGATATCAACTTGCGAACCGGGCAGGAAGGCCACGGCGCCATCAAGATCGACGGTGAAACCGCCCTTGACCCGGCCAAAGATCACACCGTCAACGCGCTTGCCTTCGCCAAATTCGCTTTCCAGCTTGTCCCACGCGGCTTCGCGGCGGGCGCGATCACGGCTGAGCATCGCTTCGCCGTCGGCGTTCTCGACGCGGTCGACATAAACCTCGACTTCGTCGCCGATCGACAGCCCGTGCGGCTGGCCGGGCATCGCGAATTCACGCAGCGCCACACGGCCTTCGCTCTTCAGGCCAACGTCGATCACGGCCTTGTCGTTTTCAATTGCGGTAATGGTGCCTTTGACGACGCGGCCTTCAAAGCCGCCATCCGCGGCACCGCCGAGGGATTCGTCAAGCATCGCGGCGAAATCGTCGCGCGTCGGGTTAGCCGTTGAGGCCATAAGTTCAGTATCCTACCAATGTTTCCGGCCGGGCGGTTTTTCCGCCGGTCTTTCTCCGTGCGCGGCGGGATTGCCGGACGCGGGCCAAGGGGCCGATATTCCCCGCCGGACCGGTTGCCGCGACGAGGGTCCGCAGAAAACCACGGCTGTCAGGCCAAGGCTTTCGAGACTGCGCGCGCCTAGGCGAAGCAGGCGGCGAAAGCAAGGGGTTTGACGCCCGTCGGCGGGTTATACGTGGGTGACAAAGGTGACACCCTGTCACCCTCGAAATCTATAAATTATCGTCTTAAAACAGTGTTATACTATGCACAGGGTGACACTGGCTTATGTGGGGCCAAATGGGACGAGGGGAGATCAGCCGACGGCGCACGACTTGCCACAATCGGGCGCTGTAGGAAAATCGGCCGGTCGGCGCAGCTTAGGCAAGCTGTGCCTCAACCTGCCGGATCGCTTCCAAAATCGCGTCATCGCGTGACAAATCGGAGGTGTCGAGCAGCACGGCGTCCGCCGCAGCAACCAGCGGAGCTTCAAAGCGTGTCCGATCGCGTTGGTCACGGGTTTCGAGATCGGCGGCAATTGCGGCAAGTGTAACTTTACGGCCCGCCGCCTGCATTTCCTTAAACCGCCGCTCAGCCCGCGCCGGGATTGAGGCTATGACGAACAGCTTCACACCGGCCTCGGGCGCGATCACTGTGCCGATGTCGCGCCCGTCGAGCACCGCACCGCCGGGCTGCAAGGCAAAGGCGCGTTGACGTTCAAACAGCGCGCGGCGCACTTCGGGGTGGACTGAGACCTGGCTGGCGAGGCTGCCGGTTGCCTCGCTGCGCAGTTCGGGATCGGCCAGCATTATGTCGGGAAATTTACATGCCGTCAGCGCATCGTCCGGATCCTCTACATTACCACCGTTCAGCGCACACTGCCGACCAACCGCGCGGTACAGCAGTCCGGTGTCGAGATGCGGCAAGCCGAAATGCGCGGCCAATGCTTTGGCAATTGTGCCCTTGCCCGAGGCAGTGGGACCATCGACTGCGATGATCACTGCACCAGCCCATCCAAGAGCGCTTCGAACTGCGGAAAGCTCGTCGCAATCGGGCGGGTGTCGTCGACTTCCACTCCGTCGCGGCTGGCGAGACCGGCCACGGCCATGCTCATCGCGATGCGGTGATCGAGGTGGGTTTGGGTAGCGGCGTTGGCGCTGCCGCGTAATGGTTCGCCGCCTGTGCCCGTGATGGTCAAGCCATACGCCTGTTCGGTTACGCGCGCGCCGGCGGCGGTCAGCGCGGTGGCCATGGTGGAAAGGCGGTCGCTTTCCTTGACGCGCAATTCGTCGAGGCCGGAAGTGACGGTGGTGCCTTGCGCCATGGCGGCCGCAACAAACAGCACGGGGAATTCGTCGATCATGCTGGGGGCGAGCGCCGGATCGACTTCGATCCCGGTCAGCGCTGAGTGTTTGACCAGCAAGTCGGCCACCGGCTCGCCGCCGACCTCGCGCGGGTTAAGCTCCTCGATGCTGCCACCCATCTGGCGCAGCACGGTGATGATACCGGCGCGGGTCGGGTTAAGCCCGACGTTCTGGATCAGCAGTTCGCTGCCCGGCACGATCAGCGCGGCGACGATGAAGAACGCCGCCGAGGACGGATCGCCGGGAACTTCGATGGTCTCGGGTTTGAGTTCAGCCTCGCCGACCAAGCGGATCACGCGCGCGCCGTCGCTGTCGATCTCCACGGTCAAATCGGCACCAAACCCGCGCAGCATCCGTTCGGAATGGTCGCGGGTTGGCACCGGCTCGATCACCGTGGTGATCCCCGCCGTATTGAGGCCCGCTAGCAAGATCGCACTCTTCACCTGCGCGCTGGCCACTGGCAGCCGGTATGTGATCGGCACTGGCGGCCAGGCGCCGCGCAGGGTCAAGGGCAGGCGGCCACCCGCGCTCGCCTCGAACGCGGCGCCCATCTGGCTCAGCGGCTCGATCACCCGGCCCATCGGGCGGCCCGACAGGCTGGCGTCGCCCACAAACCGTGCGGTGATCGCGTGGCTGGTGATCAGCCCCATCAGCAGCCGGGTCGAGGTGCCCGAATTGCCCATCTCGAGTGGAGCCAGCGGCTGCAGCAGCGCGCCCACCCCGACCCCGTGGACCGACCATTCGCCGTCTCCCACCCGCTCGACACTGGCGCCCATCGCGCGCATTGCGGCCGCGGTGGCGAGCACGTCTTCACCTTCGAGCAGCCCTGAGACCCGCGTTTCGCCCACCGCCAGCGCGCCCAGCAAAATCGCGCGGTGGCTGATCGATTTGTCGCCCGGCACGCGGATGGTTCCGCGCAAGGGGGCACCGGGCAGAAAGCGGCGCGGGCAGGGCGGGGCGATTTCATTCACGCGGGCGCTTTGACAGCGGGCGCGGGCTATGGCAAGGCGCGCCCGCGCTGGGACTGGCGCAGCTGCCTCCCAATACGTATTTAACGGTTTTTCGCCGCTCACCACAGCGCGGCGCATGTGAGGAATTTTATGGTCAAGGCTGAATGGGGTGCCAAGCACGGCTGCCCGAAATGCGGCACCCGCTTTTACGATCTGGGCAAGGACGATCCGATCACCTGCATCGAATGCGGCTATGTCTGGCAAGCCGATCCGGTGCTTAAGTCGAAGCAGCC
>JAYVML010000010.1:0-7549 GCA_043758955.1 Novosphingobium sp. | reverse complement strand
CGGGATGACACTGACGGCGTATAAATATATCTTTTTCTGGGAATGGTCCCACCGGCTGTTGGGGCGGCTGGTTGGCCTGGCCTATGGCCTGCCGTTGGCGTGGTTCTGGCTGCGCGGCGCGATTCCGCAAGGCTTACACCGCCGGCTGCTGATGCTGCTGGCGCTGGGCGGTTTGCAGGGGCTGGTCGGCTGGTGGATGGTCTCGTCGGGTCTGACCCATGACGTCAAGGTCAGCCACTTGCGGCTGGCGACGCATCTAGCGCTGGCACTAACGACGTTGGCAGGACTGGTCTGGACCGCGCTTGACTTGCAAGCTCATTCCCGCGGCGAGGACCAGGCACGATTCACCGCGTTGGGCGCGGCGGCACTGGGTGTTTTGGCACTGCAGTTGATCTATGGTGCGATGCTGGCTGGGCTACGCGCCGGTACCGTCGCCGGTGCTGGTTGGTTGAATTGGCAGGCCTGGCCCCTTATGCAAGGGCGTTTCTTCCCCGCTGGAATTGATTGGTCGCAGGGACCGGCTCATGCGCTACTATATGACCCATACCTGGTGCACTTCGTGCATCGCTGGTGGGCCTGGGTCGTGGTCGGCGTGCTGGTGGTGCTGGCCCGGCAGCTACGCGGGCAAATCCGACGCGCTTCAGTATTGCTCCACTGCGCGTTTGGCGTGCAGGTGCTGCTGGGTATCGCCACGGTCATGAGCGGAGTGGCCTTGTGGTTGGCCGCGCTGCACCAGTTGAGCGGAGCCTTGCTGTTGATCACGGTCACTTGGTGCGCACACCTGTTAGGGCGTCAAAAATCGTTATAAAGAAGTGACTTAGTTCGAGCGAATGACTGTCTTTCGGCAGGGTTGCCAGCAGCTAGTCGCGCCTGGAAACAGGAGAATTACTTGACGAACGCGCTTCGTCCTGCGCGAATATGCGTAGTTCGCAATGAGCGTGTGTAATTGGGACTTGCGATCAGGACAGCGCGGGGGGGACAAAATGTTGGGTAATTGCAACTCCATAGCGCTCGCACGCGCGACTGGGCGGAGCGCATTGCGGCGGTACGCTGCTATCTTGGACCAATCTGGCTTCGCCTGCCGGGTGCAGCGATGAGGGCCTCGGCGCTGTTGCTGGCGGGTGCCGCCTTGCTCCCGGCGCTCGGCGCGCAGTGGGCCATTGAAGCGGCCGCGCAATCACCGCAATTTCGATTTTCGCCGCCCAGTTCACCCATGGTGTTGAGCCGCACCATTATCCGCGAGTTGTCCGGCGGGCAGCAGGTTTTGGTCAAGCGCCGGTTCCGCGTTCAGTTTGTGGCGGATGGTCCCGGCTTCGTATTGACCGGGGTCCCGATCGACGTAAGCGTTCAAGTACCGCCAATCCTGGCCCGACTGGGTGACATGGCACGGCAGCGCAGCGATCTCGGCCCGTTTCCGATTAAGGTCGATAGCCAAGGCCTTATCCATCCGGCGGCAACTCACACAGACACAGATGTGCGCGCCCGCAAAGATGGTCAGCAGGCGGCCCAAGCGATGATCAACGCCGCCGCAATCTCCGCGTCGCGCAAACGCGACGGTGAGCAATTTTTGAGCCAGCTGGCAATTGATCCACGCACCTCGCCGTGGCCGACCGACCTGTTTGTGGCGAGCAATGGTGAACGCCGCCAGCATCGCACGGTCGCGCTGCCCGATGGCAGCCAGGGCGAGGTCGACGTGCTGCTAAAGGTCGCTGAGCTGCTCCCGTGCGGCATGCCAGCCTCATTTGAGCGGGTCATTACCACGCAATTGGCAGGAACCCGGCGAGTTTCGCACGAAGTGTGGCAGCTTGATCACTTGCTGAGCGAATGAGTGCAAGTCATATCGCGGTATTATTTTACCTCTCGGGAAACCCGCCCTAAAGCTTGACTTCCCTGCGCTTATCGCCGATTGGGCCGCCTCCACACGCGGGCCGTCATTAGCGAATCAGGCCCGCGCGTCACAGGGCTAGACCCCTTACAGACAAGGAAGGCTGGCCATGAAAGCGCTCAGCAAGGTCACCCGGTCGATCAAACCGGCCGAGGTGGAAAAGAAATGGCATCTGATCGATGCTGACGGACTGGTGGTTGGGCGGCTCGCCGTGGTGATCGCCAATCACCTGCGCGGCAAACACAAGCCGAGCTTTACTCCGCACGTCGATTGCGGCGATCACGTCGTCGTGATTAACGCTGGTAAGGTGCGTTTCACCGGCAAGAAGCGCGCCGACAAGGTGTACTACAAGCACACCGGCTACATCGGCGGGATCAAGGGTGTAACCGCAGCCAAAGTGCTCGACGGCCGGTTCCCCGAGCGGGTGCTCGAAAAGGCAGTTGAACGCATGGTACCGCGCGGCCCGCTGGGCCGGGACCAGATGCGCGCGCTGCACCTTTATGCCGGGACCGAGCATCCGCACGGCGGAACTCAGCCCGAAGTACTCGATGTTGCGGCCATGAGCCGCAAGAACAAGGTGGGTGCATAATGTCCGACACTACCGTCACCGATCTCGCCGATCTGGGCGAAATTGCCGAAGTTCCTGCTGCTCCGGCTGCACCGACTATGCCGCTGCGCGACAAGCAGGTCGATGCCCAGGGCCGTGCCTACGCCACCGGCCGCCGCAAGGATGCAGTTGCGCGGGTCTGGATCAAGCCCGGTTCGGGCAAGGTTGTGGTCAATGGCCGCGATCAGGATGTGTATTTCGCCCGCCCGACGCTGCGCCTGGTACTCAACCAGCCGTTCCAGATTTCGGAGCGTGAAGGCCAGTATGATGTGATCGCCACCGTCAAGGGCGGCGGGCTGTCGGGTCAGGCCGGCGCGGTCAAGCATGGCATCTCACAGGCGCTGACCAAGTTCGAGCCTGCGCTGCGCGGCGTAGTCAAAGCTGCCGGGTTCCTGACCCGCGATAGCCGCGCGGTTGAACGTAAGAAGTACGGTAAAGCCAAAGCCCGCAAGAGCTTCCAGTTCTCGAAGCGCTAGGCCTAACCCACCCCAGACTACTGAAAGGGCGGTCCTGCGGGGCCGCCCTTTTGTTTTGCCTAATGAACTGGCGGATTGATCATCGGAATCGCCGCCACCGGCGCGACAGGTTCGCCCGGATGGCGCGGTGGCAGCGCGTCCTTGGGCACCGCGCCCAGCTGCATGTCCGCGGTTGGCACGGCCTCGAAATTGCGCACCTTCACGGTAATCGCATCGGCAGTAATGGTCAGTTCGTTGTAGCTGGCTGGGGTCGAACGGATCCGCTTGGATAAGGTCCCTGCGCCAATCATCCGCAATGGGCCATTGGCGGTCCGAGCGATCAGATCAAACGGGTCGTGGACATGCCCGCTGAGCACCGCAGCCACCCCTCGCCCGGCCAGCGCCGCCATCGCTCGCGTCCCGCCAATCGTCAGCCGCTCGCCGCGCGGACTGCGTTCAATCAATGGGTGATGCGCCGTTACCAGCACCCGCGTGCCGACCGGTACGTTATCGATTGCCGCAAGCGTTTCGGCCAGCGCACGCTCGCTGACCAGCCCTTCCGACCACGGCCAGCGCCACTGCGCCTTGACCGTGGTGAGCAGCGGTATCACCGCGATCCCGGGCAGCGCGAGCGGTTTTTCAAGCAGATGTTCGACCCCCAAGAAACGCTTGTACGGATCCGTAAACCGCTCCCATAGGTTGAAATAGGGCATATCATGATTGCCGACCTCGACCGTCACCGGCACGTCAAGCGCAGCGATCCAGTCGCGCGCGGCGGCAAATTCGCGGTGGCGTGCGCGCATGGTTAGGTCGCCAGTAATCAAGATTGCAGCTGGGCGTTGCTGCGCGATTGCGGCGCATACGCCGTCAAGCGCGGCGCGGTCTTCTAGCCCGAAGTGGATGTCGCTGAGGTGGAACAGCGTGAGTGTGTCAGCCATGCCCGGTTGCAAGCAGATCGAGTGCCAGGGTGGCAAGCGAAAAGCGCTCCTCGGCTTGGCCGATGGCGCGCTCGCCGTCGACCATCAGCTCGATCGGTGAGCCATCTTCTGAGCGGCAGATCAGCGCCTGGTGCATGCCCAATTCGTCGTGCGGACCTTCGCGGAAATCGCGCTTGATTAGCGCCAGCCCTTGTTTGAAATAATCCGCAAACCCGTCCGAGCGGTAGCCATCGACTACCAGACCTTGGACGTGCGGCACGATCCGCACCCCGGCATAGCCTTCATCGTGGCCCAACTCGGGGGCTGCGACCTGCACCATGGCGCCGCCCGCGCTGTCCTTGACGGCGTCAAGTGCGGCGCTGGCCACCCTAGCCAGCTCGCCTTCGCGCAGTCCTTCGCGCACGTCGCTCCACTTGGCGCCGGGCCCAGCCAAAACTTCGCACAACGCGACATGCCCCGACATGCGCACACAAGGGTGCCGGACCACCCGCGAACGACCCGCTGCCAACGCCGCGATGATTGCGCCGGTTTCGCACGGAGAATGCAGCATCTTGGCAAGGAGATTGGTGGTCCCGCCGGGCAGCACCAGCACCCCGCCTGACCAGCCTTCCAGCGGTGGCAGCAGCGCACTGACCGTGCCGTCGCCAGTGAATACGACCAGCGTGGCGACGCCGGCCTGTTCCAGCGCGACGCGGCTGGGCGGGTCCTCGGCGGCGCAATCAATTACCCTCGCGGGAGCATGACCGGCCGCGCCCAATTGCCCGACCAGCGCCGCCAGCGCATCATCATCATTGCTGCCACTGGCGCTATTCGCGACCAGCCATAACGTGGCATCGGCTGTCATGATGGGGAATCCTTTGCGGCTAGAACGCGCGTCGGGCGAATTAGATCCGCCCGCTCAGGATCAGCCACGCCGAAACCGCGTTCACTGCAGAATAGCAGGCATAGAACATGACCCAGCCCCACGATCCTTGCGCAACCATCAGCAGCGACCCCAGCAGCATGGCAAATTCGACATAGAGCGAAAATCGCCCGCCGAGCAGGTGGAAAAAGTACGGCGCCCGGCCGAGCATCGGGTGATCGCTTTCAAGCACGGCCTTGTGCACCGCGAAGTTGCCCATGCCGAGCAGGAAGACAATCACCACGCCCATCAGGAGGTGCTGTTAGCGCCCTGCCATCGCCTTGGCACGCGAAAGATAGGTTCGTCCGATCCGCGCTATAGTGCCATCGTCAAGCTCGGCCGACCATACCCCCAGTCCGTCATGGCGCAGCCCGGTGATGCGGTCGCGGCGCAAGATGGTCGAACGGTGCAGCCGGATAAAACGGGCCGGATCGAGCCTTGTTTCTAACCTGGAGACGGTTTGCAGCAGCAAATAGCTTCGCCCGCTGACATGCAGCCGGACATAATCGCGCTCGGCATCAATCCGCTCGACATCGCCAGCAGCGATCCGCAGCAATTCTGAACGATACGGAACCCAAAATTCAGTGAGCCACAGCGATTCGCCGCGGACGCGGGTGCTGCGCCTGGCGAGCGCGCGCGCTACCGCGCGTTCCAGTCGCTCGGGGGTGACCGGCTTGAGCACGTAGTCAACCGCGTCGAGATCGAACGCCTCAACCGCGAAATTGTCATGCGCGGTAACGAACACCACGGCCGGAGCCTGATCGCGTTTGTTCAGCGCGCGGGCCACCGCCAACCCATCGAGTTCTGGCATAGTCATATCGAGCAGCACAAGTTCGGGGGACAGGTCGGCAATCGCAGCCAACGCGGCAGCCCCATCACGCGCGGTAGCGATCACCCGCAGGCCGGCTATTCCGGCGCAAATCAACTCCATCCGCTCCAGCGCGAGCGGCTCGTCATCGACGATCAGCGTAGCCAGCCCAGGTGCCGCCGCCTCAGCCATCGATTTCGAGCGGTAACCGAATGATCGACCGCCACCCGCCGTTGACAGTCGGCCCCGATTCGAGCCCGGCAGCCTCGCCATAGCGGGCCGCCAGTCGGTCCCGGACATTGGCCAGCCCGATCCCGAAACCGTGCTCACCGGAGTTTGGGCTGGCCGGACCGTCGTCGCTTACTTCGAGTACCAGTTGGCCTTCTTCCTCACGCGCGGCGATTGTCACGGTTACCGGGCGGGCGGTCACCGCAACTGCATATCGCACCGAGTTTTCGACCAGCGGCTGGAGAATTAGCCCTGGGACGCAAGCCTGCTCCAGCGCGGCGGAGAGATCGAACCGGGTGCGGAGCCGCTCGGGAAAGCGGACCGCCTCGATCTCGAGATAGGATCTTTGCAGCGCGACTTCGGCCTCCAGCGCGATATCGCCGGTCGGGTCTTCGGCTAGGCTGCGGCGATAGAACGCAGAGAGCGTCTGGATCATCTTTTCTGCCGCAACATCTTTGCCCGTCATAATCAGCGCAGACAGCGAATTGAGCGTGTTGAACAGGAAGTGGGGGTTGACCTGATAACGCAGCGAGCGCAGCTCCGAAGCTTTGGCGGCGCGGCGATATTCGCCTTCGCGACGTTCCGCCGCGCGGGCCTGCTCGGCATTGACCATTGCGAAATAGAGCGCGGCCCAGGCCAGCAGCAGGAAATACCGTCCCAGCGCAATGTCCGTCAGCTGGCGCCATAACCCTTGCTCGGCGAATTTCTGTTGCAGTTGCACCAACTGCTCGCGGGTCAGCTGCGGCGGATCGGGCAGATCAACCAGCATGTTGCCCGCTGTATCATGGCGAATCTGGACTTGGCTGGGATTGCGCTCCTGTTTGAAATTGCGCTGGTCGATGACCGAGAACACCTGCGTGTTGATCAAGGCGAGCGCCAGCGCGGCAGGCACTATTACCACTGCGGCGATACCCATGCGCACGCCCACCCGGCGATTGTCGAACAGCCGCAAGATCGACCAGACCATCACCGTCACCGCCATCCCGGCCAGGGTCACGACGCTGCGCAGCGCCAGCATCTCGCCGAAATAAGTCCGGTCAATCAGTACGCTGCGCAGCGTGATCAGCGCCAGATAACACAGCCACAGCCCGGCGATCGAAGCGAGCACTACCCTTGTCGGGACGCGGTTTGGCTGAAGGTTGATTTCTTCCATTACCGGTTCAGCGTTAGCCGTGAACGCACCGCCAAGGCCAGCAGCTTGGTCGAGGCGCAAGCCGCCTTGGTCGATTGATTCACCAGCACCAAGCTGCGCATGCGGGCCCGGATCACCCCAACAAATGGTCCCTGGCGATCTTCTCTTTCCATACCATCGGGGCGATCTGGTGGACATTGTTGCCTTCGCTGTCGACCGCGACGGTCACCGGCATGTCTTCGACCGTGAACTCGTAAATCGCTTCCATCCCCAAGTCCTCAAAGGCGACGACCCGCGATCCGCGAATTGCCCGGCTGACCAGATAGGCCGCGCCGCCTACTGCCATCAGATAGGCGATCTTCGCTTTGGCGATGACATCGACCGCTCCCTGTCCGCGTTCAGCCTTACCGATCATGGTCAGCAGCCCGAGTTCGCTCATCATCTCGGTGAATTTATCCATCCGTGTAGCGGTGGTCGGCCCGGCTGGACCGACCACTTCGCCCAGCACCGGATCAACCGGGCCGACATAGTAAATCGCGCGGCCCCTGAAATCGACCGGCAGCGCTTCGCCTTTGGCCAGCATGTCCTGGATCCG
>JAYVML010000009.1:0-6235 GCA_043758955.1 Novosphingobium sp. | reverse complement strand
CTGTTCGGGGGCTTGCCGGCACCTGCTGGGCATTATCTGGTCTATTACGGCTCAGACCTTTTGGAAAAGGCCAGTAACGGAGTCGTTCCGGGAAGCATTTACGACCTTGAAGCCGAGCGGACGGAGCCGTTGCGTGCAAAGTCGAATGGCGCCCCGCTCGACGCAGGCGATGTGATGGAAATTCGGACTGGCGGCGGCGGTGGTTATGGCGATCCGCTGTTGCGCGAGGTTGACCGGGTCGCGCGCGATGTCACGCTTGGCTACACGTCGATTGATGCCGCAACATCGATCTATGGGGTAACGCTATCGTCCGATGGTAGTATTGATGTGGCTGGCACAGAAGCTCTGCGAAACGAACTGCGTGGCGAGCGGACCACTTGGCGCGCCTCGGGCGTCAATGACGACTCATCGAAGACACCGGCAACTGGCGAACCGTCTCGGCGCATCCACGCTTACATCGCATCGGCCGATCAGGATGGTGAGCGCGTTCTTGCCTGCGACCGGTGCGGGCATCGCTATTGCGGCTATAGCGGCGATTACAAAGCGGCGGCACTGATGGACGAATCGCCCGTGATGACCATCCCGTCAAATGTCGACCCAGCCTATTTTGTTGATGAGCCGATCGTTCTCCGCCGCTTCTGTTGTCCTTCGTGCCATGTGCAGGTTGGTGCCGAAGTCACTAAGGCGAACGAACCGGTCAAAGCGGAAATGGTCTTCGCATGATTGAAACCGCGCACCCCTTCCTTGACGGCAAGCCGAAGCGGATGCTGATCGGCGGCCATTGGGTCGGCGCGTTTTCGGGCAAGACGTTCGACAGCGTGAACCCCGCCACGGGCAAAGTCATCGCGCAGCTGGCTGAGGGCGGGGAGGAAGATGTTGATCGCGCGGTCGCGGCCGCCCGCACCGCTTTTGAAGGGCCGTGGAGCAAGTTTAAGCCGTTTGACCGGCAAGCACTGATGCTCAACATTGCCGACACGGTCGAGCGGCATTTCGACGACTTGTGCGTGCTCGAAACGCTTGACATGGGGGCGCCGATTGCGCGCACCAGCACTTATAAGCGCTGGATCGTCCAGGCGCTGCGGTTCTACGCTGGGCAGGCGACGGCGCTGGCGGGCGAGACGCCGCACAATAGCTTTCCCGGCGACATGTTCAGCTATACGCTGCGCGCGCCCATCGGCGTCGTCGGTGGCATCATCCCGTGGAACGGGCCGTTGATTTCGCAACTATGGAGCATCGCGCCAACGCTCGCGACCGGATGCACATTGGTGCTGAAGCCTGCCGAAGACGCTTCACTAGGGGTGCTGCGTTTCGCCGAGATCATGCAGGAGGCCGGGCTCCCGGATGGCGTCATCAACGTCGTTACCGGCATGGGTTCGACCGCAGGGGCGCGGCTTGCAGTCCATCCAGACGTCGACAAAATTGCCTTTACCGGATCGACCATGACAGGCCGCAAGATCATCGAAGCGTCTGCGAGCAACATGAAGCGCGTTGCTGTCGAACTGGGCGGAAAGTCGCCCGACATCATTTTTACCGATGCCGATATGGAGCGCGCGGTGCCCGGCGCAGGCATGGGCTGCTTCAACAATAGCGGCCAGATTTGTTATGCCGGCACGCGCATCTTCGTGCAGCAGGGCATATATGACGAATTCGTCGAGCGCCTTGGCGCGTTCAGCAAGACCATCAAGGTCGGCGACAGTATGGATCCCGCGACCCAGCTCGGTCCATTGGTCTCGAGCAAACAGCTCAGCGCAGTCACCGGCTATTTCGACCTCGCCCGATCCGAAGGCGCGCAAGTCGCATCCGGCGGCGAGCGGCTCGGCGGCGACTTGGCTGAGGGCTTCTTCGTCCCGCCGACGGTCCTCTCAGGCATGACCAACGACATGCGCACTGCGCGCGAAGAGATCTTCGGACCCGTGGCTTGCGTCATCCCGTTCGGCACCGAAGAAGAAGCCATCCGCCTCGCCAACGACACGCAATATGGGCTGGGCGGCGCGGTTTGGACCCGCGATGTCGGAACCGCCCACCGCGTCGCCCGCGAAGTCCGCGCAGGGATGATGTGGGTTAATTCCTACGGCACGACTGAGGCGAGCGTGACTTCCGAAGGCTTCCGGATGAGTGGCTACGGCGCCAAGGGCGGCCGACGCCACGTCGAGGAATATCTTTACAACAAGACGGTGTGGATGAATCTCTCCTGAGGCGTGAGGGTCAGTTGATAAACACGCCTTTGCCCGCTGCCTGCTTGTCGAACGCCTGATAAGCAGCGTCAGCCTGATCGAATGTGTAGCGGTCGGTAAATAGGCGGTCCACCTCAAGACCATGATCTGCGATGAAGCGGATACAATCGGCGAGCTTAGCGCTGTTGACAGTCCACGAGCCGACGAGCGTCAGCTGTTTGCGAATGATATCGATACTGACATTAATTGTCATTTCGCCGCCTTCGCCGACGAGACAGACGGTGCCCCAGCGCGATGCGCTGCGCACCGCAGCCAGACGGCCTGCAGCCGCGCCAGACGTATCGAGCGCCTTGCCCGCCCCTTTGCCGCCCGTCAGCGCCATGATCGCCTCAACCGGATCACCGGCACTGGCATCGATAGTGTGCGCCGCGCCGAACTCCTTGGCCAGCGCTGCGCGTTCGGGGCTAACGTCGACCGCGATCACCTGCGCACCCATTGCTGCCGCCAGTTGCGTCGCCGAGAGTCCGACTGGCCCTTGACCAACGATCACGATCGTATCCCGCGCCGAAACATCGAGCCGCAGCAGCGCGCCATAGGCTGTGCCCGTTCCGCACGAGATCGCGGCGCCAGTTGAGAACGAGATTTCGTCGGGCAGGGCAAACACAGTTTCGACGGCGGCGCGCATGTAGGGCGCGTGGCCGCCGTGACCGGTTACGCCGTAAATGATCGCGGTCCGGTCACACATCTGCGTCCAGCCGCTGCGGCATTCCGGGCAAGTCATGCAGCCCTGATAATGATGCAGCGTCACGCGGTCTCCGACGCGGGTGATGCGCGGATCGACGTCGCGGCCAACTGCTGCAATCACGCCGCACGGTTCGTGGCCTGCGATCACGGGTTGGCCGCTGTCTTTCAAGCCTAAAGCTGCGAACGCTGCGCCAGCCGGCGGGCGGTACAGTTTCAGATCGCTGCCGCACATGCCCGATGCCTTGATTTCCAGCACCACTTCGCGAGGACCAGGCGTTGGATCGGGAAATTCGATCAGGTCAAGGGTGCTGTTTCCAGTGAATACTACGCCGCGCATCGTCAAATTCCTCTCTCGCCAAGTGTCATTGTCATTGTCCGGTGAACACTGGCGGTCGTTTCTGCATAAACGCGCGAGGGCCTTCCCTGGCGTCCTCGGTTGCTGCGTTTTCCCGGGTGCATTGTGCTTCGATCTCAAACGCCTGATCAAACGGCAAGCCGTTCGATCGGACCATCGCCTCTTTGGTCTTGGCCAGTGCGACTGGCGCGCCGAGGCTGATCTGCCGCGCAAGCTCCTCGGCGACAGCCAGCACCTGATCTGGCGGCACAACGCGATTAACCAGCCCCATCGCCAAGGCTTGCTGAGCGTTCACCGGCGCTCCGACCAAGGCGAGTTCCATCGCCATTGCCCATGGCACTTGCCGTGCTAACCTGACCAGCGATCCGCCCCCGGCGATCAGCCCGCGCCGAACTTCGGTCACCCCGATCGTTGCCGTTTCGGACATGACCCGAATGTCGGTGCCCAGGACGAATTCCGCCCCGCCTGCCAGCGCGTGGCCGTTGATCGCCGCGACGACTGGTTTGAAGAACGTCGCACCGCGCAGGATCGCCCGGTACAGCTGCTTGCGGTCCTGCGAAAAGCGTTCCTCCCACTCCCCCTCTGGCGGGCGGGTCCGCATCATAAGCGGAATCGTGCTGCCAAGATCGCCGCCGGAGGAAAATGCCCGATCTCCCGCCCCGGTCACCAGCGCCACACGAATCTCGCGATTCTCTGCTACGTCCTGCCAGACGTCGCACAAGCGGACCAGCATTTCCGGCGAGAACGCGTTGCGCTTTTCCGGCCGGTTAAGCGTCACGTAAGCGATGCCGTCGCGCTTTTCGTATATCACATGCGGTGTGGGTTCGGTCATGTCGTTTTCTCCGATGCGCGCGTTTCCAGCCAAGCGACGATCCGGGCGGTAATTTCGGGACGATCAGCCTTGCCGTTTGGTCCGCGCCCGATCGAGGTGACGGCCATTATTGCTCGCGGAATTTTGTGCCCTGCCAAACGCCCGCGCAGATGCTCAAGCAATCCGGTTTCGTCGAAAGTTGCGCTTTCGCCTATTGCCACCGCGGCCGCGACCATCTGGCCGAAGCGTTCATGCGGAACGCCAACCACCAGCGCATCAAACGCCCCTGGCCACGCCGTGATCGCCTCCTCGACCTCCTCGGGAAAGACTTTCTCGCCCCCGGTATTGATGCAAGTCGAACCGCGCCCGAGGAGCGTGATCGAACCATCAGCCTCAATCATCGCCAGGTCTCCCGGCACCGCATAGCGTATGCCGTCGATCACGGGGAACGTAGCGGCAGTCTTTGCCGGGTCCTTGAAGTAGCCAAGCGGGATGTGTCCACGCACCGCCATCCGCCCGGGGGACGGATCGCCAGGCGTCAGCGGGCGTCCGTCCTCATCAATTACGCAGGCGTTCCGGCCTAGCTGAAACCGCGCGCCGCCATCCTTGCGCCTGGCCGAGGTCATTGCCCGGCCCATCCCGCTGGCCTCGCTAGCATTAAGGAAATCGATCAGAAGTGCGTCCGGGGCATGCGCCAGCAAGCGCTCCTTGACTGCGGCGCTCCACGCCATGCCAGACGAGGAAACGACCCGCAGCCGCCGAAGATCCCAGCGTTCTGGCTCGCGTTCCAGCGCGTCTACCATGGGACGGCAGAAGGCATCGCCGACGATGCACAGGTCGCTGACACCCTCGCGCGCGATCGCGTCGATCAACGCCGCTACATCAAACGACGTGCCGGGGAGGGTTACTACCGTGCCGCCGCGGTTGAGAATGGTCGCGGCGAACACGAACCCGGTGCCATGCATCAGCGGTGCGGCAGGCAGACCGACTGGCGGTACGGCTTCGACCAGCCGCCGGCGAACGTGATCGTGGTCCGCGATCGCGGGATCGCCAGTGGTGTTGGATGCCATGAACATGTCATGCTGACGCCACATCACGCCGCGCGGGAGGCCAGTGGTACCGCCGGTGTAGACCAACAGCTGGTCGTCCCCACTGCGGCCCCATGGCGCCGCAGTGCGCTTTGTAGCGGCTTGTGCGGCGGTCTCATACGGAATGGCCCAAGCGGGGCAATCGGCTTCGCCATCGTCGACGAATAGCCAGGCTTTCACAGTGGGGCAGCGCGCGCGCACCGCATCGGCCTGCGCAGCAAAAGTTCCGTGGAAAATCACCGCAGCAGCATCTGCGTCAGTCCACAACTGAACTAGCTCATCACCGGTGTAGCGGTAATTGGTGTTGACCGGAACAAGCCCGGCCTTGAGCGCCGCAAACACGCTTTCCAGATAGGCCGGTGCGTTGTGTAAATAGAGCGCGACTTTTTCTTGCTGCTTCAGCCCTTCGCTTAGCAAGGCGGCCGCGATAGCGTCGGCTCGCCGGTCAAATTGGGACCAAGTGACGCGGCGATCGCCATGCGCCAGCGCAATTCGGTCCGGTGCCGCATCGGCGACCGTTTCCCAGACATCTGCGAAAGTCCACTCTGCCGGTTGCCGTGCGGCCGCGTCGGATACCTTGTTCGACTGCATCACTGCCACTCACCCATTTCTCAACGCTTGACCGTCTCGTTCTATGGTCCTACATTAGGATATTGACAAATACTAGAGGGTCCGATGGCAAATTCGAGCGCTTCCAACTCCGCGCTTGGCCATGCGCCATTTGTCCCGCTCAAGGGCGTGCGGATCCTCGATTTCTCGACCAACATGGCAGGGCCCTACGCCACCATGATCCTTGCCCAGCTTGGCGCTGACGTCATCAAGGTCGAGGCACCATGCGGGGATGATGCTCGCGCTTGGGCGCCGGCTGTGGATGGGGCCAGTGTAGTCCATCGTCATATGAATATTGGAAAGCGCGGCGTGGTGCTCGACTTGGGTACGCCAGCGGGACGAGCAGCGGCGCTGGCGATAGCGGCGCGCTCCGATGTCCTCTTGCAAAGCATGCGGCCGGGTGTTGCTGAGCGTATCGGAATTGGCGAGGACGCAGTGCGTTCGGTTAATCCCG
>JAYVML010000008.1:0-4331 GCA_043758955.1 Novosphingobium sp. | reverse complement strand
GCGAATGACCGCAATGTTGTCGCGAGCAGACTGACCGGAATGGCGATAATGTCGTGGATAGCGGACGCTAGCGCGTGTCGGATGAACGACTGACTTGGGGCCGTGAGCAGCTGGCGGCTTTTAATGAGGATGAGGTCAGCGGACGCTGGTTCAGATTCAGTGGGCCCCGTATCTCGCAAAGTCCTTCCAACTCGATGACTTTGAAGTGCAATCAACGCCTACAACAAACCACGCCGCCGCCCGCCCACCTCTTGAAAGCATAGCCGACCAAATTTTCGCTCGTCGTCCGGCAATGCGTAACCATTTGAAAATACTTACCAGTTAATGGCTACCTGATACGTAAGTCAGAGGCGTGCAGATGGAAAATTTCAGCCCCAGCGAAGAACGTCGACTTGCCTCTCTCCAAGCTTTGAAATTGCTTGATACAGGGACTCATCCTTCGTTTGATCGGGTCACTCGGCACTGCATCCAGATTTTCGAGTGCTCGATCGCTATGATTTCGCTAGCCGATAAAGACCGTCTTTGGGTTCTGTCTTCAGTGGGCCTAGATTTTAACGAAATACCGCGCGACAGCACGTTTACTAACCAAACATTAGCCGGTGGCCGCACTCTAATAGTTGCTCGCGCTTCGAGCGACGAGCGCTTTGTCAACAATCCATTAGTCAAAGCTGGACCGCGTCTCCAATCTTTTATCGGGTGCCCGATCCGTAGCCCCGACGGCGTGCTGGTTGGAGCATTATGCTTAGGCGATCCGCGCCCTGATCTTTTCTCGTCGAACCAAGCGCCCATCCTCGAAGGCTTAGCTGCAGTCGCCGAGGACCTGTTCGAACTCCATAGCAAAAATTTGCAGACTGCAGAGCTCAATAAAGTCCTGGCGCTGCAAACCGAGAAGCTTCAAACATCCGACCGGCTCTTTCGGCAGGCCGAGCGGATTGCGAAAATTGGATTTTGGGAACTCGAGCTAGAATCAAATTCTTTGACCTGGTCCGACCAGGTCTACGCGATCCATGAGGTTCCGCTGCACGAACCGGTCGATGTCCCAAAAGCAGTTCGATTTTATGATTCCAATGACCGTCCGCTAGTGCAGCAGGCAGTCAACAACGCTATTCATAACCATGAGTCATTCGAATTCGAAGCAAACCTCCTGAGCGCCGCGGGCCATGCGCGCCGCGTCAAGTCTGTCGGCGAGTATATGCCAGGCGATGCTAGCCGGTCGTCTCGCCTAATCGGCGTTTTTCATGACATCACCGATACATACCGAGACCATGCGTCCCTTCTGCGTGCTGCCGAGTATGATAGTCTGACCAATCTTTATAACCGCTATGCGTTCGATCGCGCGCTTAAAGAACGATTGAAACAGGCCCGTGAAGGAGACCAGCCGCTGTGCCTGCTCCTGATTGATCTTGACGGGTTCAAGGATGTCAACGACGTTTTTGGTCATCTTGTTGGTGATGTCCTCCTTGAAGAGATCAGCGCGCAGATTTCGCGTGCTGTGCCTAACGGAACGACGGTAGCGCGATGGGGCGGGGACGAATTTGCGATTATAACACAACCGGGAATCACACTCGCGGAGGCGACACGGATTGGTGAACAGATACTAGCTGAAATCAGCAGCCAATCCGAGATTTCCGGGCGCACATTTAACATCGGCGCTACCTGCGGCCTCGCACAAGCTAACAAAAAATCCACTGCCAAGGAACTGGTCCATAAAGTCGATCTCGCGCTCTATCACGGCAAAACGCACGAACCTGGTCAAGTGCATGTCTACCATAGCAGCTTCGAGCAATCGAACGACCTGCGTCATAAAGCGATCGTGGAGGTGCGTAGCGCGCTCAACGAAGGCAGACTGTTCGCTGGCTATCAGCCAGTAGTTGAACTTGCGAATTATCGCCTAGTGGGGCTTGAAGCGCTCATGCGCTTGCATACGCGGTCAGGAAAAATGCTGACCGCTACGCAAGTTCTTCCGGCAATAATTGATCCGGTGCTTTCGCGCGAAATTGGTGAACGAATGTTATCGTTCGTCTGCACCGACTTGCCTGAATTGCAATTGGCACACCCCAATCTCGCGTTTCTGAGCATCAACGCAACCGAAGCAGATTTGATCAGTCGTGATTTTGCGCAAAAATTCCTGAAAGTGCTCGAAGGCAACCTTGTTGATCCCAGAAATGTTACTCTCGAAGTTACCGAAACGATGCTCATGGTCAATGACAGCTCGACCGTTCGCAACGTGCTGATGACGTTACATCGGGCCGGAATCCAGATCGCACTCGATGACTTCGGTACAGGTTTTTCGTCTCTCTCACATTTGCGAGATTTCCCGATCGACAAGGTCAAGATTGACCGGAGCTTCGTGGCGAAAATTTGCACGAACCATCAGGACCGACTGATCGTCCAAGCGTTGATCGCCATGGGCAACAACCTCAACATTGAGGTGATTGCCGAAGGGGTTGAGACCGAAGAACAGCGGTCACTGCTCATGCAAATGGGTTGCACTTACGGGCAAGGCTATCTCTTCGGCGCGGCCGATACCGCGTGCCGTACGAAGTTATTGAAATTTGGAAATGCTGCCGCAATAGATCGTAGCAATCGGGCCGCTTGAAGATGCAAGTGAGAGCCTTGCTGGAGGAAACTTTGGAGTAGGCTGATATTCGACATAGCGACGTTCGCGGATGCGGTCATAGCAGGGGCCATTGAACCTGGTTTTTTCAACGGCTCGATGTGTATTTCTCACCAGCCGGCCCGTATCTAATTTGACTATCGACATCTGCTTAGAGCCTGATCCGAAACTAAGTTGAGTGATGTCAGAGGGTTAGCTTGACGCTCGCCCAAGTCATTGATTCAGGGGTTTTGCGAAACACTTCTGGAGATCAACGATGTGGACTGACACCACTCGGGCGCTGTATGCCCGGGCGCAGCTGGCTTTGCCAAGCGATTTGACCGATGCCGAATGGGCGGTGCTGGAGCCGTTCTTTCCGCCGCCCTTCCATGTGGGACGCCCGCGCAAGTGGCCGCTCAGGCGGATTGTCGAGGCGATCCTGTATCTGCTGCGCGGCGGCCTGCCGTGGCGGATGCTACCACCCTGCTTTCCGCCGGTCTCCACGGTGCGGCGCTGGTTTTACCTGTGGCGCGACAACCGGCTGTGGCTGTCGCTCAATCACACGCTGCTGCTGATGGCACGCGAAGCGACGGGCCGCGAAGCCTCACCAAGCGCCGGCGTGATCGACAGCCAGAGCATCAAAACCACGGAAAACGGCGGGCCTTGCGGCTATGACGCAGGCAAGAAGATCAAAGGACGCAAGCGCCACATCCTGACTGACACCGAGGGCAACCTGGTTCATGCCGTGGTCCACACCGCCGATATCCAGGATCGTGATGGCGCGCCGTTGGTGCTGGCCCAAGTCGTCCACCGCTTCCCGTGGTTGCGTCATGTCTTCGCCGATGGCGGCTATGCCGGAGACAAGCTCAGGCGGGCGCTGCGCAAGATCGGGAAGTGGACCGTCGAGATCGTCAAGCGATCCGATGTCGCCAAGGGCTTCGTGATTCTCCCGCGCCGCTGGGTGGTCGAACGGACCCTGGCATGGCTGAACCGCAACCGCCGCCTCGCCAAAGATTTCGAACAGACCATCGCCTCGGCAACCGCTTGGCTGTTCATCGCCTCAATCCAGCTCTTCGCTCGACGCATCGCAAGGCTATGAAATCGTGCCGGATAATTATGAATCAGTCTCTTAGGATAGGCAGCCAACCATCTCAGTAAGCTGTTGAGATCGATGCCCCAACAGTCAAGGGGTTCAGATAAGCAGGGATCAGAGCCCTCGCAACTATCGATAAACCATTTGTGGTTAGTGATGTGGCATGCTCCGCTTGCCACTCAACTGGATTATTGTTGGCGACCCTCATTGTTCAGAAGGGGCTGACCTCCTCCGGCAGCGCTATCGTTCCATGCAGCGGCAAATTCCGCTTATGTATCTCAGCGCGCTTTGTAGCTTCGTAGGGCTGCAAGTCGCGACAGCGGGTCAGCTGATAAGTCGGTTTAGTCCAGCTTGGGTCGCCGCTGCTATACTAATCCTCAGAATGGTTCACTGGGCCAAGCGCCAGGATAAAATCATCTCTGTCCTGGAGATCGAGCGACAGCTTCGAATTACCGTAGTGTTTGCTGCGCTTTTCAGCGCCTTTTTCGGCGCGTGGGGCTTTTATCTTTTTAGTGATCCCTTGAACGACAAAAGCTTGATCTTGTTGTTTGGAAGCATGGCCTCTGCGGGATGCGCCTACGGATTGAGCAGTTTTCCCAAAGCGGCACGACTCCCCCTCTATCTCCTGGCGGTGCCACTAGG
>JAYVML010000007.1:0-8623 GCA_043758955.1 Novosphingobium sp. | reverse complement strand
GATGGACAATCGCTTTATCCGCACCTTCGAGGCTGGCGAAGCTGGTCTCAATCAAATCGCGGCGTGATTGGGTCAGCACCTGGATCAGCACGTCGTCCGGCACTTTACCCTGCTTGACCAGCCCCGCAATAAAGTCGAAATCGGTCGCGCCCGAGGCGGGGAAGCCGACCTCGATTTCCTTGCAGCCGACTTTGAGCAGAAGCTCAAAAAAGCGTAGCTTCTTTTCCGCGCCCATCGGATCGATTAGTGCCTGATTACCATCGCGCAAGTCGGTTGAAAGCCAGCGCGGGGCCTGCGTGATGACGTTCGACGGCCACTGGCGGTCAGGCAGGTTAATCGGCGGGAAAGCGCGGTACTTGTCCGCCGGATGCTTCAGCATGGTCATGGGTCAAATCTCGAAATTTTGGCAGTGCGGTCAAGTGGTGAGGTTGCCCCTTGGGTGCCACTGCGTGCCGCCCTGTTGGACACGCCAGTTCACGCCCAAGGGCGGATAAGTCGCAGGGTTAGGCCAAAATTGCGGATCATGGGTTCAGCCTATGGCGTTGGGGAATGGGCTTGTAAAGCTACACTTGCGCGCGGCCGCAGCACCCGCCACAAGTTGCAAGCAACAACCAGTTTTTAGCAGGAAGTGACCCATGGCCGACTATTCGCGACTCTCGACCGGCTTTGATACTGCGCGGCTCGCGCGGATCGATGGCTTTGTGAAAGAAAATTACCTCGACAACGGACTGCTGCCCTGCGCGCAAGTGCTGGTTTCGCACCGGGGCGAAATCGCGCACTTTTCGTCGCAAGGCAGCGCGCGAGAAGGCGGCGCAGCGATCGATGATCAGTCCTTGTTCCGGATCGCCAGCATGACCAAGCCGGTCACTTCGATCGCGTTCATGATGCTGCTCGAAGAAGGCAAGGTTGCACTCGATACTCCGGTCCACCGCGTACTGCCCGAATTCCGCGGGTTGGGCGCTTACAATGGCGGGGGCGGGGGCGTGCCGTTCGCGATCAAGCCGCTTGAGCGCCCGATGCTGATGGTCGATCTGTTGCGGCACACGTCGGGGCTTACGTACGGCTTCCAGAACCGCGGCAACATCGATGCCGCTTACCGCGAGGCCAAGCTGGAGAACTGGCACGGGAACCTTGACCTCGATGGCTTTATCGCCGCGCTGGGCAAGCTGCCGCTGGAGTTTTCGCCGGGCGATGCCTGGAATTATTCGGTGTCGACCGACGTGCTCGGCGCAGTCGTCCAGCGGCTCGCGGGGAAGAGCCTGGATAAGGTGTTTGCCGAGCAGATCTTCGGTCCGCTGGGTATGAACGACACCTTCTTCGCGGTGCCTGCAGACAAGATCGAGCGGTTGACCGATTGCTATACTTTCGTGCCGGGCAAAGGGCGGGTGATGTACGATCGCGGCGACAAGAGCGCCTGGAGCACCATGCCCAGACTGCTGTCGGGCGGGGGCGGGCTCGTTTCGACCACGCTTGATTACCACCGTTTCTGCCGGATGCTGCTGGGCCACGGCGAGCTGGAGGGCACGCGGATTGTTGGGCGCAAGACGCTTGAGCTGATGACCATGAATCATTTGCCCGGCGGATCAGACCTGGCCGCGATGTCGCGCTCGTTGTTCAGCGAAGCGGCCAACGCCGGGACCGGGTTCGGCCTCGGCTTTGCAGTCAATCTCGATCCGGCGCGCTCGATGGTGCCCGGCTCGGTGGGCGAATTTTACTGGGGCGGAATGTTCTCGACCGCGTTCTTCGTCGATCCGGTCGAGCAAGTCAGCATGGTGTTCATGACCCAGCTTTCGCCCAGTTCGGTCTATCCGATCCGGCGCGAACTGAAGACGCTGATTTACGCGGCGCTGGTCTGAGTATGACCGCGCCGTCGAATGCGCTGTATGACACGATGGGCTTGGTGCGGATCGTTTCGATCGAACCCGAAGGTCGCGCCGCGATTGAATATCGCGCCACCCCGGCGCAGTGCCATTCGGGCGGGGTGGTGCAGGGCGGCTTTGTCAGCGGGTGGATCGACGCGGCGATGGCGCACGCGATTATAGCGCTGACCGGGCCGGACCGCGTGCCGATGACGCTGGAACTCAAAGTCAGCTTCTTCGCCCCCGCGCGGCCCGGGATCGTGCTGGCCGAAGCCTGGGTGATCAAGGCCGGGCGCAGCACCGCGTTTGTCGAGGGCAGCCTGACGGACGCCGCCGGAACCTTGCTCGCAAAGGCCAGCAGCACCCTGACCTTGGTAGATCGGGCCAAAGTCGAAGCCGCCTCGAAAGCAGCCTTGGGTGCTGGGACATGACTCAGGTTCGGCCGTTCACGCTGGCGGTGCCGCAGGCGCAGCTGGACGATTTACACGCGCGGCTCGATCAGACCCGCTGGCCCGAGCGTGAGACGGTGGCGGACTGGAGCCAGGGCACCCCGCTCGCGGTGTTGCAGGACCTGACGGGGTACTGGCGCGCGGGCTATGACTGGCGGGCGTGCGAGGCGCGGCTGAATGCGCTGGGGCAGTTCATGACCGAGATCGACGGTCTGGATATTCACTTTTTGCACGTCCGCTCGCGCCGCGCCGATGCTTTGCCGCTGGTGATGACGCACGGCTGGCCCGGATCCGTGATCGAATTTATCGGGGTGATCGAGGCGCTGGCCAATCCGGTGGACGGCGCGCAGGCGTTCCACGTGGTCGCGCCGTCGCTGCCCGGGTTCGGCTTTTCGGGCAAACCGGTGGGCACTGGTTGGGGGGTCGAGAAAATCGCGCGCGCCTGGGGCGAGCTGATGGCGCGGCTGGGTTACGATCGCTGGGTGGCACAGGGCGGTGACTGGGGCAGCGCGGTGACCAGCAGCATCGGGGCGCAGGCGCTGCCGGGCTGTGCGGGCATTCACCTCAACATGCCGATCGGAAGGCCTTCGCCCGAAGACCTTGCCAATCCATCGCCGGACGAACTCAAGGCACTGACCGCGCTCAAATACTATCAGGAATGGGATTCGGGCTATTCCACGCAGCAGCGCACCCGGCCGCAAACGGTGGGCTATGGTCTGGTCGATAGCCCGGCCGGGCTGGCGGGGTGGATCCTCGAAAAGATGTGGGCCTGGACCGACAACAACGGCTCGCCTTACGACGCGCTGAGCCGCGACCAGATCCTCGATAATTTGATGCTGTATTGGCTCCCTGCGTCGGGCGCCTCATCGGCGCGGCTCTATTGGGAAAGCTTCGCCAGCTTCGCCCCGCAGCAGATCAACCTGCCGGTGGCAGTCAGCGCCTTTCCCAAAGAAATCCTGCCGACTCCGCGCAAATGGGCCGAGCGCAATTACCAGCGATTGGTTCACTGGGGTGAGCTGGACAATGGCGGGCACTTTGCCGCGTGGGAGCAGCCCGAAACCTTCGTGCGCGAGTTGCAAACAGCGTTCGCGCTAGAGTCTTTCTGACTTAGATTGAGGCATATCCGGCACCCCTGATGTAATTGGCGCATTCGCTGGGAGGGAAGCGGTCGAGCAGTTTGCCGATGCGCCGCCAGATCGCTTCGACGGTGCGTTCGTTGGCCTTTCGTAGCAGCCGTTTGAGCTTGGAGAACATCTCCTCGATCGGGTTCAGGTCAGGCGAGTAGGGTGGCAGGAAGAACAGTCTGATGCCCGCCGCTCTGAGCAGCTTGCGCACGCGGGCACCCTTGTGGCTACCGAGATTGTCGAGGACGACAATGCTGCCAGGCTCCAGCTCTGGGATGAGGAACTGCTCGACCCAGGCGGTGAAGCTCTCACCATTGATCGGGCCATCGAGGACGCAGGGAGCAACGATCCCGTCGTGTCTGAGACCGGCGATAAAGGTGAGCGTCTTCCAGTGGCCATGCGGCACCTTGTCGATCAGCGGTTCGCCCTTCGTGCACCAGCCATGGGTGCGCGTCATGTTGGTCTTGGCCCAGGTTTCGTCGATGAAGACCATGCGCTTGGGGTCTACCCAGCGCTGGACCCAGTGCCAGCGATTACGGCGACGGACGACATCGGGACGGTCCTGTTCCTTGGCGAAGAGCGTCTTTTTTTAAATGTCTTGCCGCAGCGCCCCAGGAACCGCCACAGCGTGTCGCAGCATACCACCACGCCCCGCTCCTCGCGCAGATCGGCCAGCAGTTCGTGCAGCGTCAGGTCTTTCTTCTGCTCGATCCGCGCCATCAGCCAATCGCGCTCGCTTTCCAGCAAGGGCCGCAGGTGGCCGCCGACCTTGCCCGGCTGGGTCGATCCCCGCTCCCGCCATGCCTGCGCCCAGCGAACTCCCGTTGCCGCGCTAACCTCGAGCATCCGCGCCGCCGACCGCGCCGACATGCCCCGATCAAGCGCCCGGCAAAAACGAACCCGCAAATCCTGCGATAATGGCCTCATCCATGCTGGCCTCCTCACCAGTAGCCAGCTTGAATCACAAATCAGCGCGCTTGGGAATCCCCAGCGATTCATTCAATTACGGAAAAACTCTAATGCGCTGACGCCGTTTGCAATGGCCCTTCAGTTCTTGGCCTGATCGACCAACTTGTTCGCGCCGATCCACGGCATCATCGCGCGCAGCGCGGCGCCGGTCTGTTCGATCGGGTGCGCCTCGGCGGCCTTACGCGCGGCCTTCAGCTCGGGCTGGCCAGCGCGGTTATCGAGCACGAAGTTCTTCACAAACCGGCCCGACTGAATGTCCGCCAGCACGCGTTTCATTTCGGCCTTGGTCTCGGCGGTGATGATCCGCGGGCCGGTGGTGATGTCGCCGTATTCGGCGGTGTTGCTGATCGAATAACGCATATTGGCGATCCCGCCTTCATAGAGCAGGTCGACGATCAGTTTGGTTTCGTGGAGGCATTCAAAATAAGCCATTTCGGGGGCATAGCCGGCTTCGACCAGCGTTTCGAACCCGGCCTGAATCAAATGCGTGATCCCGCCGCAGAGCACGGCCTGCTCGCCGAACAGATCGGTCTCGCACTCTTCCTTGAAGTTTGTTTCGATGATCCCGCTGCGCCCGCCGCCAACACCGCTGGCATAGGCGAGGCCAATGTCATGCGCGTTGCCGCTGGCGTCCTGATGCACCGCGATCAGGCATGGTACGCCGCCGCCTTTGACATATTCGCTGCGCACGGTGTGACCGGGGCCCTTGGGCGCGATCATGATCACGTCCATATCGGCGGGCGGCTCGATCAGGCCAAAGTGGACGTTCAGCCCGTGCGCAAATGCGAGCGCCGCGCCGGGCTTCATGTTGCTCTTGAGGTCATTCTCCCAGATCGCCGCCTGGGTTTCGTCGGGGGCCAGCATCATCAGAATGTCCGCCCACTTGGCGGCTTCCTGATTGGTCATAACTTTGAAGCCAGCGGCCTCAGCCTTTTTGGCAGTGGCTGAACCAGCGCGCAGCGCGATGGCGACTTCCTTGACCCCGCTGTCGCGCAGGTTCTGCGCGTGCGCGTGGCCCTGGCTGCCATAGCCGACGATGGCGATCTTCTTGCCGGTGATCAGATTCAGATCGGCGTCGGCGTCGTAATAAACCTTCATTTCTCGTCCTTCTATTTTCATTCGTCATGCTGAACTTGTTTCAGCATCCATTGTGCAACAATCCCTGCCCTGACTTTGAGGCACCATGGACCCTGAAAGGAGTTCAGGGTGACGGTGGCGGGAGGGTGGGTTTCAAATTCTAAGACGCTTCGGCCCCGCGCATCATCCCGACCACCCCGGTGCGGCCAACCTCGACCAGCCCCAATTCACGCATTAGCGCGATAAACCGGTCGATCTTGTCAGGCGCGCCGGTCAGCTCGAACACGAAGCTGCTGGTGGTGGTATCGATCACGCTGGCGCGGAACACTTCGGCCAGCCGCAGCGCCTCAACCCGCAGATCACCTGTGCCCGCAACCTTGACCAAGGCCAGTTCACGCTCAACGTGGTCGCCCGCTTCGGTCAGGTCGATCACCTTGTGCACCGGGACGAGCCGTTCCAGCTGGGCGTGGATCTGGTCGATCACCGCGGGCGGCCCGTGAGTAACGATGGTGATCCGGCTGACCGAATGGTTCTCGGTAATGTCGGCCACGGTCAAGCTGTCGATATTGTAGCCGCGCGCGGTGAACAGCCCGGCAATCTTGGCCAGGATCCCTGCTTCGTTATCGACCAATACGGTCAGGACATGGCGCTCGGACGCCTCTTTCTTCATTTTCATCGCAAACCAGAACTCCGTTCGTGTCGAGCGAAGTCGAGACACATGGCGCGCGGTGTCTCGACTACGCTCGACACGAACGGGCGGAAGTGACCAAATTCCATCATACCAGCGCCTTGGCCGCGTCGTCCATCGAACCAGGGACCTTGTCGCCATAGAGGATCATCTCGGTATGCGCTGCGCCGCTGGGGATCATCGGGTAGCAATTAGCTTCCTTGGCGACTAGGCAATCGACGAACACCGGGCCGGGATGGTCAATCATCGCCTGAATCCCTGCATCAAGCTGGCTCTCATCCTCGATCCGGATGCCCTTCCAGCCATAAGCCTCGGCCAGTTTGACGAAATCGGGCAAGCTGTCCGAATAGCTTTCGGAGAAGCGGCTTTCGTAAGTCAGCTCCTGCCATTGGCGGACCATGCCCATCCATTCGTTGTTGAGCACGAACACCTTGACCGGCAGGCGGAACTGCGTGGCGGTGCCCAGCTCCTGAATGTTCATCTGGATCGAGGCGTCGCCGGCGATGTCGATGACCAGCGAATTGGGGTTGCCAAGCTGTGCGCCAATCGCGGCGGGCAGGCCGTAGCCCATCGTGCCGAGCCCGCCCGAGGTGAGCCACTTGTTAGGTCCGTAAAAATGGAAATACTGTGCCGCCCACATCTGATGCTGGCCAACTTCGGTGGAGATTATCGGGTCGCGGTGCTTGGTCAGCTCGAACAACCGCTCGACCGCCAGCTGTGGCATGATTGCAGCGGTGTTGCGCGGGTAGGCCAGACTTTGCCGCGCACGCCAGCCGCCGATGCGCGCCTGCCATTCGGACAGGTTCTGCGGCTTGCGGGTGCCCCAAGCGGCGATCAACTGTTCGAGCACCAGCGCGCAATCGCCCAGGATTGGCAGGTCAACTGCGACCACCTTGTTGATCGAAGCGCGATCGATATCGATGTGAATCTTGGTCGAATTGGGCGCAAAGGCGTCCAGTCGCCCGGTCACCCGATCATCGAACCGCGCGCCCAGCGCAATGATCAGATCGGCCCGGTTCATTGCCATATTGGCTTCGTAAGTGCCGTGCATCCCCAGCATTCCAAGCCAATCGGGATGATCGGCTGGGAATGCGCCCAGACCCATCAGGGTTGAGGTCACCGGCGCGCCCGTCAGCGCTTGTAATTCGCGCAACAAGGCCGCTGCGCGCGGACCCGAATTTATCACCCCGCCGCCGGTGTAGAAAATCGGCGCCTTGGCATTGGCGAGCAGTTCAATCGCGCGGGCAATGTCGCGCGCGCTACCGGTGGTGGGCGGGTTGTAGCGCTGGCGTCGCTGCGGCGCGCCGTCGCTCAGCCGCGCTGAGGCGATCTGCACGTCCTTGGGAATGTCGATCAGCACCGGGCCGGGGCGACCGGTGGTGGCGATCTGGAAGGCCTCGTCGATGATCCCAGCGAGTTCCGCCGGATCTTTGACCAGATAGTTGTGCTTGGTGCAGTGGCGGGTGATGCCGATAGTGTCGGCTTCCTGGAAGGCGTCGGAACCGATCAGCGCGGTCGGCACCTGCCCGGTGATCACCACCAGCGGGATCGAATCCATGAAGGCGTCGGCGATCCCGGTGACCGCATTGGTCGCGCCGGGGCCGGAGGTGACCAAGACCACACCGGGCTTGCCGGTCGAGCGGGCATAGCCCTCGGCGGCATGCGCCGCGCCGGCCTCGTGGCGGACCAAGATGTGGCGGATGCGCGCTTCATCGAACAGCGCATCATAGATCGGCAGCACCGCGCCGCCGGGATAGCCGAAAACGAATTCGACCCCCTGCCGGACCAGGCTTTCCACCAAAATGCTGGCGCCGCTGCGCTCCTCGCTCACGTTACTAACCTTCCATTCGCTAAACCGCTGCCCTTAACGGAATGACCCGGCACAGTCACCTGCGCCGGGTCTCCCTCTCCAAGCTGAGGCTATGAAGCAAGCTCCGATCTTGCCGGAGCCACTAAGTAACATGAAATGTCATGTCAAGGTCTAATGACGCAATAAAGAAACAAATATAGCCTCTGGATCGAAACTTTGCGCTTCAAGTCGTGGCCAGTCGGGCGGCGATTGATTGCGCAACCAAGTGTATTGCCGCTTGGCATAATTGCGGGTGGCCTGCGCACCGCGCGCTTCGGTCTGGGCCTGGGTGGCCTCGCCCGCGAGCAACGCGGTGATTTCGGCTACCCCGATCGCGCGCATTGCAGGCAGACCGGGATCGAGCTGCCGGGCCAGCAACGCCGCAACCTCAGTCCGCGCGCCGCGCTCCAGCATCTGCCCAAACCGCTGGTCACAGCGTTCATAGAGCCAGTCGCGCGGCGGCAACAGCACGGCAGGGTGCAGGGTTACCTTATGGCCAATCCCGCCCGTTAATTCGCCATGCCAATCCGCGAGCGAACGCCCGGTGCTGCGCATAACCTCGAGCGCGCGGGCAATCCGGGTGGTGTCGCCCGGCGCGAGCATCGCCG
>JAYVML010000006.1:0-11433 GCA_043758955.1 Novosphingobium sp. | reverse complement strand
AGAGGAGAGGTGGAAACGCGGCGTTTCTCCAATGCCCCATCCTCTTCAGAGGAGGGAGTTGGGGGCTGTGGCCCCACGCGGAAAACTAACCGAAAACGCTCCCCTCGCCCCACTGGTCTGGTTCAAATCGGGGGGCACTGCACAGTGGCTGTTCGAACCTAAAGATGTGGCCGACTTGCAGGCTTTTCTTGCCGATCTGGACCCGTCGGTTCCAGTCATGGCGCTGGGGCTTGGGTCGAATCTGATCGTGCGCGATGGCGGCGTGCCCGGCGTGGTAGTGCGGCTGGGCAAGGCCTTTGCCAAAGTGGCGGCGAGCGCTGACCTGACGCTGGATTGCGGCGCGGGGGCGTCGGGCATTCTGGTGAGTTCGACCGCGCGCGACAATGGCATTGCGGGCCTCGAATTCCTGCGCTCGATCCCCGGCACGGTCGGCGGATTCGTGCGGATGAACGGCGGCGCTTATGGCACCGAGGTCAAGGACATCCTGTTCGATTGCGACGTGGTGCTGCGCGATGGCACTCTGACACAACTTGGCACAAACTTGCTCAACTATACCTACCGGCATTCAATGCTGCCCAAAGGTGCCATAGTCGTGGCGGCGCGGTTCAAAGGTCGTCCCGGCAAAGGCGCCGAAATCCAGGCTGAAATGGATCTTATCGCGGCTAGCCGTGAAGCCAGCCAACCGCTGCGCAGCAAGACCGGGGGATCGACCTTCAAGAATCCCGTTGGCCACAAGGCCTGGCAACTTATCGATGCGGCGGGCTGCCGCGGGCTGACCATCGGCGGCGCCCAGGTCAGCGAAAAGCATTGCAACTTTCTGCTCAACCTAGGGACTGCCACCAGCGCCGAGATCGAAGCACTGGGCGAAGAAGTCCGGCGGCGGGTCAAAGCACAATCGGGGATTGAGCTCGAATGGGAAATTCAAAGGGTCGGTAACCAGTGATCCTCCCCAAACTCCACATCGCGGTGTTGATGGGCGGCTGGTCGAACGAGCGGTCGGTCTCGCTGATGAGCGGCGAGGGCGTGGCCAGCGCATTGGAGCAACGCGGCCACCGCGTAACGCGGATCGATATGGGCCGCGATGTCGCGCAGAAACTGGCCCAATGCGGCGCGGACGTGGTGTTCAACGCGCTGCACGGCACGCCAGGCGAAGACGGCACAGTGCAGGGCATGATGGACTTGATGGGGCTGACTTATACCCATTCCGGCATGGTTACTTCGGTCATCGCGATCGACAAGGAATTGACCAAGCAGGCGTTGGTCCCACATGGCATTCCAATGCCCGGCGGGCGGATCGTGCCGGTCGCGGAGCTTTACGAGCATGATCCGCTCGAGCGGCCTTTTGTCCTCAAACCGGTTAACGAAGGCTCGTCCGTTGGGGTGGCGATCGTCACCGCCCAGGGCAACTATGGCAACCCGATCTCGCCCGACGCCAAGGGGCCGTGGCAGGAATTTGATAGCTTGCTGGCCGAGCCGTTCATCCGCGGCAAGGAACTGACCACGGCAGTACTGGGTGATCGCGCGCTGCTGGTTACTGAACTTAAGCCCAAGTCCGGCTTCTACGATTTCGATGCCAAATATACTGACGGGATGACCGAGCATATCTGCCCAGCGGAGATACCCGACGAGATTACCCTGGCCTGTCTTGACCTTGCCTTGCGCGCCCACCGCATCCTGGGCTGCAGCGGGTGCAGCCGGACTGACTTCCGCTGGGACGATGAACGCGGGATCGAAGGCTTGTTCGTGCTTGAGACCAACACCCAGCCGGGGATGACCGCATTGAGCCTGGTCCCCGAACAGGCGCGGCATCTGGGAATCGAATATGGCGAGCTGGTCGAGATCATCATTGCTGATGCTCTCGCTCGGAAGGAAACGCGCAATTGAGCGGGCAGAAGATCAAACGCGGCGGCAAAAGCGCGCGCCGAACCGCCTCGGCGCAGGGGAAAGCACGGCAAGTGCGCGCGGCCAAGGCTCGGACCGGCTCGGCGATCGACACGGTGATGGCGATCCAGCCGTTTAACGAGCGGCAGCTTCACCGCATTTTCCTCGCCATGATTCTCGGCGCGGCAGTGGTGCTGGCGTGGATGATGGCGAGTTTTGCCGGGGTCCCGGCGATGGCGCGCGGCCAGTTGATGCACCTGGCGCACCAGGCCGGGTTCGAACTGCACAACGTCAATGTTCGCGGGACCAAGCATCTCAACGAGCTCAAAGTTTATCAGATCGCGCTGGCCGACCGCGATCGGGCGATGCCATTCGTCGATCTGGATGCTGTGCGCGAACGCTTGATGGGGCTGTCGTGGGTTGAGGATGCGCGGGTTTCTCGGCAATTGCCCGATACGCTGGTAATCGACATAGTCGAACGCAAGCCCGTAGCGGTGTTGGCCAAACCGGATCGGATGGTGCTGATCGATGCCACCGGACGCGAACTCGAAGCCGTGTCGGAAGATCGCATCAAGGGCAAGCTGGTGTTGTCTGGTCCCGGGGCGGGCCAGCAAGTTGCGGCTTTGTCCGAACTGCTCGATGCCGCACCAGCACTGCGGCCCCAGATCAAGAGCGCCGAATGGATCGGCAACCGCCGCTGGAACCTGACCTTCAAGACCGGGCAAATGCTGGCGCTGCCCGAAGGCACCGACCAATCGGCCAAGTCGTTAATCACCTTTGCCCAGCTCGATGGCCGCAACCGCTTGCTCGGTGGCAAGGCGGTGGCCTTTGACATGCGCGCCGGTGACCGAATTTACATCCGCTTGCCCGGCAGAACGGATCCGATCGAATCCGCGCACACCGTGCCGACCAACGCAATTGCATCATCTGCTCCGGTCGCTGCATCGGATGGCAATCCCGCCAAAGTGGCCAGGAAGGACCAGCCCTGATGCCGCCGCCCCGGATTTCACGCGTGTTCGGCGCGGTTAACATCGGCTCGTTCCGAATCTCGGCGATGATCGCTGGGTTGACTGACACCGGCGAAATGCTGGTGCTGGGATCGGGTCACCGCGCCTCACAAGGGATCAAGCGCGGCTATGTAACCGATATGGCGGCCGCCACTTTCGCGGTGCGCGATGCGGTTGAGCGCGCCGAAAAGATGGCCAACACGTCGGTTTCGAGCGTGTGGATCGGGACCTCGGGCGCGGGTCTGGCTAGTTCGGTCGCGCAAGTCGAGGTCGATATCGGCGGACGGCGGATCGAGATCGACGACGTCGAACACTTGCTGGTCTCGGCTCGCGATGTGATCCAGCCCGACGGGCGGATGGTGCTGCATGCGCAGCCGGCACATTATACGCTCGATGGGGCCGATGGCGTGGCCGATCCCAAGGGACTGCATGCCGAGCGGCTGGGGGTCGATATTCACGTGATGCTCGCCGATGGTGCGCCGATTCGCAACATTACCGAGGCGGTGCAGAACGCGCATCTAGATGTCGAAGCGGTGGTCGGCTCGCCGATTGCCGCAGGCTACGCCTGCCTCTCGTCCGAGGAACGTGAGCTCGGGGTGGCGTTGGTCGAATTCGGCGGCGAGGTGACCAATGTCTCGGTCTATGCCGCGGGCATGCTGCTCGGGCTGGTGACTATTCCGCTGGGATCGGGCGATATTACCGACGCCATCGCCTCGGCCTTTGGGATCCGCCGGTTCCAGGCCGAGCGGCTGAAATGCGTCCACGGTTCGGCCATCGCCAGCCCCTCGGACCACCGCGAGATGATCCCGGTTAACGCCCCAGGTGATGAAAGCACCGGGCCAGCCGCGCGCCATGCCGATGATAAGAACCGCGTGCCGCGCGCCGAACTTGTTTCAGTGATTACCACGCAGCTGGCGGCATGGACCGAAGAAGTAGGCAAGGCGCTTAAGGGGTTGGGGTTCAGCGGGCAGCGCGGCCAACTGGTGGTGATGACCGGCGGCGGGGCCGAACTGGCCGGGCTGGCCGACTATGCGCAAAGCGCGCTGGGCAAGCCCGTCCGAACCGGCCGTCCGCAATATTTGAAAGGGCTGGCCGAAGCCCATGCAACCCCCGGTTTCACGACGCTGGCGGGGCTGGTACTCTATGCCGCAGCCGACCCGATTGACATTCGCGCCATCCGGTCGGGCTTTCAGCCGGTGCTCCGTTATCGCGGGCTGGCCTTGGTCAACCGGCTTTACCACGCCCTGCGAGAGTATTTTTAGGAAGAAAGCGCGTAAGTGCTAATCCGCAATGCCGAATGAGTGACTGTGGACAAAGAGTTGAGCGGCTTTGATTAGCCGATTCTATAAGTGCAAGAACCGTGTTAACTGTAACTACTGCATCCGCCGCGAAGGCCAGGAGATCGTGAATGAGCATCAATATCGGAGCGCCCGCTGTTGAAGAGCTGCGTCCCCGCATCACGGTGATCGGGGTTGGCGGGGCCGGTGGCAATGCCATCGCCAACATGATCACCGCTGGGATCGAGGGCGTTGATTTCGTGGTGGCCAATACCGATGCTCAGGCGCTCAACAATTCGATCGCCGAACACCGCATCCAGCTGGGCTCGGACATCACTCAGGGGCTGGGCGCAGGAGCCCGCCCTGAAGTGGGCCGGGCGGCGGCCGAAGAGAGCATGGCCGAGATCGAGCGCGCGCTCGACGGGGTGCATATGTGCTTCATCGCAGCTGGCATGGGCGGCGGAACCGGTACCGGCGCTGCCCCGGTGGTGGCCAAGCTCGCGCGTGAAAAAGGCGTGCTGACCGTGGGCGTCGTGACCAAGCCGTTCCTGTTCGAAGGAACCCGCCGGATGCGCGCCGCCGATGCCGGGATCGAAGAACTGCAAAAGCATGTCGATACCCTGATTGTCATCCCCAACCAGAACCTGTTTCTGGTGGCGAAGGCGGAAACAACCTTCAAGGAAGCCTTCCAGATGGCTGACGAGGTGCTCCAACAGGGGGTGCGTTCGATCACCGATCTGATGGTTATGCCCGGCCTGATCAACCTTGATTTTGCCGACGTGCGTTCGGTCATGGCCGAAATGGGCAAGGCGATGATGGGCACCGGCGAAGGCTCGGGCGAAAACCGCGCGCTCGAAGCGGCCGAGAAGGCGATTGCCAATCCGCTGCTCGACGGCGTGTCGATGCAGGGCGCCAAGGGCGTAATCATCTCGATCATCGGCGGCGAAGACATGAAGCTGCTCGAAGTCGACGAGGCGGCAAACCATATTCGCGAACTGGTCGATCCCAATGCCAACATCATCTGGGGCAGCGCGTTCAATCCCGATTTGCAGGGCAAGATCCGAGTTTCAGTGGTCGCCACCGGGATCGAGCAGACCGCCTCGATGGCCGAGGAAGCTGCGCGCCCGTTCAACATGGGCAGCTCGCGCGGGCCCGCCCGTCCGCCGATGACGACCACGGCAGCCGAACCGCTGTTCGCTCGCAATCCCGAGCCGGTCGCCGAGCCCGAGTTGACGGCGAGCGAGCCCGAACCGGTAGGTGCGGGCGCTGCCGATGACGATTGGGGCATGCCCAACCTATCGAGCAGCGAAGCGGCGGCGGCTGATCCGCTCGAGCTCGAGCTCGAAGCCGGCACCGAGGCCGGCGAAGCAGAAGTTATAGCGGAAAGCGCTGGCGCAGATAGCTCTGGGACCGGCGACGAATTACTGCTCGATGCCTCGCGGCTGGTCGATGAAGATGCTCCGGTTGTGGGCGAGACTATGCTGCCGGGCCGGCGCCGGGGCCTGATTTCAAGCGATGATGAGACGGTCAGCGAAGGTAGTGCGGAGCGCGGCGATGGCTCGCCAGGGGCCGCGAATGAACCAACCGCAGCCGCTCCGACTGGCGGCGGCGACGCTCAGGCCGCACCACGAACCCCCAAAGCCGCCAGCGGGGCCACGTTGTTCGAGCGCATGGCAAACTTGTCCCGCGGCGGACGCAGTTCGAGCGAAGACGACGATGAGGATGATGACGGTCCGTCGATTTCCATCCCGCGCTTCCTCGGTCGCCAGAACAACCAGTAAGCTCACTTCGACGGTAATCGCGCGGCGGCATTAGGACGCGGTTCAGCTAGGGCAATGTAAAGGTCTAGCGCCCGCTTGCGCGCGGTCTGCAAAAGGTACACCGCACTGCCCAAGTTCAAACCTGTTGCTCGCTATTCCGGTCGTACCGCACTGGTGGGTAGCGCCGCTTTGGGCTGGGCGGCGATCAGCGCGGCGCTGCTGGCGCAACCAGTGCGCGCCGAGACCATCGTCCAGCCGCTGCCCGTGAAGTCGGCGGGGATGAAGCTCAATGATGCGCTGGGCCAGTTGGCGCGCAATCCGCAGGACCTTGAAGCCTTGATCGCCGCCGGACGGGCATCGCTTGAATTGGGCGACGTGCAGGCCGCAATCGGATTTTTCCAGCGCGCCGACATGCTGTGGCCGGGCAGCGCTCGGATCAAATCAGGGCTGGCCGGGGCCTATGTGCTCGGTGCCGATCCCATCACTGCAATCGGCATGTTCAGTGACGCTGAAAAGCTCGGCCCGATCGATGCCGAGCGGCTGACCGATCGCGGGCTGGCCTATGATCTGGTTGGCGATAACCAAACCGCCCAAGCCTATTATCGGCAATCGCTGACGCTCGCCCCGAAGGATGAAACGCTGCGCCGGTTGGCGCTCAGTCTGGCGATTTCTGGTGACCGGCGGGGGATGGAGAGCACGCTCAGCCCACTACTGCAGCGCCAGGACAAGCCCGCGTGGCGTACCCGTGCCTTTGCGCTGGCAATCCTGGGCGAAGCTGGTGAGGCAGAAAGCATCGTCCACCAGACCATGCCCGAAGATATGGCCAATTCGATGACCGCATATCTGCGTTATATGCCCCGGCTCACCCCGGCGCAGCAAGCCGCAGCGGCTAACCTCGGCCAGTTTCCGCGCGCGGCCGAGATCGGACATGACGATCCGCGCTTCGCCCGTTACGCCCGCCCACGTGCCGCGCTAGCCGTAGCGTCGCCGGTTCCGGCACCAGGCAAGGGGGACGGCAAAAGCAAGCCTAAGAATAAGGGCAAGGGCAAATCGCAGATCCGCGACGACAAGCAACTGGCCGCAGCGTCGCCGCTGCCCGCGTTCATTGCTCGGGTGCCAAATCCGCCGGTCAGCCGCGAAGTTGACGGCAAACCCGTGCAATTGGCGAGCGAGGCCCCCGCCTTGGCGGTTCCAAAGGCGGCACCCAAACCCGCACCGTCCCCCGCTCCAACGCCGGTCACTGCTCTGCGCCCGGCAACGGTTCCTGGGTTGTCCGCTGGGCCCGCGCCCATACTCGGCCGTGGTTCAAGCGATCCCGCCCGGGCGCAACCGGCTGAGACATTCGATCTGCGCCCGCGATCCAAGCCATTGGCCAAGGCTGCTGCCAAGCCCGCCGCCAAAAATCCAGTGGGCGAGTCGATCGACGAAGCCTTTGCCGACTTTACCCCGCCCAGCCGCGAGGTCGAGCCACAGGCCGGCGCTGTCGATATTCGCCACATGGACCGCGTCCCCAAGCACGCCGCCATACCTTCCGTCCTGATGGACCCCGATAAGACCAAACCCGGTGACAAGAGCAAGCCCGGCGACAAGTCCAAGATCAGCAACAAGAGTAAGGTCAAAGCCGATGCGGCAGATCGGGCAAAAGACAAGGACAAGGCGAAAGACAGCAAACTTTCGCAACCCAGCCGGGTCTGGGTGCAAGTTGCCGTCGGGCATAACAAGACGGCCTTGGGGTCTGACTGGCGCAAGCTGGTCAAAAACGACCCGGCTGTGTTCAAAGGCAAGAAGCCGTTCCTGACCGCGTGGGGGCAGACCAATCGGTTGCTCGCCGGACCGTTCGAAAGGCAGAAGGAAGCGGCGGCATTTATCATCGCGCTTAAGAAGGCCGGGGTCGCGGGCGCGTTTGTCTGGACCAGCGCTGCGGGGCAGGTGATCGATCCGATAAGTCCGGGCAAGTAGGCTTATCCACCCTTTTTCCACACTTTGTGAACAGCCTTGTCGAGTTATACGCAAGCCAAGGCCATGACGTCATTGTCCAACCACCCCCACCGATCCATCCAGCGGCAATGATGCAAGTCACCCCTGACATGGAACGCGAGGACGATGCGGCTCCCGTCGATATGCTGGCCTCGCTGTTCGAGGCGCATGGCTGGCCGTGCGAATTCGTCGGCGAGGATGAGATTTCGGGCGAGATCAAGGGCAGCTGGGCCAGTTACACGCTGCGCGGTGTATGGCGGCATGAAGACCACGTGCTGCAACTGCTATGTCTGCCCGATATCCGCGTTCCCGATGACAAACGCGCGGCGATGGTTGAGCTGCTCGCACTGGTCAATGAGCAGCTGTGGGTCGGTCATTTTGATTTGTGGTCGAGCGGCAGCGTCCTGCTGTATCGCCACGGGCTGCTGCTTGGCGATGAAGGCCTGCTCAGCTTAAGCCAGGCGCAGGTCGCGGTTGAGGCTGCGGTTGAAGAGTGTGACCGGTTCTATCCGGCCTTTCAGTTCGTGCTGTGGGGGGATAAGACCCCGGCCGAAGCGCTCGCCAGTTCGATGGTGGATGCAGCGGGCGAAGCCTGACTTTGAGGTACCCGTAGCGGCTTGGAGCCAGCCCGTGATTGATCGCCCTGCAATCTTGATTCTTGGCTGTGGCAATATGGGCGGGGCGATGCTGGCTGGCTGGCTCGCGGCACAGGTGCCGGCCAGCTTCACTGTCGTTGATCCAGTGGTTACCGCAGTGCCTGCCGATGTGCGGCTCCTGCGCGACGTCCCCGGCGAGCGGTTCGATGTCGTGCTGCTGGGAGTCAAGCCGCAGATCCTGAACCAAGCCGCGTCCGCTTTGGCCCCGGTGATGACCGACCAAACACTGCTGCTCTCGCTCCTGGCCGGGGCCGAACTGGCCAGTCTGGCGGTGCGTTTTCCTGTCAACCGCGGGATCGTTCGAGTGATGCCCAACCTCGCCGCTGCGATTGGCAAGTCGCCGATTGGGCTGTATGGCGCAGACTTGTCCCAAACCGCGCGAGCGGCTGTGATCGCGCTGCTGACACCGCTCGGCACGCCCGAATGGCTGGCGGATGAGGACCAACTTGACGCGGTGACCGCGCTGGCCGGTTCGGGTCCGGCGTTTGTTTACCGGTTTATCGAGGCATTGGCCGATGGTGGAGCCGCACTGGGGCTGGATCTGGCACAGGCGCAGCGGCTGGCGCTGAAGATGGTTGAAGGTGCCGCGGCGCTGGCAGCAGCAGCGGGCGAGCCGCCGGCCGAACTGGCGCGGCGGGTGACCAGCCTGGGCGGGACGACCGCAGCGGGATTGGTGGTGCTTGATCAGGATGCAGCGCTGGCCAAGCTAGTGGCCGACACACTGCGGGCGGCGCGCGATCGGGGGGCCGAATTGGCCGCAGCCGTACGCAGCTAGATTTGTTACAATCTGCGACGGGGCATTTGTCCGGTTTTGCTTGAAAGTGCGCCCGCAAACTCCGATATTCAGTGCAGCGGCCCCAATGGGCCCGCATCAGGAGTTTGATCCATGGCTGAATGGAACGATCCGCAGACCACCCGCAACCCGTTTGCGACTGGTCCGCAGTTGAATGGTGAACTGATCGGCGGAGCGGCGCGCGACGAAGGTTTGCGCAGCTATATGTTGTCGATCTATAATTACATGGCCTCGGGCGTGCTGCTCTCGGGCGTGGTGGCGCTGCTGTTCGCGCGTTCTGGCATGGCTGAGGCAACCTTCGGTTCGCCGCTGCGCTGGGTGGTTATGCTGGCACCGCTGGGTTTCGTGATGGCGATGAGCTTTGGGCTGCAGAAGATGCAAGCTTCAACCCTCAAGCTGATGTTCTGGGGCTTTTCGGTGGCAATGGGACTGTCGCTCTCGTCAATTTTCTTCGTCTATACCGGCCCGTCGATCGCCACGACATTCTTCGCCACTGCGGGCGCGTTCGCCGGGCTCAGCCTTTATGGCTACACCACCAAGCGTAACCTATCGGCGATGGGTGCGTTCATGGTCATGGGACTGATCGGGATCATCATCGCGATGGTGCTGAACATATTCCTGCAGTCGAGCGCGATGTCGCTGGCGATCTCGGTGCTGGGTGTGGTGATTTTTGCCGGTCTGACCGCATGGGATACGCAGCGCCTGCGTAACGCCTATTACCAGGTGCAGGGTAGCGAAATGGTCCAAAAGGTTGTGATCATGGGCGCGCTTAGCCTCTATCTCGACTTCATCAACCTGTTCCAGTTCCTGCTCAGCTTCATGGGCAGTCGCCGCTAATCCGACATTAGCAACGGACAAGCTTGCCCGGCGCGCTATCCAGCGCGCCGGGCATTTGCTTTTTTACGCCAAGCGGTTAGGAGTTCAGCCGATTGAAATACACAGCTTGGCATGCAGTCGGTTTCGCCAACAGGAACGGAAATAATGGGTTCGCACTACCGCAAAATCGTGATCGCCGCATCGCTGCTGATGCTGGCCAGCGGCGTCACTGCCAAGCCCAAAAAAGTTCCGCCCCCGCCGCCGCCCCCGCCGCCGCCGGTTATCATCGTCTATATTCCCCCGCGCCCGAGCCCGCCGCTGGGGGCTTCGCCGCTGTTTAAGGTGCCGCCGCTGGGCCTTGATGCCACGCGCCAGAATATCAACACCAAGATTGGTCCGCTGCAAAGTGTGTGGAACCTGCGGTCGGCCTACAATGTCGCTGCGCTGAATTGTCAGCGGATCGAACACAATGACATTCTGAACGGCTACAAGCGCTTCCTCAAAATCTACAAAGTCGGACTACTCAAGGCTAACCGCGGGGTCGATGCCGAATACCGCAAACGCTATGGCGCGGCCTTTATACGCCCACGCGAAGCCTATATGACGCAGGTCTATAACTATTACGCGTTCCCGCCGACGCTGCCCAATTTCTGCGATGCCGCGCTGGCGATGGCGCGCGAATCGATGACGCTAAAGCCGGTCGATCTGACCGCGTTTGCGCAGCGCTACGTGCCCCAGTTCGATCTGATTTATGAGAATTTCTACCGCTCGTACGACCAGTATAAGGCCGATGCCGCCGCGTGGGATGCGAAGTACGCGCCAGTGGTAGTGGTCGTGCCGGTTACACAGCCGACTGCGGCGCCGACGTCTCAGGTCACTTCTGGCACAGCACCGTTGGCGGTCGCCACACCTACACCAGCGACAATACCGTTGCCCAAGCCCGCGGGCCGCTAGGGCGCGACTGGCTGACCGTTTTGCCCTTTCAAGGTCGCGGGCTATTCGCTAAAACTTATACCAAGCACTGGACGGGGCCGTAGCTCAGATGGGAGAGCGCGTCGTTCGCAATGACGAGGTCAGGGGTTCGATCCCCCTCGGCTCCACCAGTGCTTGAATAAACCGAATAGTTTCAATTAGTCCCTAAAAACTGCGGGATTCCTTTGAGTGGTTGGTACTAAGTGTGGTACTAATCACTCCTTAGGAGAGGGCCATGAAACGGGTGGATGGATTTGCGCATTTGTACTCCCGAGGCAGGACATTCGTCGTCAG
>JAYVML010000005.1:0-12577 GCA_043758955.1 Novosphingobium sp. | reverse complement strand
CGAGTGGCTGAAGATAAAACCTGAGACGGTTGCGATGATCAAGGCGCTGTACGGCAATTCTCAAACGATCTTTGCCGAGCGTTACAGCGGGGAACTCGAGCCAGAATATATGGCGGTATGTACGCGGCTTGAGCAGTTGCACGACTTGTGGATCGGACGGGATTCGGGTGTCAAATGCTTGATCCACGGCGATTTTCGGCTCGACAATATGTTGTTTGGGATTCACTCCGGCAGCGAAGCAATTGCGGTGCTCGATTGGCAGACGGTAGCCGTGGGTAACGCTCTGACCGATCTGGGCTATTTTATGGGCTGCGGCATCGGCGCGCAGCTACGTCGCGCGCACGAGGCGGAATTGCTCGAGCTTTATTGCGCGGAAATGACTGCACGCGGGGTGCCGCTGACGGTCCCGCTGATCTGGGAAGACTATTGCATCGGTGCGCTGCACGGGGTCTCGACCGCAGTGTTCAGCTCGGCCTATGTCGAGCGGACCCCGCGCGGCGATGACAATTTCCTGTCCATGGCGCGCGGCGCCTGTGACTTGGCGCTTGAGCATCATTCGCTCGACATTCTCAGAAAGGCTGGTTGATCATGGTCCTTACACGCGGCGATGATTATCCATTGCACCAAACGCCCGAACCGGTCGCTTATGCTGGGACAGATCGGAATTTCTACGATCGGTATTTTTTCAACGGCTACGCGCCAGATGGGTCGGGGTTCTTTGCCGTCGCCTTCGGAATCTATCCGCACCTCAACGTGGCCGATGCCCACTTTTCGGCGATCCGCGACGGCGTTCAAATTAACCTCCATACCAGCCGCGAACTCGCGATGGAGCGGATGGATTTGCAGGTTGGGCCGATCCGGATCGAAATTCTGGAGCCGCTGCAGAAGCTGCGGGTTGTGGTTGACGGCGAGGGGATCAAGGCAGACCTGACCTTCACCGGCCGAGCGTTTCCGATTGAGGAGCCGCGCTTCATTCACCGCATCGGGCCGCGCACCTTCATGGATTACACCCGGCTCACCCAGAACGGGCATTACACCGGCTGGATCGAGATTGATGGGGTGCGGCAGGACTGCGCCCCAGGTACCGTTGGCACGCGTGACCGCAGCTGGGGCGTGCGCCCGGTCGGCACCAACGACCAGCAGCCGCACGGAACCGGGGTGGTGCCGGGATTTTTCTGGCAATGGACCCCGCTCAACTTCGCCGACCGCAGCGTGTTCTTCCACGTCAATGCCGATGCGAAAGGCCACCAATGGAACACCCGCGCGGTCGTCGCCCCCGATGGGGCCAATGCCACCGCCCTGATCGACACCGACGGCGTCATGGACGCGCCGCTGGCAACAGGCAGTCGGTGGCCGGTGGGAGGCGTGCTGACCATCGCTGGTCCGGACGGCGATGAAACGCTGACCTTCGCGCCGATCGGCCGGTTCCAGATGCGCGGGCTGGGCTATACCTCACCCAAATGGAGCCACGGGCTGTGGCACGGGCCGCTTGAAGTAGAACGTGAGAATTTTGATTTAAACCAATGCAATCCGGCGCAAATGGATAATTTCCACGTTCAAGTGCCGTGCCAAGTCACCAGCGACCGCCATGGGCCGGGTATAGGCGTGTTCGAACAGCTGATCATCGGACCATACGCACCGCTGGGGCTGAAAGAGTATCTCGATCTGGGTTAGCGCAGTGGCAATTTTTGCGATTAGAGCGCAATATCCAGCCGCGCCACGTGTTCGGGGCTAAGCGACAGACTGGCCATGCCGCACAGTTCCGCGACCTGCTTCACACTGGTCGCGCTGGCGATCGGTGCGCCGATGCCGGGCTGGGCATTGAGCCAGGCGAGCGCGATCTGCGCCAGCGAAGCGCCGGTTTCAGCAGCAATCGCATCCATCGCGGCCAGCATTGGCGCGCCCGTGACGATCAGCTCTTTCATCCGTGCGCCGCGAACCGATTTGCCGAAGTCGGCCTCAGTCCGGTATTTGCCGGTTAGAAAGCCATTGGCGATCCCGTAAAACGGGAACATCGCGATTCCGTTAGTGGTGCACAGCGCTTGCAGATCGGCGCCGTAATGCGCGCGCGCGACCAGATTATATTCGTTTTGCAGCGCGGTGAACGGCATCGAACCCGCCGCCTTGGCCGCCGCCAGTGCTTCGCTCAGCCGCGCGGCGGTGAAGTTCGATGCGCCGAGCGAGCGGACCTTGCTCGAAGTTTCGCCAAACGCCGCAACAATGTCCGCCATCGGGAGTTCGGGGTAGTCTTTGTGCGCATAGTACAGGTCAAGATAGTCGGTTTGCAGCCGCTCGAGCGAGCGATCGAGCGATTGCAGCACGCGCGCTGGATCGTACAGTTCGGCACCGCCCAGCATCCCGGTCTTGGTGTGGATACGCATATCCTTGCGCACGCCGCGGCTGTTCAGCCAAGCGCCGAGCACGGTCTCGCTCTCGCCGCCTTTGTGGCCCGAAACCCATGCGGAATAGACATCGGCGGTGTCGACCATCCGCCCGCCGGCTTCGTAAAACGCATCGAGAATGGCGAAGCTGGCGTCCTGGTCGGCGGTCCAGCCGAACACGTTGCCGCCAAGCACCAACGGGATGCCAGCGATTGCTGGATTGCTACTCATGCGAACTTCTCCTTGAGCGCGAGCAAGGCCATTGCTGCCTTGGCTGCTTCGCCGCCCTTGTTGCTTTGCTTGGGATCGGCGCGGACGAGTGCCTGCGCCTCGTTCTCGACCGTCAGGATACCATTGCCGATCGCGAAGCCGTCCATGGTCAGGGCCATGATTCCGCGCGCGCTTTCGCCCGCCACAATCTCGAAGTGATACGTCTCGCCCCGGATTACCACGCCAATCGCAACGAACCCTTCGTACTGGCCCGACTGTTCGGCCAAAGCGATGGCGCCGGGGATTTCGAGTGCGCCGGGAACGATGATCACTTCCACCTGGTGCCCGGCTGCTTTGAGTGCCGCGCGCGCGCCCTCGATCAGCATATCATTCAGGTGGTCGTAAAACCGCGCTTCGATGATCAGGAAATTTGCCATGGGCTACTCCGCCGGGATCGGGCGCTCGCCCACGATATTCAGGCCGTAGCCTTCGATAGCAACGATGTTGCGGTGCGAATTGGTCAACAGGATCAACTCGTGCACGCCCATGTCGGCCAGAATTTGCGCACCGATGCCGTATGCGCGCAAGTCCATATCACGCGCTTCACCGCCGCCGGCTTCACCGCTTTCCTGCGGGCGGATCAGCAGCACGATCAGCCCGGCGCCCTCGCGCCCGATCTCGGCCATGGCGCGCTGCAACGAGCGTTTCTTGGGGCCGGGCTGGCCGAGCATGTCATCGAGGATCGAGACCGTGTGCACCCGCGCGAACGTGGGCTCAGCCGGATCGATATGGCCCATCTGCAACACGAAGCTATCGCTGCCGTCGATCTTGTTCCGATAGGTCAGCAGCTTCCACTGGCCGCCATAGTCCGAGGTAAATGGCACTTCGGCGACGCGCTCGACCAGATGATCGTGCTTGCGGCGATATTCGATCAGATCGCGGATCGTGCCCATCTTGAGCCCGTGGCGGCGCGCGAACGGGACCAGGTCGTCCATCCGCGCCATCGTGCCATCTGCGTTCATGATCTCGCAAATGACGCCTGAGGGGTTGAGCCCCGCCAGCCGCGAGATATCGACCGAGGCTTCAGTATGCCCGGCGCGGACCAGCACCCCGCCGTCGCGCGCGATCAGCGGGAACACATGCCCGGGAGTGACGATATCGTCACGCGATTTTGCGGCATCGATGGCCACCGCAACTGTGCGCGCGCGGTCGCCCGCAGAAATCCCGGTGGTGACCCCTTCGCGAGCCTCGATCGAGACGGTGAAGGCGGTCTCGTGGCGGGTGCCATTGGCGCGGCTCATCAATTCGAGGCCGAGCTGTTCGGTCCGCCCCTTGGTCATGGTCAAACAGATCAGTCCGCGCCCGTGCGTGGCCATGAAATTGATCGCATCGGGGGTGGCCATTTGCGCGGGAATGACCAGATCGCCCTCGTTCTCGCGGTCCTCATCGTCGACCAGCACGAACATCCGGCCATTGCGAGCTTCGTCGATGATTTCTTCGATGCTGACCAGCACCGGGGCTTCGTCATTATCGGACATGAACTGCTCAAGCTTGCGCATGGTGTCGGCGGTGGGATTCCAGCCATCATCGGTGCACTCACGCAGCGTGTTGGAATGGAGCCCGGCGGCACGCGCCAGGCCAGCGCGCGACATACCGCCATCGTGTACGAGGCGGCGGACGCGGTCGATCAGGCTGGAGGACATACCGCGAGCTATCACATTGTAATGTGATATGCCAAGAGCGAAATCACATCGAGATGACTAATCACCCTTGAATATGGGCTTACGCTTTTCGAGAAATGCGTTGACGGCCTCAGCATTGTCTTTGGTTGCATGCGCCACCGCTTGCATCGCGGCGGACATTTCGAGCACAGCGGGCAGGTCCATACGCTGCGCGTCCCACAGCAGGCGTTTGGCCATGCGCACCGCGAACGAAGGATTGCAGGCGATCCGTGCCGCCATCGCGTGGGCCGCGTCGAGCAGTTCTGCATCTGGCACGACTTTGGAGACCAGACCGATTGCCAGTGCCTCGGCAGCGCCAATGGTTTCGCCCGTCAACGTCAGTTCGGCGGCCTTGGAGAAGCCGACGATCCGCTGCAACAACCAGGCGCCGCCGTCGCCGGGGATGATCCCCAATTTAACGAAGCTCTCAGCAAACTTGGCGCTTTCGGCGGCGACGCGCAGATCGCACATGCAGGCCAGGTCCAGCCCGGCGCCTATCGCCGGCCCATTGACCGCCGCGATGACCGGCACTTCGAGCGCGGCGAAAGCCAATGGCAGCCGCTGGATCCCGCTCTTGTAATTGCGCCGGGTGCGCGCCGGCATGCTGGCGTTGAGCCCGCCCGAATCGGGCTTCATCGCCTTGAGATTACCGCCGGCCGAAAACGCCGTGCCCGCGCCGGTCAGAATCGCGACGCGCACCTGGGCATCGTCTTCCATCGCGCTGAGCGTGCCCAGCAGCGCCTCGATCAGGTCAAGGTCGGAGACCGGATTGCGCAGCTCGGGCCGGTTAAGCGTGATCGTGGCAATGCCTTGCGCATCAAGGCTGTAAAGAACCGGGGCATCCATCAGCATCGCTCTCCTAAAAGTCATCCCACCAGCCGCTGGATGAACCAGAAGCTGGCGGTTATCCCGATTGCATAGCTCGCCGCAAGCTTTACCGGGCGCAGCGCGGGCGGGGCGAGGCGGCGGATCAGCGCGAGTGCAGCCAGAGCCAGCGACACAATCACCAGTTGCCCGGCCTCAACCCCCAGATTGAAGGTTAGCAGTGCGGTCGGTACGTCGCCTTTGGGCAGGCCAATTTCGCGCAACGCTCCGGCAAAGCCGAACCCGTGGATCAGCCCGAAGCCGAACGCGACCGCCCATGGAATCCGTTCCGACAAGCGCGGTCGCACCGGATCTTGCTTGACCACCTCTACCGCCAGAAACACGATCGACAGCGCGATCAGCGCCTCGACCGGAGCCTGCGCCAGTCCAATCAGGCCCAGCGTGGTGCCCACCAGGGTCAGCGAATGCGCGACGGTAAAAGCGGTCGCCGCGCGCACCACCACACCCAGCCGGCCGAGCAGCAGCACCAGCGCCACCACAAACAGCAAGTGATCGTAGCCGGTCAGGATATGTTGGGTGCCCAACGCGAAGTAGCTGCGCGCTACCGCCCACCGATCGGGCACGGTAGCGACTTTCACCACCGCTTGGCCCGGAGTTAGCCGCGCGGCTTGAACCGGGCGGCCGAGTGGGGCAATCCGCACCAGCGCGTCGGTGAACGCTGCGTCCATCCCGGCCAAACCCAGTTCGCTACCAGCCAGGTCGTTGGCGCAGGTCAGCCTGCTTTCAGCGATCAGCGCGGCTCCTTCGAGCCGGGCGGCGGGCGCGGATTGGCGGCATTGCGGCGGCACCAGCGGGCGCGCATGGGTGGCAAGTCCGCCGAGCACGGGAGCTTTCCAGACCATCCGCCAATGCTGCGCATCCTGCTGGGTCAATTCGAGGTAGCCGGGGCGCAGCTCGTCGCCGGATGCGGGAACAGCAAGCACGAGCGCAGCCAGCAGGAGTAGCAGCCGGATCATTTTGGTAGCGTGATCTCGACATCATAGCCCCGTACCATTCGGTCATAATCATCAGCGCGAGCACGGGCGATGGCAGCGGCGCGCCAATCGTTGGTGACACGCTGACGCACGGTGGCCAAGCTGGGCTTGGTCGGTGCTGCGCGGGACCATACCCGCACCAGATGCAGTCCCACACCCGAGGCGATCGGACCTTCCCATTGTCCCAATGGCAAGCTTCGCAAAGCCAGCGCGAACTCGTCACCAAACATCCCCGAAACCTCGCTCGCGCGCGCACCTTCGAGCCGCGCGGGGAGCGGGGCTGGGGCCGCACTAACGGTGCGGCCCTTGCGCAGATCAGCCAGCCGCGCGTTTGCGGCGGCGCGGTTGTCCGGCGTATCGGCACCTAGATAAATCTGCTCGAAACTGGTGCGCGGATCGTCTGAATAACGCGCCGGGTCGCCGTCGATCAGCGCCTGCAGCTGCGCGTCGCTGGGTTCGCTGGTTTCGGCGTCGGCCACCGCCAGGCTTTCCAGCTTGCGCCGCATCCGCCGCACCACAACTTCGTCGCCCTGGTCGAGCCCGAGCCGCAGCGCTTCGCGGTAATAGACCTGGTCGGCGACATAATCGTGGATCATGCCGTCGGTTTCATCGGGCGAGGGCAGGCGGTGAAATGAGCCATAAAAGCGTTCGACCATGGCGCCGACCACTGCCTTGTCGACTACGATCCGCCGCTCACCCAGATCGGGCGCACGGCCCGACAGCAGCCAGAACACCGCCGCTCCCGCGATCAGGAAGTGGACCAGCGGCTCGCTCAGCAGCGCGCGCGTTTTGGTTTGCCAGCTCATCTCACATCGGCCAATCTCAAACAGGCCAATCTCGAACAGGCCAGTCTCAAACTGGATTGTACCAGATTGCCGAAGTGTACCCGCGCTCCTGCTGCTTGAGCGGAATTTGCGGATCAAGCGTCAGGTGGAATTTGACCATGTCATAATCGATCCAGGTTGGCGTCGGGATCATCAGCACCCGCACGTAGTAGAAGGCGCGTGCGCCAGGATCGAACTCCGGATCGGTCCACACCGTCGCCAGATCGGGCGCGCCGATCGTATTGGTGTAGGTGGCTTTGGCGACATCAACCGTGTCGCCCACCGCGGGCACTTTGCCGCCGACAGGATGCCGCTGGTCCATCGCACTCCACACCACGTCGAACACTTTTTCATGCGCTTGTCCGGCCTTATCGACCCAACCCTTGATCACTTGCACCCGGTCAAGATTACCATCGAGCGGGTCTTTCAGCGCCGATACGATAAAGCTGGGCGCGCCGCCGCCCGGTGTGCTGGGGCCATGTGGGGCGAGCGTGCCGCCCATCGGCACGCCGCGCTGATAGCCGGCCTTGACCCAATCGGACTTCAGATCATCGGGTTTGAAGTTCCATCCGCCAAAGAACCGCACCGTCATGCGCGGGCCGGTGGTCCCATAAACCTCGCGCCGCATCATGGCATCGAACAGCGCGGCGCGGGTGTTGGAGGTGGCCCAGACAGCAGCATAACCGCTGGCGAGCGATTGCCAGTTCATCCGGCCGACGCGCTCGACTGGAATACCCGGCACGAAGCTATCGGTCGCGCGGCTCGGATTAGGCTCGACGCCGGGATGCTTGCCGAAGAAATTGTTATCGTCGGCGGTGGATAGCGAAGTGTGCGAGTCGGTCGATCCGATCACTCCGAACTTGTAAGGGTTTACGCCCGTGCGCTGCTCGATTAGCAATCCCCGTTTGAGCGCTTCGCGCACGTAGCTCCCGGCATAGTCGCCCGGCTTGGTCGGCTGCGTATTGAGCAGGTTGTTGAGGTCCCACCCGGCGGTGCCGAACCCGGCAAATTCATCATTGGCCGATAGGAACGGGTGCGCCTCGCTGTCGCCCTTAATCTGAGTGATCTCCACTACCGGTTCGTGCGCGGCGCGGCGGCGGGCATATTCGGCGCTCATCGGACCGCCATTGGGGTCGGTTAGCATAAACATCAGCCCGCTCGACAGGTTCGAATTGTGCGGGATGGCGAGCACCTTGCCGCCGGTCTTCGCCTGATAGGCATCCATGTAATCCCACAGTTTGTCGGGCCACAGCTCGGTGGTGGGATCGAGCGGATCGATCTGACTGACCTTGTCGATCCCGTCGCGGAAGATCAGATTGCGATGCAGGTTATTCCCGCCTTGCATCAACGTATATTCGAACCCGAAGAACGCGGTGAACTTGCCCGGTTCGTTATAACTATCGACCGTTGCCAGACTTTCGTTCCAGACCTTGTGGGTGCGTTGCACCCCCTTGGCGGGATCATTCAGCCCCCCCGGCAGCCTGTTGTGTGCGCGCGCATCGAGCATTTCGGCGGTGGCCTGCAGCGAGCCTCTGGTGCCTTCGTGCATCAGATCGTACCAGCGCAGCAGAGTTCGGTCGCTGATCAGCAGGCGCGGCGCATCGTACAGCGCCTTGGTTGCGCCGAGGCCTTCGGCGTGATCGGTGACCACCAGAAAGTCGAGCGGTCGCGCCAGCTTGGCCTTGATCCCGGTCGAAGAGGTGACTTCCTCCCCGCTGGCAAAGCGCAGTGCCGCTTCGGGATCGAGCCGGTTGCCGAACCCGAATGCATCAACCGAATTCGAGGTGTGAAGGTGGGTGTCGCCCCAATAGACCCGCTCAGGATAAACGCTGTCCTTGACCTCGGTCTGCCGACCAACCATCCGGGTCAGCTTTTTGCAGCCAGTCACCAGCCCGGTTGATCCAAGTAGCAGCAGCGCCGCCAATACTGCTTTGCGCATCGACTTATCCCCCCTTTTTGGTTTTCGAATGCAACTTGCCAGAGTGCCAGCACAGGTCAAGCCGCGCACCGAATATGCGGCGTTTCCAGCTGCGCGCAATTGTCGAAGGCGATGGTTTGGCATAGACGCGGACCGGGTTGTTTTCGGCCAGGAGGCAAATCGATGCAGAACAGGCTAGAATTGATCCGGACCGCAACGCGTCCGGTACGGTCACGCATATTTGACAGCGCCAGGTGGGATGAATTCCCGGTGCGCGCCGATGACATTGTCATTGCCACCTATCCCAAATGCGGAACCACCTGGATGCAGCGGATCGTCGGAATGCTGGTGTTCGGCAGTGCTGAACCGTTCCCAATGCACGATGTGTCTCCTTGGCCCGATTTCCGATTGATTCCCCCCGAAGCCATTCTCCAGCTTAGCGCCGGGCAAAGTCACCGGCGGTTCCTCAAGTCGCACCTGCCGTTCGATGCGCTGCCGCATTATCGGGGCGTCAAATATATCCATGTGGCCCGCGATGGGCGCGACGCGGCGATGTCATTTTACAATCATAAAGCGAATTATACGCCCGAGACGGCCGGAAAAATGCTCGGCATCAGCCGCGACGATCCCAAGTTCGGGGATAGCTTTGCCTTCGTCCCGTCTGACCCCTCGGACCATTTCCATAACTGGCTGGTGGGTGACGAAGACGCGTTGGGTGACCCAGGGGCGTCATACTTCGGGATTGAAAACAGTTTCTGGGCGGCGCGGCAAGAACCCGATGTGCTGCTGGTACATTTCAACGACCTCAAAGCCGACCGTGAAGGCGAGATGCGCCGCATTGCCGAGTTTCTCGATATCGAGATAGCTGGAGCGCTTTGGCCGGAACTCGTCGAAGCGGCCGGCTTCGACGCGATGAAGAACGCCTCCGAAGTGCTGATGCCAAGGGCCGCATACGCCTGGAAGGGAGGAGGAAAGACCTTTCTGAACAAGGGCACAAACGGGCGCTGGCACGACGTATACAGCGCCGAAGACCTTGCTCTTTATGACGAACGCGTAACCGATGAATTCAGTCCGGCCCTGGCTGCATGGTGCGAACACGGCCGCCTGGTTGCAGGCGATCCACGCACGGCACCTGACTGACCGGGGGCGAAATTCGCTGGTGAGGTTTTAAATTTGCCGTTCGATCCTTGCGACTATTTCTTGGCGGGTCTGGAGCGCTATGGCCGGTCTGTTATCGGCGGAACCAAATGCCGCGCCATTGGTCGACGAATGCCGTTCGTCTAACAAATCGTCTAACCTAAGTCCAAGAAATGGGCCTCCGCCTGCCCCGTCGCAGCCCTGTGAGTCGTTGGCGACGGAAACGTCTCGGGTTGGCGCGCCGGTATTCTCTTTGGTTATCGCCAGGGCGCGGCGTCAGGCGGTTTCATTGGATCCGGCATAGCTGCCGGGTTGCTTCACCTGACTTGTGGCATGGGCACGCACAACACTGCCCCTAATTTCTGTATCAATTCGGCTTTCTGCGGAGGTAGCAGGTTTGGTGAAGTGGCGGAAACATACCAGTTGTCACTCTTCCCAACGCCTATTTCGCGACCGGCAGACGTCGTCAAGCGCGACGGCGTTCCAGCGAGTTCGGTTGAACCATTCAACGTTGACGCCAACGCCGATGATGGCTCAGCAATTCAAATCCCATAAGCAACGGGAGAGTCAGAGGGTCGCAGCGGGGGCATGATCGAACTGCTTATGCGGCAATTTGAGGCGAAGCGATGCCAGAACGATGATCGATTTTGCGGGAGCGGGAAGCTCGACGAGCTGCCTTTATCTTGTCGGTGAAGTTCATTAGTCACCGCCGCGGCTCGTGGTCCCTTGACCCGTTGCTCCACGAAGCGCCATTGGCATGCCCGGCGGGACGAATCGGCCCCGGGGATTAGAAAAAAATGACACTTGATCGGTCGATCGATGCCCTGATTCGCGAGATGACACTCGAGGAGAAAGCGGGACAACTGACCTGTCTGCCCGCGGCGCGTTCGCGCGCCACCGCCGCGGAGGCCAATCCCGATCAGGTTGAACTCAGCGAGACTGAGCAGGCCGACGCGGTCCGCAAGGGTCTCGTCGGCTCACTGTTCAACGGATCGAGTGCAAGCTGGCATCGGCGCATGCAGCAACTCGCGGTCGAAGAATCGCGCCTCGGCATTCCGCTGTTGCTCGGCGCCGACGTGATCCATGGCTTCGAAACGATTTTCCCCGTGCCGCTCGGCGAGGCGGCGAGCTTCGATCCGGCGCTGGCCGAACGAACCGCTCGCGCGGCGGCGATTGAGGCGAGCGCGGTGGGGCTGGCGTGGAACTTCGCACCGATGGTCGATGTCGCGCGCGATGCCCGCTGGGGTCGCGGGGTCGAAGGCTCGGGTGAGGACGTGCTCGTTGGCGAGCGTTTCGCAGCAGCGCGTGTGCGTGGCTTTCAGGGCGATGGCGACCTCTCAGAAGCGACAGCGATGGCGGCGACACCCAAGCATTTCGTGGGCTACGGTGCCTGCATCGCAGGGCTTGACTATAGCAGCGTCGATTTGTCCAAACGGACCTTGCGTGAGACCTATTTTCCGCCGTTTGAGGCTGGCTTCGCAGCGGGAGCAGCGGCGACTATGGCGGCGTTCAACGACGTCTCTGGTGTTCCGGCCCACGCGAATTCATGGCTGCTGCGGACCGTCCTTCGCGACGAAATGGGCTTTGACGGGTTGGTCGTGTCGGACTTCACTGGCGACCTTGAGCTAATTTTCCACGGCGTCGCCGCCGATGGTTCTGACGCCGCGCGACTGGCGCTGCTCGGCGGGGTCGACATGAGCATGGCGAGCGGACTGTACGTGGCGCATCTGCCCGCCCTCGTCCGCGCGGGCACCGTGCCCGAAGACCTGGTCGATGCCGCGGTCCGCCGCGTGCTCGAACTTAAACATAAGCTTGGGCTGTTCGAAGATCCGCATCGCCGCACTGATCAGTCGGCCACGATCGATCGATCGAGTCACCGCGCGCTGTCCCGCGAGGCGGCGCGCAAGTCGATCGTCATGCTGGGCAATGATGGCGTCTTGCCGTTTGCCGCCGGTCGTCGAATCGCGCTAATCGGGCCTTTTGGGGAAGGGCCGGGCGATCTTCACGGACCGTGGGTGCTGTTCGCAGATGCAGCCCAGGCGGTCGATCTCGCCAGCGGGCTTCGCGCAGTGCTCGGCGACGCGTCACTCGACGTCGTGCGCGGATGCGACCCCGAATCCTCGATGGAAGGCGGGATTGCCGCCGCCGTCGCCGCCGCCAACGCCGCCGATATCGTGATCCTCGCGGTCGGCGAAAGCGAAGCGATGTCGGGCGAGGCACAATCGCGGGTAGACATCGGATTGCCGGCCGCGCAGCAGGCGCTGGCCGAGGCGATCGCCGCTACCGGCAAGCCTCTCGTCACACTGCTTACGACCGGCCGCGCGCTCGTCCTGGGCGATGCGGTAGCGCGGTCGAACGCAATCCTGGTTAGCTGGTTTTTGGGTTCGGAATCGGGTCATGCGCTGGCCGATATCCTGACCGGCGCGCATGGTCCTTCGGGTCGGCTGCCGATCAGCTTCCCCGTCGCAACCGGCCAGTCGCCCTTCTATTATGATCGCCGCCGCAGCGGTCGTCCGCCAGAGACCCT
>JAYVML010000004.1:0-24288 GCA_043758955.1 Novosphingobium sp. | reverse complement strand
ATTGCCGACAAGATCATCGCGGCGTGCAAGGCAACCGGGGCGGAGGCGGTGCATCCGGGTTACGGGTTCCTGTCCGAGCGGACCTCGTTTGCCGAGGCGCTGGCTACGGAAGGGATCGAATTTATCGGGCCGCCGGTCGGCGCGATTGCGGCGATGGGCGACAAAATCGAGAGCAAGAAGCTCGCGCTCAAGGCTGGAGTCAATGTCGTGCCCGGCTTCGTCGGCGAGATTGACGATACCGAGCACGCGGTGCGGATCTCGGCTGAGATCGGCTATCCGGTGATGATGAAGGCCAGCGCGGGCGGCGGCGGCAAGGGGATGCGGCTGGCCTATACCGAGCAGGACGTGCGCGAGGGGTTTGAGGCGACCAAGCGTGAGGGGCTCAACTCGTTCGGCGATGACCGGGTGTTTATCGAGAAGTTCATTCTGAACCCGCGCCATATCGAGATCCAGATCCTGGGCGATAAGCACGGCAATATCCTGTACCTGAACGAACGCGAATGCTCGATCCAGCGCCGCCATCAAAAGGTGGTTGAGGAGGCACCGTCGCCGTTTGTGACGCCCAGGATGCGCAAGGCGATGGGCGAGCAATGCGTCGCGCTGAGCCGTGCGGTGGGGTATTATTCGGCGGGCACGGTCGAGCTGATCGTCAGCGGTGCGGACCCCACGGGGGAGAGCTTCTACTTCCTCGAAATGAATACCCGGCTGCAAGTTGAACACCCGGTCACCGAGGCGATTACGGGCATCGATCTGGTCGAACAGATGATCCGGGTGGCTTTTGGCGAGAAGCTCGCGATGACGCAGGCGGACATCGGCATCGACGGCTGGGCAATCGAGAACCGCGTCTATGCCGAAGACCCCTATCGCGGGTTTTTGCCGAGCACCGGGCGGCTGGAGCGGTACGATCCGCCGGTGCCGGGATGGGAAGATGACGGCGCTGCTAACGGCCGCCGCGGGATCGACGGCATTCGCGTGGATGACGGGGTGTACGAAGGCGGCGAAGTCTCAATGTTTTATGATCCCATGATCGCCAAACTGGTGACCTGGGGCGCAACCCGCGACGAGGCGGCGGACAAGCAGATCGCCGCGCTCGATGCGTTCGAGATCGAGGGGCTGGGCCACAACATCGATTTTGTTAGCGCGATCATGCAGCACCCGCGCTTCCGCTCGGGCGAACTGACCACCGGGTTCATCGCTGAGGAATATCCCGATGGGTTCCACGGCGCGGCCACTTCGGACGAAACCAAGCGACATCTGGCGGCGATCGCCGGGTTCATCGCCACCGCGCGGGCCGACCGCGCGCGGCAGATCGACGGTCAGCTCGCGGGCGAACTTGAGCCGCCTTACGATTGGTCGGTGACCATGGCAGGGCAGACTTATGCGGTGTCGCTCGATGACGAGATAACCGTCGACGGTCAGCCGGTTGATCTGGCGCTGGAATATACCCCCGGCGACCGGTTGTTCGAGGCTGAAGTTAGCGAGGTGGTTTATGGAATCAAGCTCGACATCACCCGCAGCGGCTTCAAAATGACCACGCGTGGCGCGATCCATCTGGTGCAGGTGCTGCCCGCCAAAGTCGCGCCGCTAACCCGCCACATGATCGTCAAGGTCCCGCCCGATCTGTCGCGATTCCTGATCTGCCCGATGCCCGGGCTGCTGGTGTCGCTCAACGTCGCGGTGGGCGACAAGGTTGAGGCTGGGCAGCCGCTCGCGGTGGTCGAGGCGATGAAGATGGAGAATATCCTGCGCGCCGAAAAGAGCGCCACGGTCAAGGCGATCAACGCCCAGCAGGGCGAGAGCCTGCCGGTTGACGCAGTAATTTTGGAGTTGGAATGAGATGCATCTGACGCACGATCCCGAGACCCCGCGCGGCGATCTGATCGATTTCGAGGCGTTTCTCGCGGTCGATATCCGCGTCGGCACGGTGCTCGCGGCCGAACCGTTCCCCGAAGCGCGCAATCCCGCTTACAAGCTGGTGATCGATTTTGGTGCGGCGATCGGCGTGAAGAAATCGAGCGCACAGATCACCGAGCGCTACACGCTGGCTGAGCTGCACGGGCGCAAGCTTGCGGCGGTGGTCAACTTTCCCCCGCGCCAGATCGGCAAATTCATGTCCGAGGTGCTAACGCTCGGCTTTGCCGATGCTGACGGGGCGGTGATCCTGTTCGCGCCGGATTTCCCGGTGCCAAATGGTGCCCGGCTGTTTTAGCGTGCATCATGTCCCTGCCGGCGGCCGTGTTGCGCAGCCGGTGCAGGGGGCGATGCCCTTGGCGGGATTAGGGCAAGCATTGCCCGCCTTGCGGATTGGATTGGCACTTCCCATTTTGCCCATCTGCGCGCAGGTTGCCGTACACTGCGATCCGCCGACAGGAGAAGTACCATGAATTGGGGTGACGCAATTGCTTTGGCCAATGGAGCCGAAAATCCCCCACCACGGCGCGAGGTGCGCAGCGAAGACGAGTGGCGCGCGATGCTCTCGCCCGAACAGTTTCAGGTGATGCGGCTCAAAGGTACTGAACGCCCCTTCGCGAGCGAAATGTGCAGCCTGTTCCAGCCGGGCCGCTATGCCTGCGCGGGCTGCGGAACCGAGCTGTTCGATAGCGCCAGCAAGTTCGAAAGCGGCACCGGCTGGCCGAGTTTCGGTGAGCCCCTGACCACTGGGGTGGTCGGTTATTACCTTGATGCCAGCCACGGGATGCAGCGCGTTGAGGCGACCTGCAACGTCTGCGACGCCCACTTGGGCCATGTGTTCCCCGATGGTCCAGCGCCCGGCGGCCTGCGCTATTGCATGAATGCGGTGTCGCTGGAGAAGGTGGCTGACGCTTAACGTGGCGGATTGGCGCTTTGATAACAGCCTGATCCGCGAGTTGCCGGGGCTGTTCACGCCGTGGCAGGCCGCGCCGCCAACAGCGCCGCAATTGACCGTGTTCAACGATCGGCTTGCGGCGCAGCTTGGTCTGCCCGGGCGCGAAGCCGGCGCGGCGCAGTTGGCTGACTGGCTATCGGGCGCAGCACCAGTGCCGGGCAGTGCGCCAGCCGCGTTGGCCTATGCCGGGCACCAGTTCGGGCAGTTCAACCCGGCGATGGGCGATGGCCGCGCGCTGCTGCTGGGCGAGGTCGTGGCCCCCGGCGGGACGCGGTTCGATTTGCAGTTCAAGGGTTCGGGCCGAACGCCCTATTCGCGCGGCGGTGACGGCATGTGCGCGCTGGGCGCGGCTTTGCGCGAATATCTGATGTCGGAGGCGATGGCCGCGTTGGGTGTGCCGACTACGCGCAGTCTGGCGGTAGTGGTGACCGGCGGCGGAATCTGGCGCGAGCAGGCGCATCCGGCCGCGGTTCTGACCCGGGTTGCCGCCAGCCACCTGCGCATTGGAACCTTTGAATATGCCGCCGCGCATCAGGGGCAGGCGGCGGTCGAGCGACTGGCCGATTATGCGCTTACGCGGCACTATCCAACGCTGCTAACGGCCCGCAATCGGCCCCTAGCCCTGCTTGAAGCAGTGGCCGAAGCACAGGCGCAGCTGGTGGCCAAGTGGATGGCGCTCGGCTTCGTGCACGGGGTGATGAACACCGACAATGTCGCGATTTCGGGCGAGACGATTGACTACGGGCCTTGCGCCTTCCTCGATACCTACAGCGCAAGCGAAGTGTTCAGTTCGATCGACCGACAGGGGCGCTATGCCTACGGCCAACAGCCCCCGGTGTGCCGCTGGAACCTCTACCAGCTGGCCTCGGCGCTGATCGAGCCAATTGCCGCCGTCGATGCCGCCGATGCCGAACGTGCGCGGGTTCTGCTTGAAGACTGGCCGCTGCGGTATCAGGCCTATTGGCTGCGCGAACTGCGCCCCAAGCTGGGTCTCACCACCGAGCAGGAGGATGATCTGGCACTAGCGCAGGACCTGCTCGCCCAGATCGAGGGCCAGCAGGCCGATTTCACGATGCTGTTCCGCGCGCTGTCTGCCGCCTTGACGCATGGTTATGATCTAGTCGCCGCCGAGCTGCTCGATCCTGCCGCGTTGGTCCCATGGTTCGCGCGTTGGCAAGCCCGGCTGGCGCTCGAACCGCGCGATCCGGCTGAGCGCGCGGCGGCGATGGACGCGGTCAATCCGCTGTATATTGCGCGCAATCACGGGCTTGATGCAGCGCTAAGGGCGGCGGAGACCGGCGATCTCGCCCCGTTTACCGCCCTGCTTGGCGCAGTCAGTCAGCCCTATGCTGCGCAGCCCGGGTGGGAACAATTTGCAGCTGTTGCACCCGCCGGAACACCGCACCATGTAACCTTTTGCGGAACTTGAACGTATCTAGGGCTGAAGGAGTTTATACCATGCTCAAGAATTCGATCCTCGCGGCCAGCGCGGCGCTACTGCTCGCTGCCCCGATGACTGCCCCGGCCGCTACCGCAGTTGCGGGCGCGCGCAGCGAAACTATCGTGCTCGCTGGCGGGTGCTTCTGGGGCATGGAGGGCACCTTCGAGCATTTGAAAGGCGTAACTAACGTGGTTTCGGGCTATGCTGGCGGCAGCGCTTCGGACGCCACTTATGAGGCGGTCAGCACCGAGCGCACCGGCCACGCTGAAGCTGTGCGGGTCACCTTCGATCCACAGAAGATATCGCTCGGCGATATTATGAAGGTTTATTTTACGGTGGCACATGACCCGACGCAGACTAATGGCCAATATCCTGACAGTGGCCCAAGTTATCGCAGTGCGATTTTTCCGCAAAGCCCGGCGCAGCGCACGTTTGTGACGGCTTATGTCAAATCGCTCAACGCGACCGCGTCGTTCAAGGGTCGGATCTCCACGCGGATCGAGGGCGGCGGGTTTTACCCGGCCGAGGCCTATCATCAGCATTTCATGCGCGACAATCCCAACCACGGTTATATCCAGCGCTACGACGTGCCGCGGATCAAGAAACTGAAGGCAACCTATCCGGCGCTTTACCGCGATTGGTGAACGGCCTGCCACCCGGCCTTGATCGCAGTATCAAGCCGGGGGTTCCAGCGGGCATAACTGCTTTTCGCAATCAAGTCAGCGGGCGGGAACAGCACCATGCTGCTCTGGTAAGCGGCTGGCATCAGCGCTTTGGCAGCCAAGTTAGGAGTGGGATAGAGGATCGTGTTCAAGACCCGCATCCCGCCCTGACTTTGCAGCAGATAGTCGATAAATTTGTGCGCATTGCTGGCGTTGCTGGCATGCGCCGGGACGCATAGCCCGTCGCAGGTTAATTCGCTCCCTTCGATCGGCATGACGAAGCCGAGGTCCGTATCTTCGAGCATGACCTGCGCAATGTCGCCGTTAAATTCGGCGACCAGATCGACCTGCTTGTTCAGCAGCAAGTCCTGCCCATTGTCGGTGTGGAAGGCCTTGATCCGCGGTAGCTGGCGCTGCCAGTGCGGTCAGCAGCGGCACGTCTTCAGGTTCGATTGCGCCCGGTCCTTTGCCGAGCGTGCGCGCGATGATCCGGTACAGCTCGGCTGAATCGCCCGGAAGCCCAATCCGCCCGGCAAAGGCGGGATTGTCTAGCAGATCCACCCAGCCCCTGGGAGGCAACCGCACTTGCGATTTGCGATAGCCAATCCCATACACCTGCCACGTATAGGGCACCGAGTATTTGAGCCCAGGATCGTATGGCGGATCAGCAAAGTGCGGATCGAGATTGCGCAGTTCGGGCAGGCGCGCGTGGCTGAGCGGGGCGAGTAAATGAGCCGCCACCAGTCGCTCGACCAGCTGGTTTGAGGCGATCAGCAGGTCGGGCACGGCGGTCCCGGTCTTGAGCTGGCCAAACAGCGCATCCTCGCTGGCGATCACGCTCAGCGATACGTCGATGCCGGTGGCGTTCTTGAAATCATCGAGCGTGGTTTCGCCCAGATAGCTTTCCCAGTTGGCAAAGTTGAGACTATCATCGCGGCCGCATCCGGCCAGCGGTGCCAGCATCAGCCCGAGCGCTGTATTCCCAAGCCCGCGCAGCGCGCGGCGGCGGGTAATTGCGGGGAGCGGTGCGGTCCAGTCCATCGCGCTTCCCTATCTTGCTGCAAGGTCAATGCAAACCACGTCGCGCAGCCGGATTGTGGATGCTGTTTCGGCGCAGACCGATTGCGAGCCGCGCGGGGCAATGGCATAGCATCGGGGAATGGACGAACCGCTGGTCAGCCAAGATGATCTAGATCTCTCTGTGCCGCGCCGCACCAAGCTGGGTGTGGCGCTGCTGGTGATCGGCTTGCAGGTGCTGCTGGCGATCGCGCTGGTGCGCGCCTTTACGCCTGGCTTCGCCGCCAAGGTGGTAGAGACGGTCATGGCCACGTTCAGCGTGACGGTGACCACACCGCCGATGCCTGATCCACCGCCGCCCACCAAGGCCTCCGAACCCGCGGGCAAGAGCGGCAACGAAGGCAAGCAAGCGGTCCCGCGCGCGGCGGTTGCCCTGCCGACCAAGCTGCCGATCTCGAAAGTTCCTGCACCCAAAGCGTCAAGCACTGGCAGCTCCGATACGGCAGGTGCGGGCACCAAGGGCAACGGCACGGGCGCGGGCGGACCGGGTACCGGCACGGGTAGCGGTTCTGGCGGCACTGGCCCAGGCGGCGGCGCGGCGACCAAGGCGGTAAAGACGGCGGGCGAGATCAATTCGGCGCGCGACTATCCGATTGCCACCCGCGATTTGCGCATCAACGATTTCGTGATCGTGGCGATCACGGTGGGGGCCGATGGCCGCCCCAGCGGGTGCCGGGTGGCGCGTCCGAGCAAGGACAAGCAGGCCAATTCGATCACTTGCCAACTGGCGCTGACCCGCTTTCGGTTCAAACCCGCGACCGACGCCAGCGGCAAGCCGGTCAGCTCGGTCTATGGCTGGAAACAGTCATGGTTTTATTGACCCAGCGGCAGCGGCGTCCATAACCGGCGAAAGTCGCTGATCCGGAGAGAACCATGGCCACCACGCATCCCGTCCCGCCCGAATGGGCCGCGCGCGCCTATGTCGATGCGGCTGGCTATGCGCAAAAATACGCCGCCGCGCTGGATCAGCCCGAAGCGTTCTGGCGCGCGGAAAGTGCGCGGCTGGACTGGATCAAGCCGTGGACCAAGCTGAGCCAATGTTCGTTCGACGAGGCTGACTTCGGGATCGAATGGTTCGCCGATGGCACGCTCAACGTCTCGGCCAATTGCCTTGACCGGCACCTGGCGGAACGCGGCGAGCAAGTGGCGATCATCTGGGAAGGCGACGATGCCAGCCAGCAGCGCAAGCTGACTTACCGCGAACTGCACGGCGAAGTCTGCCGCATGGCCAACGCGCTCAAAGACCTGGGCACCAAGCGCGGCGACCGGGTGACGATCTATATGCCGATGATCCCCGAAGCGGCGATGGCGATGCTGGCCTGCACCCGGATCGGCGCAATCCATTCGATCGTATTCGGCGGCTTCAGCCCCGAGGCGCTGGCGGGCCGCATTCAGGATTGCGATTCGAACGTGGTGATCACCGCTGACGCCGGGATGCGCGGGGGCAAGCTGGTGCCACTCAAGGCCAATGTCGATGCGGCGCTGGAGCAATGCCCATCGGTTTGCGAAGTGCTGGTGGTGCGCCATGCCGATAACGATGTGGCGATGGAAGATGGCCGCGATCATTGGTGGCACACGCTGCGCAGCGCGGTTTCGGCGGAGTGCCCGCCCGAGGAAATGAGCGCCGAGGACCCGCTGTTCATTCTCTACACCAGCGGCAGCACCGGCAAGCCCAAGGGCGTGCTGCATACCACCGGCGGCTATCTGACCTGGGCCGCGATGACCCACCATTATGTGTTCGATTACCGGCCGGGCGAGATTTACTGGTGTGCAGCCGATGTCGGCTGGGTCACCGGGCACTCGTATGTGGTGTACGGCCCGCTGGCCAATGGCGCGACCACGCTGATGTTCGAAGGTGTGCCCAATTACCCCACGCACAGCCGATTTTGGGAGATCGTCGATCGGCACCAGGTGGAGATTTTCTATGGCGCGCCGACCGCCTTGCGCGCGCTGATGCGCGAGGGCGATAGCTGGGTAACCGCGACCAGCCGTAAGTCGCTGCGCCTGCTCGGCTCGGTTGGTGAGCCGATCAACCCCGAGGCGTGGGAGTGGTACTGGCGGGTGGTCGGTGATGGCCGCTGCCCGATTGTCGATACCTATTGGCAGACCGAAACCGGCGCCTGCATGATGACCCCGCTGCCCGGCGCGCATGCGCTTAAGCCCGGTGCGGCGAGCTTTCCGATGTTCGGCGTGGTCCCGCAAATCGTCGATGCCGAAGGCGCGGTGCTCGACGGAGCGGCCGAGGGCAACCTGTGCATCACGCAAAGCTGGCCGGGGCAGATGCGCTCGGTGTGGGGCGATCACGCGCGGTTTTTCCAGACTTATTTCAGCGCCTATCCGGGCAAGTATTTCACCGGCGACGGGTGCAAGCGCGATGCCGACGGGTACTACTGGATCACCGGGCGGGTCGACGATGTGATCAACGTCTCGGGTCACCGGATGGGTACTGCCGAGGTCGAAAGCGCGCTGGTCGCGCATGAGCAGGTAGCCGAAGCAGCAGTGGTCGGCTTCCCGCACGAAATCAAAGGGCAGGGGATTTACGCCTACGTCACGCTCAATGCCAACGAAGCGCCATCGGATGACGTGCGCAAGGCGCTGGTCCAATGGGTGCGCAAGGAAATTGGCCCGATCGCCACCCCTGATGTGATCCACTTCGCGCCGGGCCTGCCCAAGACCCGCAGCGGCAAAATCATGCGGCGAATCTTGCGAAAAATCGCCGAGGGTGACGTGTCGAACCTGGGTGATACCTCGACCTTGGCCGATCCCGGCGTGGTCGATGTGTTGCTGAGCGGCGGGCGGGACTAACTCCGATGATCGCCCAGACCATCCAACTCGCGCTCGCGCCGGTGTTCGTGCTGGTCGCGATCGGCAATATCCTCAACCTGCTGTCGAGCCGGCTGGGACGGGTGGTCGATCGCTCGCGCGCGCTGCAGGCCAGACATCTGGCCACGCAAGGCAGCGAACACGATATGGTGGTGGCCGAAATTCGTCTGCTCGATCAGCGCATCCACCTGATTACCCGCGCGGTGTTCGCGCTGGTGATCAGCGGCCTGGCGATCGGCACCACGGTGGCGGAATTGTTCCTGCAGCAACTGGTCGGCGCGGACCTGCAACTGCTCGCCGCGCTGACCTTTTTGGTGGCGATCGGGCTGCTGATGTGGGCCTTGGTGCTGTTCCTGCGCGAAACCCGCGTGTCCGCGCAGCAACTGCGCATCCCGCGCGGCTATCTGGAGCTCGACCGCGATCTTTAGGCGGCGTTTGGAATCGAACGAAGCAAGTCGGTAACAATCAGTTCTGCCTCGGCTCGATCTATTCCAGCACCGGCATAGATCGTGCGCGCGCCAAAATTGAAGCTAATTGCGCCTTTGGGCTTGATCATGAACAGCGGATAACCCCACGCATTGAAGCTACCCCGTCCGAATATATCGGGAGCATCGCCGGCGCGGAGACTCCTGATCTCGCTTCCGCGGAAACGCCAGCTTTTGTGTAGCAGCAGCGCACGATAACCGACCTCGATATCGCCGCCAGTGCTGCGAACGTACTCGCTGCCGCTCGCCATATAGAGAATTTGAACCGCGACGAACAATAGCGCAGCCGCCCAGCCCAATAGCCAAACGATCAAAAATGGTTCGTGGGTGCGTGTGACTTCAACAATCGTTGTGACGCCAAAAAATATCCACAGCGAAAGCCAGGCCGCCAAAAATAGGATGATGACAAAGTTACGGCGTGGCGGGATGACGTACTCATACCCGCCCGGTACCAGCTCCTTGCGGAACCGCGGCGGTTTGATTGTTTCGTATTGAGTCACTTGAGCAGCTTGCGCCCGTTGGCCTCGACCGCGCCGCGCACCAGCGGTTCGAAAAATTTGAGCGCGAGCGGCAGATCGACTTCAACCACAACATTGCTGTCGCCCACTTCTACCGCGGCGTTGACCAGCTTGCCCATCGACTTGACCGCAATCGCCATGCGGTCCTCGCTGGGCCAGGTAATCGTCACATCGGCCATGCCGCCGGGCATCATTCCGGCGAGCTCGCCGCTGCGTGCGTGCAGCCGCCGCCGCGCCTCTTCGCGGCCCAGTTGGTGAGGGATCGGGACACGCATCAACCGGGCACTCCGTTTGCGGCCTGCTCGCCATATTTGTATTCGAGGTAGCGTGTTTTGATCGCCAGATTGTCAAGCGCGCCGGTCGCCAATTGGCGGGTGACGCTGTCGATCTCATGGCTGATCGTTTGCAGCCCGGCGACAAATTGTTGGGCCGGGGTTGTCCCGGCGCGTTCTTCATTGCGCAGTTGCTCGGGAATTTTGCGGTAGCCGTCGATCATGTCGGGCAAGTGCTCGCCGACCAGCTTGCGCACTTCGGCGGCCTGCGGGTGCGACTGATCGAGCCCGACCAACTGTGCGCCCAGCGCATCCAGTTGCAACCCGATGTGATCGACCAGCGTGACCGCCGGGGCGGGCAACGCGCGGCGCTGGCTTTCCAGCCACAGCTCGGTCCGCCCGACCAGCGCGCGGACATCGGTGGTGTTGGGATCGATATCGGCGCGGCTGGGAACCTTGAGCCGGGGGTACTGGCTGAACACCCACACCGCTGCGACCGTTGCCGCGGCGCCAATCGCCAGCCCGGCAAAGCCGATCCCGCTGATGATGCCGCCGATGATTGACAGCCCAACCCAGATCCCGACGACCGCGAGGGCAATGTTGCGCAGCTTGCGCCCGAAATGGCGGGTCTTGATCGCGGCCGAGCCCTGGCCGATCGAACGACGTCGCCCGCCGGCGCGCTGCTCGACCAGAGTTTGCCCAGCCTGCCGCAAGATCAGGTCGGAATTTTGTGCTTCTCCGGCCACTTAGCTCTCCAGGCTGAGCACGCTGGGGGCGTCGTGCGCCAGCTGCGCCTGCGCCGATCCCTCGGCCCGCGCAATATAGCCGCGCGATTTTTCGACCTCGGCCGACAGCGTGGTCACGGTCTGCTTCATGCTTTCCAGCGCCTTGACCTTGAACGTGTCGATATTGTCCATCGTGTCATAGATGTTCTGGAACGCGCGCTGCAGCACTTCGACCGAGATGGTCGAGCTGGCGGCCTGTTCGTGGATCCGCCCGGTCTGTTCGCGCAGCAGGGTGCTGGTCGAATCGATGATCCCGGCGGTGGTCGAATTGAGCGCGGTAACTTGCTCGAGCACCAGCCGCTGGTTGGTCATCGCCTGCGCCACGGTCACCGCGGTGCGCAGCGCCGCGACGGTGGTGGTGCTGGCGCGGTCGACGCCCTTGACCAGTTCGATATTGTTCTTCTTGACCAGATCGAGCGCCAGATAACCCTGCACCGCGACCGCCATTTGGGTCAGCAAATCCTGCGTGCGCTGACGGACGTAAAACAGCGCCGATTCGCGCACCGCTTTGGCCTTGGCCGGATCGGTTGCATCGAGTTCGGCGGCCTTGTCCTCCAGCTTTTCGTCGAGCACCTTGGAGATGTGGATCATCTGCTCAAGATTGCCCATCGCCTCCCACAGCTTGGCCCGCTCAACATCGATCGCGGCGTTGTCCATCAGCAGCTCGTCCTTACCCGAGCCGAGGTGCGTCAGGATCGACTGGATGTGGCCCTGGGCGGATTGATACGAGTTGAAATAGCGCTTCATCCGGTTGCCGAACGGCAGGATGCCGAGGAACTTGCGTCCGGTTGAAAGCTTGCCGCTCTTGCCCGGATCGAGCTCCTCGACCGTGCGGCGCAGTTCGGCCAGGTTGGCGCCGACCCCCATATCCCTGTCCATCGCGCGCACTGGCCGATCCAGAAAGCGGTTCGACATGCCCGCCGCGGCCATGATTTCCTTGCGCCCCATATTGGTGATCTGATCGACCTTCTTGCCGAATTCGGGCGAATTGGCGTCGGACGAGATCAGATCGGTGACGAAGGCATCGACCTTGGCCTCGAGCTTGCTTTTGTGATCGTCGGACACCGGCACCAGCCCGGCGGCGGCGGCGGGCAGCACTACCGGCACTGGATCGGGCGCGGTCAGGGTGAGCGCGGGGGCGGTGGCGGTTTCGGTCTGCGTTGAAGCCATCGATCGGGTCCGTATCCAAGGTTGCGGCTTCCCATGTGGGATGCGCCAGCGTTTGTGCAAGCTGTGTTACCGAGATAAGACAGGCCGGGCAAGTGCAACTCAGCAGATGCGATTGCGGCGCGAGGCGCTATGCGTGGGGCGTGACCCTTGCCGCCGATCCTCCCGAATTTTCCGAACTGCTGCGCGTTTCGGCGCGGATCGGCTGTCTCAGCTTCGGCGGGCCGGCCGGGCAGATTGCGCTGATGCACCGCGAGATTGTGGAAGAACGCGGCTGGATTGGCGAGGAGCAATTCCTGCAAGCGCTCAACCTGTGCCACCTGTTGCCCGGACCAGAGGCGCAGCAACTGGCGGTGTGGATCGGGTGGAAGCTGCACGGGATCAAAGGCGGGCTGACCGCGGGCATTCTGTTCGTGGTGCCGGGCGCGCTGGTGATGCTGGCGCTGTCGATGATCTATGCGGCGGCTGGGCAGCTGAGCTGGTTTGCGGCGTTGTTTCTGGGGATCAAGGCGGCGGTGCTGGCGATCGTCTTGCAGGCGCTGCTGCGCATTGCGGCGCGCGCGCTCAACACCCCGGTCAAGCGTGGAATCGCGCTGGCGGTGTTCCTCGCGCTGTTTGCGCTCGCGCTGCCGTTCCCGCTGGTGGTGCTGGGGGCCGGGCTGATCGGCGCGCTGATCGTGGCGTGGCGGCCTGACTGGCTGGCGCTCAAGCCCGCTGGGCCCGCGCCCCAGTTCGCGCCGCGTCCATGGCGGGCAAGCCTTGGCGCGGTGTTGATCGGCGGCGTACTATGGGCCGCGCCGATGCTGGCGATCTGGTTCACGCTGGGGGAGACCCACGTGCTGTGGCAAATCGGCGCGTTCTTTTCCAAGCTGGCGGTGGTGACCTTCGGCGGGGCCTACGCGGTGCTCGCCTATATGGCGCAGCAGGCGGTGCAGACCTTTGGCTGGCTGACTCCGGGCGAGATGGCCGATGGGCTGGGGCTGGCCGAGACCACGCCCGGCCCGCTGATCATGGTCACGCAATTCGTCGGCTATCTGGCCGCGCTGCGCGCTCCGGCACCATTCACGCCGTTGGTCGCGGGGTTGCTCGGCGCCGGGCTGACCACCTGGGTCACCTTCGTGCCATGCTTCATGTGGATCTTCGCGCTGGCGCCATGGATGGAGCGGCTGGAGCACGCCAAGCGGCTCAAGGGCGGTTTGGCCGCGGTGACCGCAGCGGTGGTCGGGGTAATCGCCAACCTGGCGCTGTGGTTCGCGCTCCACGTGCTGTTCCGCGCGGGGACGGTAGTCATGGTGGTCGGCCAGACACTGACCCTGCCCGACCCAGCGACCCTGGACTGGCGCGCGGCATTGTTGGCCGTCATCGCCGCACTACTGATCTTCCGCGCCAAGTGGAGCGTAATTCGGGTGCTGGCCGTGGCGGCGCTGGGGGGTCTGCTACTGGGGTGGTCGGGGTAAGATCACGCCGCCAGCTTAAACGGCTCAATCTCACCCGACAGGTACAGCGTCTTGGCTTTGGCCCGGCTGAGCTTGCCCGAGCTGGTGCGCGGCAGGGTGCGCGGCGGGACCAGTTCGATCACGCAGTTCATGCCGGTGATCGAGCGGACCTTGTCGCGGATCTGGTTGTGCAGCTTGATCCGTTCTTCGGGGTCGGACACGCGGCAGTGGACCAGCACCGCGGGGACTTCTTCGCCGCTTTCGGTTTCGACCGAGAAGGCCGCGATGTCGCCTTGGTGGAAGCCGGGCAATTGCTCGACCGCCCATTCGATATCCTGCGGCCAGTGGTTCTTGCCGTTGATGATGATCATGTCCTTGGCCCGGCCGACGATGAACAGATAGCCATCGACCAGATAGCCCATATCGCCGGTATCAAGCCAGCCATCGACCAGACAGGCCTCGGTCGAGACGGCGTCGCGGAAATAGGAATGCATCACGCTTGGGCCCTTGCACCAGACCTTGCCAATGTGGTGATCGGACAGCGCCAGGCCTTTTTCGCCGCGGATCTCCAGCGCCATGTCCTTGACCGGCTTGCCGCAGTTGACGATTGCTCGGTAACGCGCGGGACGTGAGAGGTCACGCGGGGTGCCAGACAGGCGCTCTTCCTCGACCAGTTCAACCCGGATCCCTTCGCCCGGCGGCATGATCGTGACCGCCAGCGTGGCTTCGGCCAGGCCGTAACTGGGCAGGAACGCGCCGGCCTTGAACCCGGCGCCGGCAAAGGCATTGACGAAGCCCTGCATCACATCGGGGCGGATCATATCGGCACCGTTGCCCGCAACCCGCCAACGCGATAGGTCGAACCGGTCGGACACGTGGCTTTGACTGGAAATGCGGCGCGCGCAAATGTCATAACCGAAGGTCGGCGAATAGCTGAGCGTGGTGCCCGGATTGCGGCTGATCATGTCGAGCCAGGCGAGCGGGCGGCGCGCGAAATCCTCGGTCTTGAGGTAATCGGCCGAGCACTGGTTGGCGATCGGCGAGAGGAAGCAGCCGACCAGTCCCATGTCGTGATACCACGGCAGCCACGAAACGCAGCGATCGCTCTCGATCAGCCGCATCCCCTCGCCGTGCCCGGCCAGGTTGTTGAGCAGCGAGGCATGCGTCACTGCGACCCCGTGCGGAAAACGCGTCGATCCGCTGGAATACTGCAGATAGCAGATATCGTCTGTATGCGCCGTCGGCAGCGCGCATTCGGGCGCTGCTTGATGCGCAAAATGTTCCCATGCAATCCCTTGGCAACCTTGGCGTGCGGCCGCAGCACCGGCCATCTCGGCGATTTCGGCGGGGTAGAACAAGACCAGCGGGTCGCTTGACTGCAATTGCACCGCCAGCTGATCGATATAGCTGTCCTTGCCGCCAAAGCTGGTCGGCAGCGGCAGCGGCACCGGCCACGCCCCAGCATAGATCGCGCCGCAGAACAGCGCGGCAAATTCGGGCCCGGTTTCGGCCACCAAGGCAACCCGGTCGTCCTTTTTGACTCCATGCGCGATCAGGCGGCGCGCCATTCCCAGCGCATCGTCGCGCAGTTCGCTGAACGGATAGGGGCGCACCAGATTGCCGCGTGGATCGTGGAAATTGAGCCCCCGCTGACCGCTTGCGGCATAGTCAACCGCCTCGCCAAAGGTGGCAAAGGTGGACAATCGGCGCGGCAAGTCATCGTGGTTGGGGGTGGGCGCCAGGGCCGTAGCAGCATTTAATGGCGTGGCGTCGTTCACTAACGTGGCGGCGTCGGTCATTGTCAAAACTCGTTTCTTATCAATGCTCAGTACCGAAAATTACGGTGGCCAAGCATCTTGAACCGTTCGCAGACTCCAGGCGGAGCCAGCACTGGCCTTTTCTATTTGCCGGTTAGTGTGGCACGAATAAGGCCATGGTAACCAAACCTCGCCGGTATCAACGCCAGGAACGGCGGCCACCGCGCCCGCTTGACCAGCGGCGCATGGAGGAACTGGCGCTGGCCTATGTCGCGCGGTTTGCGACCAGCGCGGCCAAGCTCGAAACCTATTTGAAACGCAAGCTGCGCGAGCGCGGCTGGGAAGGGGAGGGCGAGCCCGCGCTGGCGGCGATGACCGAGCGGTTTGTCGCGGTCGGCTACATCGATGATACGGCCTATGCCCGCGCCAAAAGCCGCGCCTTGCTGCGGCGAGGGTTTGGCGCGCGGCGGATCGGCCAAGCGCTGAGCGCGGCGGGGATTGCCGAAGAAATTCGCCTGGATGTCCGCGCCAGCGATGCAACGCAGCGGAGGGCGGCGCTGGCGCTCGCCAAGAAGCGGCGGTTTGGCCCGTTCGGTCCGGCCGAACTGGACCGCAGCGGGCGCGACAAGCAGATTGCCGCGATGCTGCGCGCCGGGCATCCGTTTGATTTCGCCCGTGCGCTGCTCGGTGCGCCCGATATTGATGCGGCCGAGGCTTGGGCCGGTGACGCTGAGGCGGATGAATGATACCGGTATACGGTCACGGCCCAGCGCCGCTCTTGCGCGATCCGGGCAATAGGCGCTAACGCGCGGGCCATGGGATTCTTCGGCAAGATTTTTACCTGGTGGGACGGTGCCACCATCGGCACCCTGCTGAACAGCGCGCTCAGCGGCGAGCAGGTCGGCACCGATACACTTGGCAACACCTATTTTCGCGGCAAAAAGCCGTTCGGCGCGGGGCATCCGTTTGCCGGACAGGAACGCCGCTGGGTGATCTACAACGGCGCCAATGATGCTAGCCGCGTGCCAGCCGAATGGCACGGCTGGCTGCACGGTGCGTTTGCGGGCGGGGCCGACGGCGTGCCCGAGAGTAACCTGCCGCCGGCACGGATCTGGGAAGTGGATTACACCCCCAACGCCACCGGCACCGCTGAAGCCTATCGTCCAGCGGGAGCGCTCGAGCGCGGCGGGCAGCGCGCCGCGGCGACCGGCGATTATGACGCATGGACGCCGGACTCCTGATCGGCATGCGGACTGCGCACGTCCTGTTGTTAGCTATACTCGCTGGACTTTCCGCCTGTAGCGGCGGCTCGAACGACGTGGCTGAGGCGACGGCGACCGAAGTCCCTAAATCGTTTACCAGCCCCGGCGCCGACACAAAAGCGGTCGAAAGCGAATATGGCACTCCGGTTAAGGACCGCGTCGCCACGTTAGGCCTGCTCAACAAACGCAATAACCTGTCGCAGGACGTGGTGCTCAAAGTGGGTGAGGCCAAGCGGGTCGGCAACGTGATCGTCAAGCTCGCGACCTGCGAACGCTCGCTACCCTGGGAAACGCCGCCCGAAACCGGGGCGTTCGTCCAGGTGTTCGTCGAAGAGCGTGAGCGCGCCGATCAGGCGCTGACCTGGCACAAGGTGTTTTCGGGGTGGCTGTTCAAGAATTCGCCTGCGCTCAGCGTGGTCCAGCACCCGGTTTATGACGTGTGGGTCAAGCAATGCGCGATGAAATTCCCGGGCGAGGAAGACAGCCCGGCCGCCGTCGCTTCATCCAGCAGCGCAGCAAAGCCGGCAGGTAGCGCCAAACCTGCAGCCAAGTCATCGGCCAGCCCCGCGCCTCCACTGGGCAAACCCACGCCCAACGCATCAGCTGCTGCAGGCCGCTGAGCCGCGCGCAGCAGTTCGAGGTATTCGGCTTGGCTCAACTCGGCGGCACCGAGCGAGGCCAGATGCCCGGTGAGGAACTGGCAATCGAGCAGGGTAGTGCCCGCACGGCGCAGCGCGGCCACCAGCCAGGCCATGGCCACCTTCGAGGCGTCGTTCGCCCGGCTGAACATCGATTCGCCGCAGAACGCCCGGTCAAACCCCACTCCGTAAAGCCCGCCGACCAGCGCGCCTTGGTGCCAGCACTCAATCGAATGCGCGTGACCCTGCTCGTGCAGCGCAATGTAGCTGCGCGCAATCCGGCTGCTGATCCAGGTTTCGTCGGTATCGCGCCGCGGCTGGGCACAGGCTTCGATCACTGCGGCGAAGGCCCGATTGCAGGTGACCTCGAAAGTCCCCCGGCGCAGCACTTTGGCCAGCGAATGCGAGCAATGAAAGCGGTCCAGCGGCAGCACAGCGCGGCGGCGCGGCTCGACCCAGAAGATCTCAGGATCCTCACGCGCGTCAGCCATTGGAAAGATACCGCTGCGATAAGCCAGCAGCAGCAACGGCGGATCAATCGGCGGCGGGGCGGCGGGAGCATGCACGGCAATTGTTATATGGACCTATGCAGAGCGCTTGTCATCGGGCAGTCTTATGGATAGAGGCACCCCCGCCTGCAGGAGCGTAGCTCAGTTGGTAGAGCATCGGTCTCCAAAACCGAGGGCCGTGGGTTCGAGTCCCCCCGCTCCTGCCAGGCATGACCTCAGATGTGGCGTGGAATGACGGCTGACCCTATCGTAACGCCGTCTTCAAACCCGCTGGCGCGACAGTTGCTGCGGCTGCGCGGGTTCCTGCTGGGCGAACCGGCCCCGCGCGAAGGGCTGTGGCTGGGGCTTTTCTTCACATTGCTGTCCAGCCTGCCGTTTTTGATGACGCGTTATCCGCAGATGGTCGATTACCCGGCGCATCTGGCGCGCTTTCACGTGATGCTGACCCGCGACCAAAGCCCCTTCTTGCAGCAATACTATGGGTTTGAATGGCACTGGATGGGGAATCTGGGGGCTGATCTGCTGATCCGCCCGCTGGCGCAGATCATGCCGCTCGAAACCGCCGGCTGGCTGATCGCCGCGCTCATCCCGCCGCTGACCGCGCTGGGGATCATGGCGGTGCAATGGACCTTGCGCGGGCGGATCGGGCTTGCCTCGATGCTGGCCTTCGCGTTCGTATGGTCGCCCTCGATGCTGCTGGGGTTCCTCAACTTCGGGCTGGCACAAGCCATGGCGCTGTTCGCCTTCGCTTTGTGGGTCAAGCTGGAGGGCAAAAGCTGGCGCGCGCCGCTGTTCATCCCGATCGGACTGCTGGTGTGGCTGGCGCATGTCTCAGGCTGGGGAATACTGGGCCTGATGGTGTTTGGCTACGAATGGCACAAAAGCAAAACGTGGCGGGCGTTTGTCGCGCCGTGGCCGCTGTTTTTCCCGTTGCTCGCGCTGGTGGCCGGCGGCGGCGTGGGCAAGCCTCCGAGTTACGGGCCGCGCCCTGAAATTTACAAGTGGGCCATCTGGAAGCAGGCGATGCGCGGCACGCTCCAATGGTTCGACTATGCCAATGCGTTGATTATCTCTGTAATGCTGGCCATCTCGATCGCGCTGCGGCGGTGGGATTGGCGGCTGGGCTGGGCCGCCTTGCTGATGCTGGCCGCCTCGCTGGTGATGCCGCGGCATATCTTTGGCGGCGATCTGGTCGATGCGCGGATGATCTCGGCCGGGCTGCTGGTCGGCGCTTTGTCATTGGCGTGGAAAGCGCCGCGCTGGCTGGTGATGGCGGCCACGCTGCTGTTCATCGGCCGGCTGGGCTATACGACGATGGACTGGCGGCGCGACAGCCGCGAAACTGCTGAAATGCTGACCGCGCTCGATGGGCTGCCGCGCGGCGCGCGGATCGCGAGCTACATGGTCACCGAAAAAGGCGAATGGGGCTATAACAGCCAAGAGCATATCTGCGGCTATGCAGTGGTGCGGCTCGATGCCTTGACCAACTGCAATTTTGCGCTGCCGGGCATCCACATGCTGACCATCAACCAGGACAGCCAGTATTTCCGCGACCCCTTCCACCGACTCAATCACCGCAAGGGCAACCCGATCGACACCTACTATTACGAACCGGCGCTGCACACCGACTGGTTCTGGTACATGGCGCAGGAAGACCCGGTGCGGCTGCCTTATGGGTTCAAGCAGGTCCGGCGCGGGCGACATTGGATCCTGGCCCAGCGGGTCACTCCCCGAATTGACTGACGCACCGACGGATCAGGCCTGCTGCGGCCCGACCGCAGGGGTGTCTTGCAAAATCATTGGCGCATAGCTAAGTGCCGCGGTGTCTTCCGACACAAGGAGAATCAGTCGCCCCTCCGGCCCAGCTGCCTGGCAGCCGCCGGGCGGCGCTATCCCCTTGGCTCAAGACACGAGGATTTTGGCTCTAAGACGCGAGTGACAGACCCATGGCGAAGTTCAACCCGGGCGAATTCGTCCGTCAGGTTCAGGCGGAAGGCAGGAAGGTTATTTGGCCTTCGCGCCAGGAAACCACCACCACCGCGATTTTCGTGGGCATCATGATGTTAGTGCTGGCGCTGTTTTTCCTCGGTATCGATACGGTCTTCGGCAAGATCGTGCAGTTCCTTCTCGCGCTGGCCTGACGGCCCTGCGCAGCAAACATAGACAAGGCAGACATGGCTCGCTGGTATATCATCCACGCTTATTCGGGGTTTGAAAGCAAGGTTCGGGATTCAATCCTGTCCGAAGCGCAGCGCATGGGGCTTGAAGCCTTGGTCGAAGCGGTCGAAGTCCCGTCCGAGACGATCACCGAGGTGAAGCGCGGCAAAAAGGTCCAGGTCGAACGTAAGACCATGCCGGGCTATGTGTTGGCCAAGCTCGGGCTTAACGACGATGTCTACCACCTCGTCAAGAACACCCCCAAGGTGACCGGCTTCCTGGGCCCCAACGGCAAGCCGCAGCCGATCACCGACCGCGAGGCCGCTCGCTATTTCGGCGCCCGTGACGCCGCCGCAGCCGAACCCAAGAAGCACATCAGCGTCGATTACGAGATTGGCGATGCGGTTAAAGTGCTCGACGGCCCGTTCAACACCTTCACCGGGACCGTGGAAGAGCTCGATTTCGACAAGAACCGGGTCAAGGTATCGGTCTCGATCTTTGGGCGTGCGACCCCGGTCGAGTTGGACTTCGAGCATGTTGAACTGATCAAGTAGCAGCACGAATCTGCAAGGCAGTTGGGTGGCGGGCCGTGTTGCGCCTGTTTTGATCGCTCCCGGCCAGAACACGCAATTCCTTCCCTGTTGAGGCGGTATCCCATCGTGCGCAGCGGCAAGGGGCCACACCGCTTAGACTAGGGTTGCATTCGCCTGCGTCATCGCCTAGGCGCGCCGCTTCGCTCGGGGTCTACACACCTCGGCGATTCCATGCGGGAGGCTTTCTTCGGATCGCTGTTTGACCGCTCACTCTGAGGGGCTTGCCCCAACAGGACGAAAGGAGGCCATGTCGTGGCCAAGAAAATTGAAGGCTATATCAAGTTACAGGTGCCCGCAGGCAAAGCGACCCCGTCTCCGCCAATCGGCCCGGCTTTGGGTCAGCGCGGCGTCAACATCATGGAATTCTGCAAGGCGTTCAACGCCGCTACGCAGGACCTTGAGGCCAGCATGCCGATCCCCACGATCATCACCGTCTATGCCGATCGCAGCTTTACTTTCGTCACCAAGACCCCGCCCGCCAGCTTCCTGATCAAGAAAGCTGCTGGGCTGAAATCGGGTTCGAAGGAGCCGGGCAAGATTTCGGGCGGAACGATCACGCGTTCGCAGCTGACGGAAATCGCACAGACCAAGATGGCTGACCTTTCGGCCAACGATATCGAACAGGCCACCAAGATCATCGAGGGTTCAGCCCGTTCGATGGGTCTCACTGTGGTGGAGGGCTAAATGTCACAGACCAAAAAAGCAAAATCGCTGACCGCCAAGCTGGGCGATAACCAGAAGCTGTATGGCGTCGCCGAGGCGATCCAGCTGCTCAAGGACCTCAAGACCACCAAGTTTGACGAAGCGCTCGAAATCGCGCTGAACCTGGGGGTTGATCCGCGCCACGCCGATCAGATGGTGCGCGGCATGGTTGTGCTGCCTTCAGGCACCGGCAAAGACGTCAAGGTGGCGGTGTTTGCGCGCGGTGAGAACGCCGAAAAGGCGCTCGCCGCCGGGGCTGACAAAGTTGGCGCCGAAGACCTGCTCGAAGACATGCAGGCCGGTAACCTAGATTATGGCCGCGTGATCGCCACGCCGGACATGATGGGTGTGGTTGGCCGTCTGGGCAAAGTGCTGGGTCCCAAGGGCCTGATGCCGAACCCCAAGCTGGGCACGGTTACGCCAAACGTGGCCGAAGCGGTTAAGGCCGCCAAGGGCGGGCAAATCGAATTCCGCGTCGAAAAGGCCGGGATTATCCACGGCGGGATCGGCAAGCTGTCGTTCTCGAACGACCAGCTCAAGGCCAATTTCGATGCCTTCATGGATGCCATCGTCAAGGCCAAGCCGGCTGGAGCCAAAGGCAAGTACCTTCAGAAGGTGACGGTTAGTTCATCGATGGGCCCAGGCCTGAAGATCGACGTAGCAGCGCTGCAAGGCGCCTAAGCGTTTTTTATCGCACCGACAAACGGGCCGGGGAAGCACCTGCTTTCCCGGCCTTTTTTGCTTTAAAGCGCCTGATTGCGGAAGTTTTGGTATCACCTAAGCTCAGCCAATGGCCCCGCACTATGACACGATCGGACTCAACTATGCCGAGCTGCGCAAGCCCGATCGTCGCATCGTGCGGGTTATCGAAGAAGCGCTAGGCTCAGCTCGGTCGGTGCTAAATGTGGGTGCCGGTACGGGATCGTACGAGTCAATCGGACGCGAAGTGACGGCGGTTGAACCGTCGATTGAAATGATCAGGAAGCGCAGTCCGTCTGCGGCGCCAGCGATCCAGGCCGTCGCCGAGAGCCTGCCATTTGAAGATAACCGCTTCGACGCGGCGATGGCAATTCTGACCGTGCATCATTGGACCGACATCGCCGCGGGCTTGCGCGAAATGCGCCGCGTTACCCAAGGGCGGATTGTCTTGCTGACGTTTGATCCCTCGTTCCGCCCGTGGCTGACTGACTACCTGCCCCACTGGCAGCGCTTGACCATCTGCGGATACCGGCCATTTCACGCTACGAAGGATGGCTCGGCCAAGTTGAGATCACGCCTGTTCCAATCCCTCATGATTGCACGGACGGTTTTCTCTACGCTTACTGGCGCCGCCCAGAAGCCTATCTCGACCCGCGCATCAGAACCGGGAGCTCATCGTTTTGGGCGATAGAAAATGCCGAGGCGGGCCTGAAGCAGTTGAAGGAAGACCTTGCATCTGGAGAGTGGGATCGGCGCTACGGTGATTTGCGGAACCTCGATTGTTATGACGCAGGCTACCGGCTTGTCACCTCCGGTTGAAATTACCCGCCTTGTCCGAACTCCATCCGTCCGCCGCGACGCGCCACTTTCCGTCTGGGCCTTAGCGGAACACGTTGATGCCCTTGCCCAGATCGGTGGTGACCGCGCCGTTTTTGCTAGCTCGTTAGCTGCTACCAGCCAGATTGATCGCGCTGTAGCATTCGATCAGGTAGCTTAGCGGCGCGCCGTCTGGCAGGCGCAGCATGGCGCGCTGGGTCAGCACTGTGCCTTCCGGGCAACCTGGGCCGGCGCCGCGGATGCTGCTGCGCAGCTCGCGGGTGAAGTGCAATGGGCCCACAATTTTACCGAATGGGGTTTCGCTGGTTTCCAGCACGCGGTTCATCTCGTCACTTAGCCGTGCCGGGACATACCAATTGTGCGCGACAGACAGGACTTTGTCGCCGCAGACCAACTCGACATGGCGGTAGCCCAGGGCGGCATCTGCGCTCACAGCGAGTTGGCGGCGCAAGTCTTCTGGCTCTTCGGCAGCCGGTGTGGAGCTGCGGCGTGCAATGATCGCAGGGTCAGTGGCGATCGCGCGAGCCTTGCACCAATCGGTCAGCACTGCGGTTGCGCTGGGCCGGGCGCTGAGCGCAGCTTCAAACTGATCGAGCGTTGCGCCATGATCGGCGGTGCACCCGTTTAGCAGGCTGGCTGCGGCAAATGTCGCGGTCATCCGTGCTCTATATCCCACCCGCGATGGCCTCGCGGCCCAGCGCGCGCAGGCCGGTGACCAGCGCCTCCGCGCACTCGTCCAAGCGCGTGGCGTCGACCGAACGGACGACAAAATTCGCGCCGACCCGGCCCTCGCGGAAAAAGGGATAGCTGCCGATAACACAGCCTTCGTGCGCAAGTTCGGTTTCGCGCAGCAGGTCGGCCACCTCGCTTTCGGCGGCCCAGCTGCCAACTGTTTGGCTCAGCAGCGGCAGCCCGCCTTCGAGCGCACCGGTCAGCGCATCGAGCATGCCCGCGGTGATCGAGGGCACGCCCGCCATCAGGAACACGTTTCCGACCCGGATTCCCGGCGCGCCCGACATCCGGTTGGCGATCAGCTCAGCCCCGCCTGGCACCCGGGCCATCCGCAGTCGCGCATCGTTCAGCCCGCCGCGGCTTTGATAATAGCGTTCGAGGATCGCGCGGGCTTCGGGATGGATGACCACTTCCACTCCCAGCGCTTCGGCCACCGCGTCAACGGTGATGTCATCATGGGTCGGGCCGATCCCGCCGGTCGTGAACAGGTAATCGTTGCGTGGTCTGAGCGCGTTGACCGCCTCCACAATCGCGGCGGTATCGTCTGGCACCACGCGCACTTCGGCCAGCCGGATACCTTGCACGCCCAGCCAGGCGGCGACTTGCGCGATGTTCTTATCTTGCGTCCGGCCCGATAGAATCTCGTCGCCAATCACCAGCAGCGCGGCTTTCCAGATGCGGGAGGGTATGTTCATCCCGCCACGTTAGGCGAAAATGGCGGAGCGCGGAAGGCCGCGCGCCGCACTTGGAAAATTACGCTCCCGTCAACACTCGCGCGCGCTGAAATTCGAGCACCCCATCGTCGATCGGGGCCTGGCGCATGTCGGTCCGGTCCTTGAGGTATTCCTGATTGAGCCGCCACGGCAGGCT
>JAYVML010000003.1:0-8854 GCA_043758955.1 Novosphingobium sp. | reverse complement strand
CAAGTCCCCCGGTGGTGCGACCCCCGGACCTGAACTTTATCACACTTCTGCCGCCAGACAAGCGCCCCCCGATCAGGCCTTACCCCGCCGCCTTGACGATCTCCGCCCATGCCGCCTCGTCGATCACCTCGATCCCCAGCGCGGCGGCCTGTTTGAGCTTGCTCCCCGCCCCCGGCCCGGCGACCACCAGATCGGTTTTCGTACTGACCGATCCGGCGGTCTTGGCCCCCAGCCGCTCGGCCTGTGCCTTGGCCTCGTCGCGGCTCATCGTCTCGAGCTTGCCGGTGAACACCACGGTCTTGCCCGCCACCGCGCTGTCGCGGGTTTCGACAATGTAATTGGGTGGGGAGACTTCGCTCAGCAGGTCGTCCCAGACGGCGAGGTTGTGAGGTTCGTGGAAAAATTCGTGTAGCGCCTCAACCACTGCAGGGCCGATCCCATCGATGCTGAGCAAATCTTCAAGCGCAGACTCCCCAGCACCAGCGGCCACGGCCACGACCCGAACTGCATCGAGCCACACAAACCGTTTGAGCAGATCACGCGCGGTGACCGCGCCGACGTGGCGGATGCCCAGCCCGAACAGCAGCCGCGCGGCATCGGGACTGCGCTTGACCTCGATCGCGGCGAGCAGGTTGTCGACGGATTTTTCCTTCCACCCCTCGCGTTCGAGGATCTCGGCGCGGCGTTCCTTAAGCCGGAAAATATCCGCAGGACTTTCCAGCCAGCCGAGCGCGAAGAACTCATCAATCGTCTTCTCGCCCAGCCCCTCGATGTCGAGCGCACCACGGCTGACGAAGTGCTTGAGCCGCTCGGTCCGCTGCGCCGGGCAGATCAGCCCGCCGGTGCAGCGCACATCGACCTCGCCCTCCTCGGCCACCGCCTCGCTGTCGCATTCGGGGCAATGGTCGGGGAAGAGGTAGCCGTCGCGCTTCGCCTCGCGGGTCAGGTTCTCGACCACTTGCGGGATTACGTCACCCGCGCGCTGGATCACCACCCGATCGCCCGGTCGCACCCCCAGCCGCGCAATCTCGTCGCGATTGTGCAGCGTTACATTCGCCACCACAACTCCGCCGACCGTCACCGGGGTCAGACGACCGACCGGCGTGAGCTTGCCGGTGCGGCCAACCTGAATGTCAATGCTTTCCAGCGTGGTTTCGGCGCACTCAGCCGGGAACTTGTGCGCAATCGCCCAGCGTGGCGCTTTGGCGACAAACCCCAGCCGCGCCTGCCAGTCGAGCCGGTCCACCTTGTACACCACCCCGTCGATATCATACGGCAGATCGGCGCGGGCTGCCTCAATGCTGCGGTAGTGTTGCAGCATTTGCGCAGTATCGGTGCAGCGCAGCAGCTTGGGCGAGACCGGCACACCCCACGCCGCGATGCACTGCATCACCCCCAGTAGTGTATCCGCCGGAACCGCGCTGGCCGCGCCCCAGCCATGCGCCAGAAAGCGCAACGGCCGCGCTGCCGTGACGCTCGCATCCTTCTGGCGCAGAGATCCTGCCGCGGCATTGCGCGGGTTGGCGAAGATCTTGTCGCCGCGCTCCTGCTGCGCTTCGTTGAGCGCGGTAAAGTCCTGTTTCGCCATGTAAACTTCGCCGCGAATCTCGAACAGGTCGGGCACTTCCTGGCGCAGCATTTGCGGGATGTCAGCGATATGCGCCACATTGGCGGTAACATCCTCGCCAACCTGCCCATCACCGCGCGTCGCCGCACGCACCAGCCTCCCCGCCTCATAGCGCAGCGAGCATGACAGTCCGTCGATCTTGTCCTCGGCGGTCATCGCAACTTCGGCATCGTTCGCCAGCGCCAGAAACCGCCGCACCCGCGCCACGAATTCTTCAACCTCGGCATCGGCAAAGGCGTTGTCGAGGCTCATCATCCGCACCTCGTGCGCCACTTTCGACAATGGCGAGGCAGCGACTTCGTGGCCGACCAGTTTCGAGGGCGAATCCGCGCGCACCAGCCCTGGAAACGCGGCCTCAAGCTCGGCATTGCGCCGCACCAGCGCGTCGTATTCGGCGTCCGACACCTCGGGCGCGTCCTGCGCGTGATACAGCCGGTTATGCCGCGCAATCTCGCGCGCCAACCGCATCAGTTCGTTGGCGGCTTGGGCTTCGGTAGGACTATCAGCCACGCGCCAGCACCGTCAAAACCATCGTGCGCCGCACCCTGAACCCAAGCGATTCGTACAGCCCAATCGCCCCGGTATTTGCGGCGTAGCTATGCAAGAACGGCACATCGCCGCGCGCGGTGAACCCCGCCATCACCCGGCGGATCAGCGCGCTAGCCAGCCCCTGCCCGCGATATTCGGGCCAGGTACAGACCGCGCTGACCTCGGCAAAACCCGGCGCCGGCCGCATCCGCTCGCCCGCCATCGCTGCCATTCGCCCGTCGCGGCGAAGCCCAAAAAATTGCCCATAGCGCCACGTCAGCTCGCCCCACGGCCCCGGCTCGGTGCCCAGCGCCAACGCATTCATTTCCGCCGCATCGGCTTCGCCCAGCAGCAGGCAATCGGGATCAGCTGGCTGTATCGCGGCGGGTGTTTCAGCAACCATCTGCACCAGTTGCCAGGTCGAGACGACCCGCGTTCCCGGCGGCGGCAGCCAAGCCGCTGTCTCTACCAACGCAATCGCATCCTCCGCCCTGCGCAGCAGCGCCGCCAACGCCGCCTGCGCCGCGTCTGACTGATCGTACGCCGCCGCAAACGGCCCGTAGCCGGGATCAATCCGGACCGCGAGATCCCCGCCCCGCGCCAAATGCGCCTGCGGCCCGGTGAGCATCGACCAAACCGGGCGATCGAGTGCTGCCGAATTCATTCCAAAAACCCCAACTGGCCCAACCGTACCTCCAGATTTCGATAGCTCTCGTCTTTGTCGCGCCGCGCCACCTTGAGCACTGTGATCACGACCCGCTGCCTGTCGACGTAATAGATTAACCGATAGCCCGCCTTGCGCAGCTTGATCCGGTACGCACCGGGCAGGCCCGACAGCTTCATCGACGCAACGTGAGGCTCAGCCAGAAGTTTCTCTAGTTTGCGGGCAAGTTGCAAGCGCACAGCCTTGTCCAGCGCGTGCCATTCTTTTAGCGCGGCCGGCAGAAACCGGAGCTCAAACAAGATCGGCGAACTTGACCGGAATAGCCTGATCCAGATCAGCCAGTCGCGCAGCTGCGCTGTTCCGGTCCTCAAGGTCCTCGACCAGGTCGAGCATCGCTTCCCACACCTTGGGCGAGACCATGTAAGCCACCGCCTTATGCCGGTTGAGCACCGCAACCTGACGCTCCGCCGCCGCCGCCACAACCGCCGCCGGATTGCGCTTGAGATCGCTAATGCTGACCCCGATTTCGGCGAGTATCGGCACGATCGGTTCAGGCTTGAAGAGCTGGTTCATGGGCTTCAACTAGGTCTCGAATGTGGTCTTGTCAATCGCACGCATCACACACCCTCCAACAGCCGGTCGGCCTGCGCCCTTGCCTCGGCCGTAATCTCTGCGCCCGACAACATCCGCGCGATCTCTTCCTGCCGTCCGCCCGCATCGAGCAGATGGACCGAGGTGCGCGTCACCGTGCCCTGGCTGGTCTTGGCGATCACGTAATGCTGCCCGCCGCGCGCCGCGACTTGCGGGCTGTGCGTTACCGCCAACAGCTGGCCGCCCGCCGCCAGCCGCGCCAGCCGCTCGCCGATCGCGCTGGCCACTGCACCGCCGACGCCGCGATCAATCTCATCGAAGATCACCGTCGCCGCCGCGCCCTGCTCGGCCAGGGCGACCTTCAGCGCGAGGATAAAACGCGATAGCTCGCCACCGCTGGCGATTTTGTTCAGCGGGCCAAACGGCGCGCCGGGGTTGGTGCTGATCAGGAACTCGACCTTGTCGAGCCCGCTTGGTCCCCAGTGCTCCTCGGGCATCGGCACCACACTGGTGCGGAACTGCGCCGCATCAAGCTTGAGCGGGGCTAATTCCTGCGCCACCGCCGCATCGAGCTTTACTGCAGCCGCGCCGCGCTGCGCCGACAGTGCCTCGGCTTTGGCTGCGTAATCCGCCTCCCCTACCGCCACTGCCGCCTCGAGCGCCGCCAGCTCAGCCTCGCCGTGTTCGATCCCGTCGAGCGTGCTGCGCATGTCGCGCATCCGCGCGGGCAGGTCATCGACCTGGCAATGGTGCTTGCGCGCGGCGGCCCGCAGTTCGAACAGCCGCAGCTCGATCCGATCCAGCGCGGCGGGATCGTGCGCCAGGGCATGCCCCGCGCGTTCGAGCGACGTTTCGGCTTCGGCGGCTTCGATCACCGCGCGGTCGAGTGAGGCCAGCGCCTCGCCCAGCAAGGGATGCTCGCCCGCGATCCGATCAAGCCGCCGCGCCGCGCTGCGCAGACCCGCCAGCGCCGAATCCGATCCGGCCCACAGCTTGGTCAGTTCGGCCAGATCATCGCTCAGCCGCTCGCCTTTCTGCATGTTCGCGCGCGCTTCCGCGAGTTCGGCTTCTTCGCCCGGCAGCGGCTCGAGCGCGGACAATTCGGCGAGGTGCGCGAGCAGTAGGTCGCGGTCTTCCGCAGCTTGTGCGATTGCCCCGCGCGCCGTGGCCAAAGCCTCCACCGCCGCGCGCCACGCGCTCCACGCTGCGGCCACTCCGGCGCTATCGGCTCCGGCATAGCGATCGACCAGCGCGCGGTGGCCACGCGGATTGACCAGCCCGCGATCGTCATGCTGGCCGTGCAGTTCGACCAGATGCATGGCCAGTTCGCGCAGCAAGGCCGCGCCGACCGGCTGATCGTTGATAAAGGCTTTCGATCCGCCGTCCGCCTTCAAGCGCCGCTTGATCAGCAGCGGCTCGCCCGGCTCGACATCAACCTCTGCCTCGTTCAGCAGCGCGCAGATCGGCACTGGGAGCCGGTCAAATTCAAAACTGGCGGTAACGCTGGCCTGATCTTCGCCGCTGCGCACCAGGCCGGTTTCGGCGCGCGCGCCCAGCGCCAGCCCCAGCGCATCGAGTAGGATCGACTTGCCCGCGCCGGTCTCTCCAGTGAGCACGCCCAGCCCGGCACCAAAGGTCAGGTCCAGCGCCTCGATCAAGACGATATTGCGGATGGCAAGCGCAGTCAGCATGTTCGCCGCCTGTTCTAGCGAAGGCCGCGCAGCGAGTCACGTCCGCAACACCGTTTCTGTGCCCATGCTAGAAGCGCTGCGATTTCACGCGCTTCAGACTTCAGCCCCATCGAACGAAGGTTGCAGCGTGATCAAATCCGCCAAACTAACCCGATCGAGCATCGCGGCCATCTCGTCGCGCAGCGTCAGCATCAGCCCGCGCAACCGGCACTCCGCCTCGGGCAGGCAATTGGAGCAATGTTCGTGCGCGTTGCGTGCGGCGCACGGGACCAGCGCCAGGCTGCCGCGGGTCAGCCGGATAATGTCGCCATAGCGGACATCGACCGGATCGAGCGCCAGCTCATAGCCACCATCGCGGCCACGGGTTGAATTGACCAGGCCGCCGCGCACCAGCTCGGACAGAATCACGGTCAGGAATTTGCGCGGGATGTTCTGCGCCTCGGCAATCGCATCGAGCCGCACCGGTCCCTGCCGCCAGGTATCGGCCAGATGCTGCAAGGCGCGGATCGAATAGCGGGTTTTCTGAGAGAGCATGCAGCGCGCATAACAGCGCGTCTGCTGCGGCAATGTCAACCAACCAAGTAGAATGATTTGGGGTGCGCGGAAGCCCCCACCAGCCCTACTTCACCGTGACGCCCGGCGCGTGCTTCTGCATCAGCTTGTAGGCTTTTCCGTACCACTTGCTGCCCGGATAATTCGCACCCAGCACCGCGGCATATTTCAGCGCCTCTTCGGGCACGCCCAGCGAGAGATTGGCTTCGACCATGCGGAACAGCGCCTCAGGCGCGTGGCTGGTGGTCTGATAATTCTCGATCACGTTGCGGAAGCGCAGCGAGGCGGCGAGCCACTTGCCCGATTTCTCGTAATAGCGCCCGATCTGCATGTCCTTGCCGGCCAGGTGATCGTTGACCAGATCGATCTTGATCCGGGCATCGGCGGCATAGCGCGTGCCCGGATAGCGCCGGACAACCTCGTTGAGCGTCTGCAGCGCCTGCACTGTGATCTTCTGGTCGCGGTCGGTATCGCTGATCTGCTCGTAATAGCACAGCGCGATCAGGTAATAGGCGTAAGGCGCATCGCGGTTGCCCGGATGGATTGAGAGGAACCGCTGCGCGGCCGAGACCGACTTGTTGTAATCCTTCGCCATATAGTACGAAAACGCGCTCATCAGCTGCGCGCGGCGCGCCCACGGCGAATAGGGATGCTGGCGTTCCACCTCGTCGAACAGCGCGGCGGCGACCAGCGTATCACCCCGATCGAGACGCTGCTTGGCCGCAGCATACAGCGTATCGACATCGCGCGCGACAAACGCGGTATCCTTCGGCCCGCCCCCGCGTCCGCCGCAAGCAGCAGTGGTGAGCAGCGCCGCACACAGGGCGGCAGACAGGGCGAGCTTCAGCGGGGTACGGCTATGCATGCCGGTGCCTATAGCCAGACCCAGCCTGAACGCCAAGTGAAGTTGCAGCGATTATCCCGGGAGCAACCGCTGCCCCTATTTCGCTGTCCTACACGCCCGACTCCTCGCCCTCACCTAAATCCCCCACCGCGCAACTCGTCCTCCCTCAGTTCGCCCCCGTCCCCCGCGCGACTGACCGCCACAACGGCTGGAAGCCCGCGGCCCAGCTCGCCTTTATCGAGGCGCTGGCCGAAACCGGCAGCGTCAAAAGCGCCGCGCGCCGCGTCGGCCGGGCCGAGGTTGGCGCGTACCTGCTGCGCAACCGCGCGCCCGAACGCTTCACCGGGGGCAAGCCCGCCGGGCTCAACGCGATCGACCAGATGCAGCTCACCCGGCTCAAGCGGCAGTGGCGCCAGGAGTGGGAGGACGAGCGCGCCCGCGACGAGGCAGCCGATCCCGAAGCCACCACCGACGCGCTCGACGCGATGATCGACGGGATGCAGCGCAATTGGCTTGGCGGCCTGACCAAAGGCACCCGCGCGCTCTACGAAGCCTATGTCAGCGCGGCCGAGGCCGACGAAGCCGCCGGCCGCCACGGCTGGAACGATCCCGACCAGCGCGATGCGCCCGACGAGCACGATGACCGACTGAGCGGCGCAAACGTCACTCACCGCATCGAACTCAGCGACTTCCGCGAAGACCGGAGCGAAGACCAATGAGCACCAGAGAACTCCCCCAGTTCCTCAAACACGGCTTCCCCGACATCGGCCTGCCCCCCGCCAAGAGCCGCCCCGGCACCATCCGCTTCCCCGAAGCACCCCCACCGCGCGAACCCTGGGGGCATGATGGCGCTGGCGGGAAGGAGTGGGACGTGCGGGAATGGGTGAGGCTGGTCGATGCGGGGTTGATTGGGCGCCGGTTAAGTGCAGTGTTAATGCCACTAAACCGTCGCCGACATTCTAGTGCAATTTTGTAGTTCCAGTGCGTCTCAAGGCGCCCCAACCACCCCATTTACTCCACAGCCTCGCTCGGGCTGCTTGACATGTTCTTAGCATGTTCCTACAATTGGCACTCTCACTGGGGAGTGCCAAATTTGAAATACTAAATGCGGGAAGGAAGAGTCTTGTCTCTAGCGCACGTAAGTCAAAATGAGATTTTGACCTTCGCAGATAGTAAGGTCAATTTGCATCGCGATGACGTCAAAGGTTATCGCGAGCAGGTTTGGCGTTTGCGGGACAAACTTGAAACTTACCTGAGCGATCACCCTGATTTCAGCCTAAAAAAGATGATGCTTTCAGGAAGTCTCGCTAAGGGAACAGCGCTATGCACTTGGATTTTTGCCGCACGCGCAAATCAAAATCGCCGAAGCATTTTTCTCAAAACGTTCGCCTAGCCAAATTCTGGGCCAGAAGATGTAAATCTCAAATCGATGGCTTCCGCTTTAAGTCTTTCATGATCGAACTGATCTTCGCCAAACTTTCTGACGATGGTGTCGATCTTTCCTTTTACCCCGAATCATTGTTGGCATTTTTCAACTATATTTCAACTAGCCAACTGGCTGAGTTGATTGCATTTGCAGACTACTATCCTGCAGGTGACGTTTCGGTACCGATGTGGCAGCCAGTTAAAATTATCGATCCGGTGAACTGCAAAAACAACGTCGGTCGCCTATATACTAGTCAGCACACAAGCTTGATCGTGGCTGCCGCAAGCGATGCGGGTGATGCAATCGAATGGGCAAAACAGGCAACGGGCAAAGGCGAGACCATCGATGCATGGCAAGAGGTCTTCGGTCCCACATTTTCGGTAGCCTTCACACACTGAGCAGGGCGCAGGCCATAATTTCCGTTGGCGGTAAGTAAGGATCAACAACGTGTCGCATGAGCAAATTTCTATTACGACCATTGACGGCGAATGCCCTTCACACGTTTTTGCGCCGGTCTCGGGGTCCCAGTTCCCTGCCATCGTTTTGTTCATGAACGCCGCTGGGATCAGGCCTGTTTTGATCGGCATGGCCGAGCGGCTTTCCGCAGGAGGCTAAGTCGTGTTGCTGCCTGACCTTATTCTATCGCTATGGCACCTATGGTCCGTTCGATCCGAAGGAAGTGTTCAAGGGAGATTTTCGAGCGGTCCGAGTGGTCAAGATCATACGCTTGTTACCCAGTGGCGGAATGGCATAACCGGCCAACTGAAGTCATAGGGAGCCTAACCTCAATCGATTGTTCGAAACACCGAAGCAGCGTTAAACCGAAACCACCTTGCTAATTTCACCAAGTAAGCGGGCGAGCGTCTCGAGGTCGGCTCGGCCCGAGATGCCAGAAAGGGCTTTCCGAACCAGCGCGATGTGCGCGGGAACG
>JAYVML010000002.1:0-50183 GCA_043758955.1 Novosphingobium sp. | reverse complement strand
GGCTCATTGAGAGGTGCTGTCAATCAAGGCACCTCGGCCAAGTGAAATTGCCGGCCCCAGGCGAACCTTTGCCACGGGAATTCCCTGAAAGACCAATATTTTTCCCTGCGATCGCGTACGGGAATTTATGGTTTAAAGTACCGACATCACTGCATAATTTTTACCCGATGCAGACCATTTGAGCAAAAAATGCGGAATTTCCCTGCTAATTCCCTGCGACTAGGGAATTCGGCTGGCGAGACTGGTTCGCTCCGGACTGCGTCGCGCACCAACTGCCGATAAAAGACCTCAGTCCAACTACTTACGTCGGCTTTGATTGAGGCTTCGCCATGTTCGGATAGCAGAAGTCGGCGCGCGGCGATCCCGGCTGCGTGGAGAGCAGCATGGTCCGCAAGTCCGCCAGTTTCCCCCCGGAACAGCTTCTACCGCCTGAACAACGCAAAACCCAACGCTTCACCTTGCTGCTCCGGGTCGGCAAATTGCGCACTCCGGACGGCGAGTTCCTCTGCGTGCTACGCGATGTGTCGGACAATGGCATCAAAGTGCGCCTGTTCCACGCGATTCCCCAGGATCAGGTCTGCGAGATTGAACTGGGGAGCGGCACGTGTTTCCGCGTGACCAGGATTTGGCAAAAGAACAATCACGCGGGGTTTTGCTTTGCCGAGGGGCCCATTGCGGTTGACCGGCTGATCGCGGAAGCCGGGCCGTTTCCCAAACGCCATATCCGCCTGCGGCTGCATCCTCCCGTACCGATCCTGCTGCTGGTTGAGGAGCTGACCCTGCCGGCCCAACTTTGTGATCTCTCACAGCACGGCGCGGCGCTCAGGCTCGATCAGCGGTTGGCGATTGGGTGCCAAGTGCGGATCAAGGGGCGGCATATGCCCGCGCTGCGCGCGCGCGTGCGCTGGCGGCGCGGCGGCTTGCACGGGCTGGTATTTCAGGAAGGGTTCCGGCTCGACGTGCTGGCCGAACTGGCGGAGCGCATCCAGGTCGATCACGATGAATCGCCTGATCAATCAGAGCCGACCATAATTGGGCCCGCGTTAACCACTGATTAGGCAATTTCCTTCACTCCTGAGAGCCGCGATCAGGTGGGGACAATATGACAATTGCAGGCTTCTCCGGTGCTGGAAAAACGGCAGCCAGCCGCGAAAAATCGGTTGATGTGGCGATTATCGGCGCGGGCCCGGCCGGGCTCACCGCCGGTTATTTGCTGACCAAGGCAGGCCTCAGCGTCGCGATAATCGAACAGGACGCTACTTACGTCGGCGGGATCAGCCGCACGGTTGAACACGAGGGCTACCGCTTCGATATTGGCGGACACCGGTTCTTTTCAAAATCGCAGCAGGTGGTCGATCTGTGGAACGAGATTCTGCCCGACGATTTCATCCAGCGCCCGCGGATGAGCCGCATCTACTACGAAGGAAAATTCTATTCCTACCCGCTGCGCGCGTTCGAAGCGCTGTGGAACCTGGGGATCGTTCGCAGCACCTGGTGCATGATCAGCTTCGCCAAGGCGCAGCTGTTCCCCAACAAGCAGGTCAAGAGCTTCGAAGATTGGACCGTCAACCAATTCGGCCACAAACTCTATTCAATCTTCTTCAAGACTTACACCGAGAAAGTCTGGGGCATGCCCTGCGACGAGATGAGCGCCGACTGGGCCGCGCAGCGTATCAAAGGGCTGTCGCTATGGAGCGCCGTGGTCGATGGACTGAAGCGCAGTCTGGGGCTTAATAAGGCCCCCAATAACGGCATGCAGACCAAGACCCTGCTCGAAACATTTCGTTACCCTCGGCTGGGCCCGGGCATGATGTGGGACGCCGCGCGGGACAAGATTGTTGCCAGTGGCACCGGCGAAGTGCTGATGGGCCACACGCTTAAACTGCTCGCCAGCGATGGGAACGATGGCTGGCGGCTGACCGCCACGCACGGAGCAAGTGAGACGATAATCTGGGCACGCCATGCGATCAGTTCGGCTCCGCTGCGTGACCTCGCCGCGCGACTGCACCCGTTGCCGCAGGCCAGTCTGGCCGCCAAGCAGCTGCGTTACCGTGATTTTCTGACTGTCGCGCTCAAGATTCGCTCGGACGACCTGTTCCCCGATAACTGGATCTATATCCACGACAGCAAGGTCAAGGTCGGCCGGATCCAGAATTTTCGTTCATGGTCGCCCGAGATGGTGCCCGAAGCCGGGGTGGCCTGCGTCGGGCTCGAATACTTCTGTTTTGCGGGCGACGGGCTGTGGTCGATGAGCGATGCCGACCTGATTGATCTCGCCACCCGCGAAACCGCGATTCTGGGGTTGGTTTCGGCCGAACAGGTGATCGGCGGCGCAGTGGTCCGGCAGGAAAAGGCCTATCCGGTCTATGACGAGGACTATGCCGCGCACGTCGCGGTCCTGCGCGCGGAACTCGAAGGCCAGCACCCCACATTACACTTGGTCGGTCGCAACGGCATGCACCGCTATAACAATCAGGATCACGCGATGATGACCGCCATGCTGACGGTTGAAAACATCAAAGCAGAGGCGCGGGTTTACGACGTGTGGTGCGTAAACGAAGATGCCGAGTATCACGAAGCAGGCGACGAAGGTGCAGGCGGCAGATTGCCTAAATCCAACTTGCCATCCAGCCAGTCACCAAGCGCTGATCAAGCCGCTGCGCTCGCCTCGGTGCGCGATGTGCCCGAACGCGTGGTGCCGGCGCGACGCCGCGACGCGGCCTGATCGTGGCGACGTTGACTGCGCGGCTGGCACCGCTGCGGCAGGTCCTGCTGCTGCGCTATCTTGGTGCCAGCGTGATCGCACTAGGCTGCGATTTCGCCTGCTTTGTGGCATTGCTCGAACTGCGACTGTCTCCTGCGCCTGCAGCGGCCATGGGCTATGCACTGGGCATCGCGGTGCACTGGCTGGTATCGAGCCGCAAAGTGTTCACCGCCAGCGTCGCTCGCTCCGGCCCGGCGAGGACACGGCAAAAGGCGCTGTTCGTCGTCTCAGCCCTGATTGGCTTACTGCTGACCACGGCCATCGTTGCCGCTGGAAGTGCGCTCGGACTTGATCCTCGGCTGGCCAAGCTGCTCGCGGTTGGTGCAAGCTTTATCATTACCTGGCTGTTGCGCGACAGTTTCGTTTTTCGCAAGCCCGCAGCAACATAGCACTTACCGTGATGAACTTGGCACGATGACTTTATGGGCCACTGATCGCCGCCGCGCGCTCGGTGCGGTGCTGGCGGGCTGGGCGCTGGTCGCCGTGCTGGCGCTGCTGCGTGACTGGCAGACGATCGCATCGCTGCACTTCTCCGATCCTGACGATGCGCTGCGCATGGTTCAAGTCCGCGATTTACTGGCCGGACAAGGTTGGTTTGACCTGCATCAATACCGCGTCGCTCCGCCCGATGGGATAGTGATGCATTGGTCGCGGCTGGTCGATGCACCGATCGCCGCAGTGATTATGCTGCTGCGCCCGCTGCTGGGCGCGGCGCGGGCTGAACTGGCAGCGGTGGCGATTGTGCCGCTGTTGACCCTGCTCGCGGCACAGTTGTGCCTGGCGCGGCTGGTCGCGCGGCAGCTGGATACCCGGCTGGTGCTGATTGCCACACTGCTGATGCTGCTGATGCTGCCCGCGATGCTGCAGTTCGAACCGCCGCGGATCGATCACCACGCCTGGCAAGTGGTGGCGGTGGTGGCGGCGCTTAATGCGCTGTTGGCCAAGACCCCGCGCGCAGCAGCGTTGATCGCCGGGCTCAGCCTGGCGTTCGGCTTGGCAGTCAGTCTGGAGTTGTTGCCGTTCGCGGGGTTATTCGGCGCGGTGTTTGCACTGCGCTGGTGGCGAAATCCGGGCGACTGGCGGTGGCTCGCTTGGTATCTCGATGTTCTGGTGATTGGCAGTGCGGTGTTCTTTGTGGGTACGCGCGGGCTAGGCGATTTGACCAATTACTGCGACACCGTTTCCCCGGCATATCTGGCCGCGCTGGGATCGATTGCGCTTGGTGTGAACGCGCTGGCGCTGCGTGCGGCCTTGCCGAGGCTGTGGTTGGTGGCGGGATTGGGGCTAGTGGCGGCGGGTGGAGCCGCGTTGTTCCTGTTGATTGCGCCCGGTTGCAGCGCGGGCCCGTTCGCCCGGCTCGACCCACTGGTGCGCAACTTCTGGTACGACAATGTCAAAGAAGGCATGCCGGTCTGGCGGCAGGACTGGACCGTGCTGATGCAGATGACACTGCCGCCGCTGGTCGGTCTGGGCGTGGCGATCAATCTGGCGCGGCGCGATGGCGGACAGTTCTGGCGCGAGTTCGCGCTTCTGCTCGGCGGCGCGGTGGTGATATCGATTGCTGTCTCGAGATTTTCATCGGTGTCCTCGGCGATTGCAATCGTACCGCTAACCTGGCTGGTGCGCCGCTGCGCGCAGGGCTTGAGCGAACCGCGCCCACTGGCGCAGCGCGCTATGCTAGCATTGCTAATGCTGGTCGCACTGTTGCCCGGGTTGTTGCTTGATTTGGCAGGTCGAGGTTATGCCCGTGCTGTTACCTTGGCCGGAGCAGTGCCGGCTGGAGCCACCGTGGCGCAGACGCACGAAGTCAGTGTCGCCTGCGGCCAACCCAGCTCGTTATCCGCATTGGCACGTCAGCCTCCGGGCACGATAATGGGTCAGTTTGATTTAGGGCCGTTTGTTCTGCTGCACACCCCGCACAGCGTGATCGCCACCCCGCATCACCGCGCGGCAGCGGCTATGCACGATACGATCGCTGCCTTCCTTGCGGCACCCGATCAGGCGCGCGGTCTGGCCGCATTGCGCCACGTCGATTATGTGATGCTATGCCCTGATCTGGTTGAAACTCATATGTATTTAGACCGCGCTCCAAACGGGCTCGCCGCACAGCTGTTGGCCGGAAGAACAGTCGATTGGCTCGAACCGGTGGCACTCGGCCCGCAAGGCGGCGCGATGCGGCTGTGGCGAGTGCGTCCCGCAGTAAAATCTCAGCCGGCTTTGAACAGCATTGCGTCGCCGTCCATGCAATAACGCTTGCCGGTCGGCTTGGGACCATCATCGAACACGTGCCCCAGATGGCCGCCGCAGCGGGTGCAGTGGACCTCGGTGCGCGGATAACCGGCTGCCCAATCACTGTGCGTGGCGACGCCGCCTGGAAGCGGCTGCCAAAAGCTGGGCCAGCCGGTGCCGCTGTCGTATTTTGTGGAACTGGCATAAAGCGGGTTGCCATCGGCGGCGCACACGAACGTGCCCTTGCGGTGTTCGTTTAACAGCGACGAGGAAAATGGGCGTTCAGTGCCTTGCTGGCGCAGGATCACATATTGTTTGGCGGTGAGCCGCTTTTTCCATTCAGCATCGGTGAAGCGCACCGGATAGGCCTTGGCCTCGGCCCGGCCGCTACCGCAGGCGGCCAGCACCGCGCTAGCCACGCCGGCTGCGAACAGGCGCAAGGTCGAACGGCGCGATTGGGACTGGATCATGGCAAGCTCCTTGGTTGGCGCAAGCAGCGCTACGCCTCACATATTTATACGCTGCGCAGCCCGTAAAGGTTGCAGCGGGTCAGAATTTTTCGAGCGTGACATCCATGTACCGGAACCCGTGGACGAAATTGGCGCGGACCCGTTCGACCTTGCCGGTGACTTGCACCCGCATCCGCCGCGCGTGCATTTCCTCGAGCAAGATCTTAAGCTGCAATTCGGCCAAGCGCGCACCGACGCAGCGATGGATGCCGTAACCGAACGCGACATTGCGCCGCGCATTCGCACGCCGAAGATCGAGCTGGTCGGCTTGCGCAAACACCTCTTCGTCGCGGTTGGCTGAAATATACCACAGGATCAGTTTGTCGCCGGCCTTGATCTGATGACCGAACAGGTCGGCATCTGCGGTGGCGGTACGGCGCATGTGGGCCAGCGGGGTCTGAAAGCGGATGCATTCCTGCACCGCATTGGGGATCACCGCAGGATCGCTTTCGAATATCGCGCGCTGCTCGGGAAAGCTGTGCAGCCCGTGGACGATGCCTGACATGGTGTTGCGGGTAGTATCGTTGCCGCCAACGATCAGCAGGATCAGGTTGCCCATGAATTCGCGCGGGCTCATCTGGCTCATCGCATCCGAATGGATCATCATCGAAATGAGGTCGCGGCTGGGCTCCTTGCCCATCCGCTCGATCCACAGCCGCTGAAAATACTGCGCCATTTCGGTCAGGATTTCGTGGCGTGTTTCGCCCAACTCGCGCGCCAGGCTCAGCTCGACATCGCCCGCCCAGTCCGACCAGAAGGTCAGCAGGTGGCGGTCTTCCCACGGAAACCCGAACAGGATCGCCAGCATGCCGGTGGTCAGCTCAATCGAAACTTTTTCGACCCAGTCGAACTGTTCGCCATAAGGCAGGCTATCGAGCACTGCGGCGGTGCGCAGCCGCACCTCCTGCGCCAGGTAATCGATCTCAGCCGGGGTGAAGGCCGGGGCGACGGTGCGGCGCTGTCCGGTGTGTTCGGGCCGGTCCATCGCGATGAACATCGGCAAGCGGCGTTCCTCGAGCATTTCGGGGGTCATTTCTGGGGGCGGCTCGCCGATCGTGATCCCGCCGTTGCGCCACGATGACGAATAGAGCTCGGGAAAGGATTCGACGTGCTGGATTGCCTTGATCGTAGTCACGTTCCAGAAATCGCCATAGGGCGTCCCGGTGACCTTGTTGATCGGTTCCTTTGCGCGCATTTCAGCAAAGATCGACTGCCAGCGATCCTCGACATAGATGTCCGAACGCGACACATCCCACGGGTGGGTATGCTTGGGCATGCTCTGGCCGTATTCCTTGAGCCAGTCGGCAAAGGCGTCGGTTGCGCTTGGCGCGGTGCGATAGCTGAATTTCTCGAGCGTGCTAGCTTGCGTAGCCATCGATAGGTCTCTCCCGCCGCCGCATTGGAAATGCGTTTCGACATGGGACTTATCCCGCCGCACTTACTCAAATGTCAATAGCGTGTCGGCGGGGCGCCGGGCGCCTGGGTCAGGCGGTGCTGACCGCGGCAGGTTTGCGCCCGAACCACCTGCGCTTAGCCCGCGCCGGGCCGCTTTGCATAACGCGCTTCTTGAACAAGGCAGCGCCCAGTCGGACCAGCACGGCTACGCAGATCAATTGCCAGCCGATCGCCAGCGCGTGCGGCCAAAGCGCGCCATCTTGAGCCGCGCGAGCGAGCATGATGAACGGCGAAGAAAACGGGATGATCATCGCGGCCTTCTCAATCCAAGTGCCGGGCTGGGCCATGGCGAAGCTGGCGAAGAAAAAGTTGACCAGTTGCAACATGGTGACGGGCATCGACAGCGTCTGCACCTCACGCACCGTGGACGCCATCGATCCGATTGCGAGGAAGATCGAGCCGAGCAGGAGATAGCCCATCGAGAAATAGACCACCCCAAGCGCGAAAAACATCGGCCAACCCACCGCCGGGGCCGGGAATTCAGCCAGACTGTGCCCGGCGGTCAGCCACACCGCCGAACCGGCCATCGCCCAGACCGAGATTCCGACCATCGACACCGCCAGCATCGCAAACAGCTTGCCCAGGAATACCGCGTCCATCGGGATGGCTGCTGCCAGCACTTCAATAATCTTGTTGCCCTTTTCTTCGACGAGATTTGACAGCACCATCCCCGCCAGCAGCATGGTCAGCAGGAACAAGACAGTCTGGCCCAGCTGGGCGGTAACCACGCGGCTGTGAGTTTGGTCGGCACGAGTGGTGGCGATCCCGGCCAGCTCAACTTCGGGATAAGAGCTGGGCGTATGCGCCATCGCCTGCGCAGAAAGCAGTCCGACCCGGCCCTGCCAACTGGCGATCCGTTCGTCCGATCCGGTGAGTACGGGATGCTGCGGATTGCCGGTGACGATTGCCGCCAGGTTGGCTTTATTGCCTTTCATGGCTGCCACTGGATCGAAACGTTCATTGGGAGCGAGCTGTTTGACCACCAGCAGTTCGGGCATGTTCGGCCCCAGCTGGCGCGCCAGCAGCTGCTGTGCCCTGACCATCCGCGCGGTATCCGCCGGGCTCATTGCCAAGCCCAAAACTGGCCGATCAGCATTGGCCTGGACACTCTGTCCGATCCCTCCGGCGAGGCCGCCGATCGCCAACGGGAACAACGGGCCCAGCAGAAAGAAAAAGAAACTGCGCGAGAACAGGATCGCGACAAAATCGCGCCGCGCCACGACATAGGCGGCCGCCAGTGTTGAAAGCCGTCCGCTGCGGGCTTCAAAAGTCATTGGCGGACCTCCTCGGGGGCTTCTTCTAGCGCTCTGGCGGCGGCCTCCCCGGCAATCGCGACGAAGGCATCGTGCAACCCGGCGCGCTCGATCGACAGCGAGAGGATCCCAGCCTCGCCTTCGATCAGCGCGCGCAGCAGTGGCTCGATCCCGCTTTCGGGTAATGAAAACAGCCACAAACCGCCTTCGCGGCGCGTATCGGCGGGGAGCGCCCGTTTCCACGAGCCATCGTCGGTGCGCGTTTCCAGCCGCACTCGCGGACGGATCCGGTCGCGCGCGAGGTCAACCGGTCCGGCGAATGGCACTTTGCCTCCGGCGATAATCGCCACTTCGTCACACAGCCGTTCGGCATGCGCGATCACATGCGTCGAGAAGATCACCGTGGTGCCTTTGGCGGCGAGGGCGCGGATTGTCTGTTCGAGCTTGCCCTGGTTAAGCGCGTCGAGGCCCGAGAACGGCTCGTCGAACACCACCAGCCGCGGCTCGTGCACCAATGTCCCGAGCAATTGGACCTGTTGCGCCATCCCCTTTGAAAGCTGGCGGATCTGCCGGTCGATGGCATAGCCCAGGCCGTGTTCCTCGAGCAGTATCTTGCCGCGCGCCCGCCCTTCTTTGAGCGGCAGGCCGCGCAATGCGCCAAGAAAGGCAATCGCCTCATAGGCTTTCATCGAGGGATAGAGCCCGCGTTCTTCGGGCAGATAGCCGATGGCGTGGGCTACTTCGTGCGGGCGGTCGTGGCCCAGCACGCGGCGCATGCCAGAATCGGGATCGATGATCCCCAGCAGCATCCGCAGCGTGGTGGTCTTGCCCGCGCCGTTGGGGCCCAGGATGCCGTAAATCGTGCCTTGGGGGACGATCAGATCGACGCCGTCCACCGCTGTGAAGCCATCGAAGCGTTTGACCAGTCCTCTCGCTTCAATAGCCAGGGGCGCCTCGCTCGCCAGCGGCGCACCAGTCATCTGGGTCGCCACCATCGGCGCGTTGCTCCGCATCTGCCATTCCCCTAGCTTCATGTTCGGCGCGATAATGGCGCGGCTGTGAACAGGAGCAACAGGAAGTTTGGTTAACGCTGCGGAAATCGTCAGCCTAAAGCATGATTTGGGCAAGGAAGCGACACGATTGGGCTTCGCTGCGTGCGGAATTGCGCCGGCCGCAGAAGACCCGCTCGCGGCGCGGCGGCTGCAGCAATGGCTGGGCGCGGGGCGCCACGGCGATATGGAATGGATGGCGGCTCGCGAGCACCATCGCCGCAGCCCGCAAGGCCTGTGGCCCGCAGCGCGCAGCGTGATTGTGCTGGGGATGAGCTATGCTCCGTCGCGAGACCCCCTGGCGCTGGCGGACCATCCTGATCGCGCGCGGATCTCGGTCTATGCGCAGGGCAAGGATTACCATGATGTCGTGAAGGGGGCGCTTAAGGCGCTGGCCCGATGGCTGGTGGCCGAAGCTGCTCGGCGCGGGCTGGATCAGGCAGAGGTCAAGCTGTTCGTGGATACCGCGCCGGTGATGGAAAAGCCGCTGGGGCAAGCGGCAGGGTTGGGCTGGCAGGGCAAGCACACCAATCTGGTCAGCCGTGCGCACGGCTCATGGCTGTTCCTGGGCGCGATCTACACCACGCTGGAATTCGCAGCAGATGACCCCGAGATAGACTGCTGCGGTAGCTGCAACGCCTGCCAGACCGCGTGCCCGACCAATGCTTTCCCCGCGCCGTACCAACTCGATGCACAGCGCTGCATTTCTTATCTGACGATTGAGCTTAAATCTGCCGTTCCGATCGAATTCAGAAAAGCCCTCGGTAACCGGATCTATGGCTGCGACGATTGCCTGGCGGTTTGCCCGTGGAACAAGTTTGCCGAAGCCGCGCAGGCGGTTCAGGCCTTCGTGCCCCGCGCCGAACTGGCCGCGCCACGCTTGGCCGAGTTGTTGGCGCTGGATGATGTAGGATTTCGCGCGCTGTTTTCCGGTTCGCCGATCAAACGCATCGGGCGGAACCGGTTTGTGCGCAATTGTCTTTATGCGGCGGGCAACAGCGGTGATGCTGCTTTGGTTGAACCGGTGCGCGCGCTGACCGCCGATCCGGACCCAGTGGTAGCCGAAGCCGCGCGCTGGGCACTGGCTGAGCTAATTTAACGCGCCAGCAGGTTACGCGCCTGGCTGGCGATCTGCGCCAGCATCGCCGGGGCCACCGGCATGGCGGTTTGCGCGCGGGCGATGACGGTGCGGAACTGGCTGATCGCGGGGGCCTGGGCCAAAGCCCAGCGCTCGACTGCCGCCGCCGCTGCGCCTTGCTTGCCGCCGTTGCGGCGCAGGAAATCAAGCCGCATCTGCTGGAAATCGCGCGCCAACCCGTTAATCAGCAAGCGCTCCCAGGGGTCTGACGGGCTCATCCGCGCGGCGGTCTGCTGAGCCCAGTCAAGCCCCAACCGCGCGCCCAGATCGCTGAACGCGGCAGTCAAAGTCCGGGCCCCGATGCCATTGTCGCGCGCCAGCCGGGCGAGGCCAATGGCGCCGTCCATGTCGAACAGCTTGGCCACGGCTGCACTTTGCGCGTGCGGTGCGCCAGCGGCGACCAAGGCGGTTACCATCGCGGCCGACTGGCTGCGGCCTTCGCCCGCCAGCAGGCTGTGGGTATCGTGCGACAGGTCGGTGACGCCCGGTTCAAGTTCGGCCACCAGCCGCGAGGGTTCAAGCGTGCCGCCGCCAACCCGCAGCAGGTCGGCGATGTGATCCGACATGACCGAAGCGGCGCGCTCGAACAGCAAGATGCGCGCGCTCTCGCTCATCGGTTCGGTCTCGATCCCGCGCCAGATCGCAGCCATGCCCAGCAGTCGCTCGGCGGCCACAAACGCCGCCGCTACTTGCGCCAGAGTCGCGCCTTCCTCTTCAGCCAGTTCGTACGGGTGGATCACGCCCAGCCGGTTGATCATGCGGTTGGTCAGCGTTGTTGCGATAATCTCCCGCCGCAGCCGGTGATGCAGAATGTCGCGTTCGAACTTGCCGCGCATCGGCGCCGGGAACGCAGCGAGCAGTTCATCAGCCAGCCCCGGATCGTCGGGCAGCGCCGACAATTCGACCGCTTCCTGCATTGCCAGTTTGGCGCAAGACAGCAGCACCGCCAGCTCGGGCCGGGTCAGCCCCAGGCCATCGACGGCACGGCGCAGCAACACGTCGCCATCGGCCAGTCCTTCGGTCTTGCGGTCAAGCTGGCCCAGCGCTTCGAGTCGCTCAATCAGGTGCAACTGCGCCGCCACCGATTTAGCCCCGCCGGCCTGCGCAATCGACAGCGCGAGCGCCTGAAGCCGGTTGTCTTCGAGCACCAGTGCCGCCACTTCATCGGTCATCGCCACCAGCAGCTTGACTCGCGCCGGTTCGGTCAGCCGCCCAGCGCGCTTGGCCCCGGCCAACGCAATCTTGATGTTCACCTCATGATCCGAACAATCGACCCCGGCCGAATTGTCGATGAAGTCGGTGTTGATGCGCCCGCCAGTTCCGCCATTTCCAAGCAGGGCAAACTCGATCCGTCCGGCCTGGGTCGTACCAAGGTTGGCGCCTTCGCCGATCACTTTGACCCGCAGATCCGCACCATCGATCCGCAGCGCGTCATTGGCGGGATCGCCGACCACCGCGTTATTCTCGCTCGCCGCCTTGACGTATGTACCAATCCCACCAAACCACAGCAGGTCGGCGTCGGCTTTGAGTATCGCGGTGATCAACCCGTCGGGATCGATACTGGATGCTTCGATCCCCAGCAGCGCGCGCACGTCCTTGGACAGCGGAATATTCTTCAGGGTGCGGGCGAAGACGCCGCCGCCCGGGGAGATCAGCTTTTTGTTATAATCGTCCCAGCTTGAACGCGGTAGCGCGAACATCCGAACGCGCTCGGCGTGCGATTTGGCTGGATCGGGAGTGGGATCGAGGAAAATGTGCCGGTGGTCGAACGCCGCGAACAGCCGCAGCGATTTAGACAGCAGCATGCCATTGCCGAACACGTCGCCAGACATATCGCCGCAGCCGATCACGCGCACGGGGTCTGACTGTACATCGACCCCCATTTCGCGGAAGTGGCGCTGGACCGAGAGCCATGCGCCCTTGGCGGTGATCCCCATCGCCTTGTGGTCATAACCCTTCGAGCCGCCGCTGGCGAAGGCGTCGTCGAGCCAGAAATCCTGGTCTTCAGCGATAGCGTTGGCGGTGTCCGAAAAAGTCGCGGTACCCTTGTCAGCGGCGACCACGAAATAGGGGTCCGCACCGTCACGGATGACGACCGCCTTGGGGTGAACCACTTTGCTATGCACAATGTTGTCGGTGATCGACAGCAAGGTGCGGATGAACAACTTGTAGCTCTCCTTACCCTCGGCCAACCAACCGTCGCGCCCACCCGTTTCGGCGCGCAGCGGATCGGGCAGCTGTTTGGGATAGAACCCGCCTTTTGCGCCGGTCGGCACGATCACCGCGTTCTTGACCCGCTGGGCCTTCATCAGCCCGAGCACCTCGGTGCGGAAATCGTCGCGCCGGTCGGACCAGCGCAAGCCCCCGCGCGCCACCGGCCCAGCGCGCAGATGGATGCCCTCGACCCGCCGCGAATAGACAAAAATCTCGCGCCACGGCAGCGGCTTGGGCAGGCCTGGAACCAGCGCCGAATCGAGCTTAAAGGCCAGCGCAGCGTCGCCCGCCGGAGCAAAGGCGTTGGTGCGCAAGATGGCTTCGACCAGCGCGCGGTACTGGCGCAGCAAGCGGTCATCGTTAATCGCATTGACCCCGGCGAGCGCGTTGCGGATATCGCCCTGCGCCTCGGCCTCGGCCTTGTCGCGGTCCCTCTTGAACGCGGGATCGTGGCGCGCGATGAACAGCGCGATCAGCCCGCGAGTCACTTGCGGCGCGTGTTGCAGCGCATCGACCACGGTCGGAATCCCGAAATTCATCCCGGCCTGGCGCAAATAGCGATACCAGGCGCGCAGCCAATTGGCTTCTTCGGCGCTCAGCCCCGCGGCGATGATCAGCCGGTTGAAGGGATCGTCTTCGGCGTGAGCGTTGAGCACGTCGGCCAGCGCCACCTCAATCGCTTCGGCGCGTTCGAGCAATTCGGCGCACTCGAGCCCGGCCGGGGTAGTTAGCGCGAAATCGTGGATCGTCCCGAGCCGGCCGCCGTCAAGGTCGGTCGGGACATCCTCGATCACCTTGAAGCCAAAATTCTCCAGCGCAGGCACCGCATCGGACAGCGCAATCGCGCCGCTGCGCTGGTACAGCTTGAGCCGCAGGTCACCCGCCGACATGTCGTCCGAGCACAGCAGCCGTGCACCCCGGCGCGGGCCATCTTCGCCTATATCGGCCAAGCGCCGCAGCCGGGCGATGTCGGCCGCCGCTTCGGCCGCGCCGTAAGCGCTGCGGTAACTTTGCGGGAACGCCTCGGCAAAGCGCATCGCGATGGCCGCCGCGCGTGACGGTTCTTCGCTGGCGGCGATCTCAGCCTCGACTGCATCGGTCCAACCGCGCACCATCGCCTGCAATTGCAAATCGAGTCGGGCTTCGTCGGGCTTGGGGATGCCATCGCGAATATCGAGCACGAAGCGGATCAGCGCCAGACTGCTGCCTTCAACCTGCAAGCTCCAATCGAGCACCGGGGCGCCGGTGGCATGGCTCAGCATATCGGCGATGGCCAAGCGGACTGTGGTCGATAGCGCATCGCGCGGCAGCCACACGAAAGCGAACAGATGGCGCTCAAGCGGAGCCAAAACCAGCGCCAGCCGCGGGCGGGGGCGATCGACCAGGCTCATCATGGCGGTGGCGATCCGCTCAAGATCGGCATCGGAAAACCCGATCAGCAAGTCGTGCGGCAGCGCGGTCAGCGCGTGGACCAGGGCCTTGCCGGCGTGGCCATTAGCGGCAAAGCCAAGCTTGGCCATCAGTTCGGCCAGCTGGGTGCGCATACGCGGGATCCGGTCAGGCGCGGCGGCGAGTGCAACGCTCGTCCAGACCCCGACGTGGACGGACAAGGCCTTGACCTTGCCACTTTCCATCACCGGGATCAGGAGCAGATCGAGCGGCACCCGGCGGTGGACATTGGAAATCAGGTTTGACTTGATGATCAGCGGCACCCGTCCAAAACTTTTTGACTTGTTGTCAAACCAGGCAAAAGCCCGGTCGAACGAGGCCGGGGCGAGCACCTGCTTGGCACTTTTTTTGCAGATCCCCAGCGCGTCGCTCTGGCTGCCGTCGCGCATCCGCGTGACATGGCCCAGCTGAGTCAACATCCCGTCCTTGAACCAGCGCAGCAAGGCCGCGCCTTCGCCGCCCGCCAGTCCATCAGCATCGCGGCCCATCGCGGCCTGCAATCGCGGCCAATCATGCACAGCCGCGCGGACATCGGCCAAGGTCGTTGTTAGCGCAATCTCCAGCGCCCGCCGCACCCGGGCGTCGCCGCGTTCGGTCTCAAGATAGATCATGCTTTCGAGCTGTTCGCCGGCGGTCTGCGGGTCGAGCACTTCCAGCAATTTCCCCGCAGTGTCGCGGCGCACGGCCATGACCGGATGCAGCAGACGGTCGATGCCCAGTCCGTAGGCCGCGATCGTGGCGGAGATCGAATCGACCAGGAACGGCATGTCATCGTTGATCAGCGCAATCCGCATGAAGCGGTCACTGGCGCTGCCCGAAATCGATTCGATGACAATGCTGGCCTGACCGGTATCCCGCATGGCGGCCGCAGCGAGCACGAAAGCGGCGGCGGGCTCCAAACCGTCGGGCGTGAAGGGCAAGTCTCCGGGAAGCAACGAATCGGCCAGCTGTCGGGCCAGGGCTTTGCTCAACGCAGACTTCGATCTCATGCGATAGCTCCTTGGGGCAGCGGCGGCGAAAAGCCGCCACGCCCGTTCCTGCTTGTTATATTATTGCTAACCGACGTAGCATTTATGCGCACTGTAGAAGCATGACTGGACCAGCGCAACCACCCGCGCCTAAGGTTTAGGGCCTTAAATCAGTGCTTGCATGGTCAGTTCGAGCGACCGCCGTCGCGCTGCCGGATCGAACGTCGCGCCCGAGACAATGATCTCGTCGGCGCCGGTGCGTTCGACAAATTGCGCGATTGCCGCGCTGACCGTGGCCGGGCTGCCGACCGCGCTGACTGCGCGCATATGCTCAAGCATGGCGAGCTGGCCGGGCGGCAGGCTTTGACGATAATTCAACACCGGCGGCTTAAGCTTGCCCGGGGTGCCGGCGCGCAGTGCGACAAAGCTCTGATCGATCGACGAGGCGAGGAGCACCGCTTCGGGGTCGCTGTCAGCCGCGATCACGTTCATCGCGGCCATCGCATAGGGCTGGTCTAGCGCCGCCGATGGCTGGAATTTTTGGCGGTACAGCGCCAGTGCCTGATCGAGATAATCGGGGGCGAAGTGCGAGGCGAAGGCATAGGGCAGCCCCAGCGCGGCGGCCAGCTGCGCGCCGAACAGGCTGGAACCCAGGATCCACAGGTCGACCGCCGCACCCAGTCCCGGAGTGGCGCGCAGTGCCAGCGCTGGGTCACCGCTGAACAGCGCGCGCAATTCGACCACGTCCTGCGGGAAATATTCGGAAGCCCGCCCCAGATCCTTGCGCAGCGCCTGCGCGATCCGCATGTCGGCGCCGGGTGCGCGTCCCAGTCCCAGATCGATCCGGCCGGGGTACAGCGCATCGAGCGTGCCGAACTGCTCGGCGATCACAAATGGATTGTGATTGGGCAGCATGATTCCGCCCGCGCCGATCCGGATGGTTTTAGTCGCCGCTCCGATATGCGCCAAGACGACCGATGTGGCCCCGCCGGCGACGCCGTCCATGCCATGATGCTCGGCCACCCAGAAACGGTTGTAGCCCGCTGCCTCGGCAGTCTGCGCCAGCGTAGCGGCCTCGGCCAGGGCGGTGCCAATCGTGCAACCTTCGCGCACGGGCACCAGATCGAGCACGGACAGTTTGGGGGGATTGGGCGACATCACTTGGCGGGTGATGCGCGCGGTGGCCCCAACTGGTCAAGATATCTTTGCGCGGTTTTTGCGGCCAGACTGCCCGGTGCGGCCGTGATCACCGATTGCCAGCTGAGCCGAGCGGATTGATCGCGCCCCGCAAGCACGGCGATCACGCCGGCCTCCAGGCCAATTTCGGGATCGACCGGCATCAGCGCGGCGGCGCGTTCGATTTGGCGCTGCGCCGCGGCCAGCTTGCCCTGCCGCCGCGACAGCGTGGCGGAGAGCAGCCAGGCCTGGTAATTATCGGGCAATTCGTAGCGCGCCTCTTCGAGCGCGGAAGACGCTTCCTCGGTCCGCCCCAGCGCGACCAGCGCGCGCGCGCGGTCGATCTGGATTACCCCGTTAAGCTTGCCGTCATTGGCCGCATGCGCATCGCCGTGGGCATGGTCGAGCGCGTCCAGACCGGCGACAGTGTCCCCGGTCGCCAACAGCGCGTTGCCCGCCAGCGCGCCCAGCCGCGCCCGCTCGCCCGGTTCGCCCGCCGGGGTATCGTCACGCGCGGCCAGAAACAGCGCGGCGGCTTCACTCCAGTTTTCCTGCCCGATCAGCGCCAGCGCCTTGCACTGCTTGGCACCGGCGCGGTCAATCATGCTCTTGGCCGCCGCGAGCCAGCCCTCCGCCTCGTCGATCGCGTCGGATGGGTTGTCCCGCGCGAGTTTGAGGCAGTTCTGCAGCTGAGCCGATTGGGCGGCGGCGGGCATGGCAGCCGGGACCGTGGTTTGAGGCGATGCCACGCTGGCCGCACCCTTGCGCCGGGGGATGCTGATCGGCGCCTGCGGCAAGGCCGGACCATTGCCCGGCGCGCTCCCGGTGACGCCGGCCTGGGCAAGCAGCGGGAGCAAGAGGGTAAGACTAAGCGGCATGGCAGGTCCTGTGGTTCAGTCGAGCGCGGCGATGGTTTGCCGCAGCAACGTTATATCGCTGGTCCGCGACAGACGATGATCGCCGTCCTTGACCAGCGTGACCTGCACATCGGCTGAACGCAAGGCCCCAGCCAGCCGCAGCGCGATCTGCCATGGCACCTCGGCATCGGCCTGGCCGTGCAGCAGCCGCACCGGGCAGGTCAGCGCGATGTCGCTATCGAGCACCCGCTGAGCCTCGCCGTCACGCCAGAATGCGGAGTAAGTCGGGGTCATATCGGGGCCATAGGGATTGGCTTCAAGCACGGTTTCGCCCGCCGCCAGCTGCACCTTCTGTTCTGCGGTAAAGCCCCAATCGATAAAGTCCGGCGCGGCGGCGATGCCCACCATTGCAGTCACCCGCTGAGGTATCGCCAGCGCAACCAGCAGCATCAGCCACCCGCCCATCGACGAGCCCACCAGCACCACCGGCCCCGCGCAGAGCGCCGCAATCAGCGCCAGCACCTCGTCGCGCCAACGGCTCAGCGAGCCCGCGGCAAAGTCACCCCCGCTCTGCCCGCAGCCAGAATAATCAAGCAGCAAGCACGCGCGGTTGTTCGCGCCGGCCCAGCCGAACACCGCAGTCGCTTTCGATCCCGCCATGTCGGACATATAGCCCGGCAGGAACACTACGGCCGGGCTGCCACCGGGCGCAAAGCGGAACGCAATGCGCCGCCCGTCGGGCAGCTCGTGGACCTGCGCTGCGATCATAGCTGGCTGCGCATCTCCCGGCAGCGCGGCTCCCATGGGCTGGCCGCTTCAAGCTCCCCCGCGAGCGTCAGCAACAGCGCTTCCTCGCCCACCCCGGCGACAAATTGCACGCCCACCGGCAGGCCAGCGGCGCTCCAGTGCAATGGCAGCGAAATCGCGGGTTGGCCGGTGCCATTCTGCAAGGCGGTGAACGGCACATAGTCGATCATCGGAGCAAATGCTTCGAGCGGGTTGGTGTTGGTCAGATCGAAACTGCCATTGGCGATGGGCGGCTGTCCCAGGGTGGGCGTGATCCATACGTCAAATTGCTGGTGCCACGCCGCCACCGCGCGACCCCCGCTGTGCAGCGCGGCCTGCGCGCCCAGCACTTGCGCCCCGGTTACCTGCTTGCCCGCGTTATATAGCCCGAGAGTCAGCCCCTCCAGATTGTCCAGCGATGGCACTTGAGCGGTCAGCGCGCAGATGTAATCGACCTGCATGGCGAGGCCCGCGGTCCACAGCGCCATAAACGCCATCGTCATCGCGTCCTGATCGAGCGGCGGCGCGGCCTCTTCGACGCTGTGTCCCAAACTCTCGCACAGCTTGGCTGCCGCTTCTGCAGCCGCAGCGCATTCGGGGTGGAGCGGATCCCCGTTGATCTTGGTGCGCGCAAAAGCCACTTTCAGCTGCCGGCTTTTCTGCTCCAGCGCAGCAGCAAAGCTAGCCGGTGCGGGCGGTGCAGCGTAAGGATCGCCCAGCCCGGGACCCGCAGTGCAATCGAGCATCCGTGCCGCATCGCGGACCGTGCGGCAAACCACGTGTTCCTGCACCAGTCCGCCCATGACATCGCCCACCAGCGGCCCCAACGGGTTGCGCGCACGGGTCGGCTTAAGCCCAACCAGCCCGCAGGCCGAGGCGGGGATCCGGATCGAGCCGCCGCCGTCGTTGGCGTGGGCGATCGCGACCATCCCGCTGGCCACCGCCGCAGCCGACCCACCCGACGATCCGCCGGTCGAATGCGCCAGATTCCAAGGATTCTTGGCCGGGCCATAAAGAGCCGATTCGGTGGTCCCGACCAGCCCGAATTCGGGCACGTTGGTCTTGCCAAGGGGATTGAGTCCGGCGGCAATGAAGCGGTCAACCAGTTCAGCATTGTGCTCGGCCGGGACCGGCGGCATGAGCCGTGACCCTTGCCGCGTCGGCTCGCCTGCCAGATCGCCCAAAATGTCTTTGAGCAGGAACGGCACCCCGGCGAATGGACCCGCTTGCGATTGCTGCGCGGCTGTTCGCGCGCGGTCATAGAATGTATGGATCACCGCGTTGAGTTTGGGATTGAGCTGATCAATCCGCTCGATTGCACAGTCGGCAAGTTCCGCTGCTGAAACCGCGCCGCTGCGCACCAGCTCGGCCAGACCGGTGGCATCAAGTTCCAGATATTCGGCAATCATCGCGGCTCTCCCTCGCACGACAATCTGCGCGCCGGAGTTGCGCCCGGCAAGCGTTCAATTGCGGATGAAGATGTCCTCGATCGTCAGTTCGAACAGGTCGGCGATGCGGAAGGCCAGTGGCAGCGACGGATCGTATTTACCGGTTTCGATCGCATTGACGCTTTGTCGACTCACGCACAGCCGCTCGGCCAGATCCTGCTGGCTCCAGTCACGTTCGGCGCGCAGCACCTTGAGGCGGTTTTTCACATTAGCCCCGCAGAGCCCATGGTCACCCGGTTGACCACCGCGCCGACCAGCAGCCCCAGGCACCAGATCGGAAAGATCCAGAACACCTCTAGCTTGGGCACGGCGGTCAGCATTTCGAGTAAACCCCACACACTCGCCACCGCCAGTGCCACGGCAGTCGCTATCAGCGCCTTGCGCACTTCAAGCATGCGCAGATACTCGTCCTCGAGCTCGGTCAGCAAGCGCCCGATCGCATAAAGCATCAGCAGCGCCGCCAGTCCCGGGAGCAAAGCGAGCGCGACAGTTGGCGGGCTGACCGCCGTATTGTGGTGCAGCACTTTGACTGCCACGAGGATCGCCGCGACATACAGTACTGCGGCCACTGCCATGCGCTTCAAATAGCGGCGATAGGCCGGATTGCGCGCCGCCATCAGACCGCTCCCCTGCTGCATCTCGGCAGGCAGCGCGAACTGTGATTGCGCGCCGTGAGGTGCAACACTGCGAGCACCGTCAGCATGGGCGTCATGGTTTTGATGGTGTCTATGTCGACCAGCCCTCTGCGCGCAGCGAACGGCAATAGGATCAGACCTGCGGCCCAACCCAACGCGATGATTATGTTTTTCATGACAAGTCTCCTCAACTTTGTGTAAAGGTATCTTTACATCTAAGACCTCGGATGTCAACCGCCCTTGACATTACATTTCATTGCCCTGCCGCAAAAGCCCGCTATTCTTCTCAAAAATCAGCGAGAATCCAATGACCATGTTCCCGTCCGAACCGGCCTCAATCACCCACACGAGCCGGCGTACTGCGCTCAAGCTGGCCGCGCTGGGGTTGGCCGGGCTGGGCACGCCGCTGCTGGCGCAGGGCCGGCGTGGGTTCACCCACGGGGTGGCCAGCGGCGAGCCGGGCGCGCACCGGGTCCTGCTCTGGACCCGCTATTTTAGCGGCGTTGAAACGGCGCTGCACTGGCAAGTGGCCAGCGATGATCAGTTCGCTAAGATCGTTGCGCACGGCCAAACGCTCGCCTCACCCAATGCAGATTGCTGCGCCAAGGCCTATGTCACCGGGCTCGCACCGGGGCGCTGGTATCATTACCGGTTCATTGCGCCCGATGGGGGCAAGTCAGTGGTGGGCCGCACCCGCACGCTGCCGGTGGGCAAGGTTGCCAAGTTCCGCATGGCGGTGTTTTCCTGCTCGAACTTCGGATTTGGCTGGTTCAACGCCTATGCCCATGCGGTTGAGTCGGGCGACTTCGACTTGGCGGTGCACCTCGGCGACTACTACTACGAATACAAACGCGGCGAATATCCCAGCACTAAGGCGGCGTTGGCCGAGCGCGTCCTGCCGGTAAGCGAGGCGGTGACGCTCGCCGGTTACCGCGAACGCCATGCTACGTATCGCGCCGATCCCGATTTGCAGCGGCTGCATCAGCAGTTGCCAATGGTCTTGATGTGGGACGATCACGAAAGCGCCAACGATAGTTACCATGACGGGGCCGAGAACCATGACGCCAGCGAAGGCGATTGGGCGATGCGCAAGGCGGCTTCGATGCGGGCTTACCGCGAATGGCTGCCGGTATCGGACCACGATTGGGGCTCATACGAAATCGGCAATCTCGCCACGCTGTTCAAACTTGAAAGTCGGTTGACCGCACGCACCAAACAGCTCGATCTGCAAGCGGTGGCCAAAAGCGTTCCGGCCGATCAGGCCGAAGCCGCTTTCGCCAGGTTCCGCGACGGCGCATGGCGCGAACCCAAGCATACGTTGTTGGGCGCGGCGCAGGAAGGCTGGCTGGCCGACGCGCTCAAAGCTTCGGTCAAGGCCCGCAAGCCTTGGCAAGTGGTCGCGCAGCAGATCGTGATGGGCAGCGTGGCGATGGGCGATGATGTGATCGCCGGGATGCCGGCTGACACTCCGGGCTGGCTTAAAGACTGGCTGGTGGCGAGCGTGCAGGCGGGCCGCGCCGGGGTACCGCTCAACATGGACGCCTGGGACGGTTATCCGGCGGCGCGTGATCGGCTGTTCAAGGCCTCGCTGGCGGCCGATGCCAACCTGGTGGTGCTGTCGGGCGATAGCCACAATGCCTGGGCCTTCGACCTTGACCGCAAGGGCGCGCGAGTCGGGGTGGAAATGGCCGGGACCTCGGTCACTTCGCCCGGCGCCGAAAGCTCGATCCGGTGGATGAAAGCCGATGAACTGGCGCGGGCCACGGTGTCGCGCAACCCGCATCTCAAATGGTGCGACATGGCGCAGCGCGGCTATATGGCGGTTGAACTGACGCCGCGATCGGCGACCTGTGAATTCCGGTTTCTGGCCACAGTCCGCCAGCGTAGCACCGCGCTCGCCGGGACCAAACAGATGACGGTGCTGGCTGGGCAGCGGATGTATTCGGCGTAGTTGCCTCTTAACCGTACCGCTATTAAAGCTTGCAGCGATGAAGCAGCAATGCACCTTGATTTTGACTACCACCACCCGGGACTTCCCGGGGCTGGCGCGCTTCGCCTGACGCGAAGCTGCGCCGCTGTCCGGGTTCGGGCGGCTGGTGTCACCTCCTGTACCTGTAATTTGCCGACGCCGCCCCTTCCGGTGCTTGGCGCTCTGTGCCAAAGCGCCGGCACGAATACGAAAGAGCACGCATGTCTGCACCGTTGAAAATCAGTCTGCCCGATGGATCGGTTCGCGAAATGCCGCTGGGTTCAACCCCCGCGGACGTGGCAACGGCGATCGGCCCGGGCCTGGCCAAAGCGGCGCTGGCGGCACGGGTGAATGGCGAGCTGGTTGATCTGACGCGGCCGTTCAGCGGCGACGCGAAACTGGCGCTGGTCACCGCGCGCGACGAAGCCGATGCGCTCGAGCTCGCGCGGCATGATTTTGCGCATATTCTGGCCGAGGCGGTGCAGGCGCTGTTCCCGGGGACGCAGATCACCTTCGGGCCGTCGACCGACGATGGCTTCTACTATGACTTCGCGCCAAAAGAGCGTCAGTTCACCGAAGACGATCTGCCCGCAATCGAGGCCGAGATGCGGCGGATCATCGCGGCAAACAAGCCGCTGCGCCGCGAAGTGTGGAGCCGCGAGCAGCTGATCAGCCGGTGGCAGCAGCAGGGCGAAAGCTTCAAGGCCGAATGGGCCGCCGAACTGGCGGGTGACGAAGACCTGACGGTTTACTGGTCGGGTGACGACTGGCTCGACATGTGCCGCGGGCCGCATCTGCCGAGCACCGGCAAGCTCGATCCCGCCGCATTCAAGCTCACGCGCGTGTCGGGCGCATACTGGCGCGGCGATCAGAATAATGCGGTGCTCAGCCGCGTCTATGGAACCGGCTGGCTCAACAAGAAGCAGCTCGATGCGCACCTGACGCGGCTGGAAGAAGCGGCCAAGCGCGATCACCGCAAGCTCGGCGCAGAGATGGACCTGTTCCATCTGCAAAGCGAAGCCCATGGCAGCGTGTTCTGGCACCCCAAGGGCTATCTGATCTGGCGCGAGCTGGAGGCCTATATGCGCCGCCGGCTCGATGGGTCGGGCTATGTCGAGGTCAAGACCCCGCAGGTGATGGACGCCAAGCAGTGGGAACAATCGGGCCACTGGGGCAAATACCGCGAAAACATGTTTGTGATCCCCGACGAGGTGCCCAACACCGAAGACGAAGGCCCGGTGATCTCGGGCGAGGCCGACTGGATGGCGCTCAAGCCCATGAATTGCCCGGCGCATATCCTGATCTTCAAGCAGGGCATCAAAAGCTATCGTGACCTGCCCTTGCGGATGGCCGAGTTCGGCTGCTGCCACCGCAATGAAGCGCACGGCGCGCTGCACGGGATCATGCGCGTGCGCCAGTTTACGCAGGACGATGCGCATCTGTTCGTGCGGCCAGATCAGCTGGTCGATGAGGTCAAGGCGTTCTGCGATCTGCTCGACAGCATATACAAGGATCTCGGTTTCCCCGACTATGCGATCAAGCTGGCGCTGCGTCCCGAACAGCGGTTCGGGTCGGACGCAATGTGGGATTGGTCCGAGGCAAGCCTGCGCGATGCAGTGGTTGCCACGGGCCGGGCGACCGAACAGTTCGGCTGGGAAGAGCTGCCCGGCGAAGGCGCGTTCTATGCCCCCAAGCTGGAGTTCCACCTGACCGACGCGATCGGGCGGACGTGGCAGTGCGGCACTTTGCAAACCGACACCGTGCTGCCCGAACGGCTCGATGCGAGCTACATCGGCGAAGATGGTGACAAGCACCGCCCGGTGATGCTCCACCGCGCGATTCTGGGGACGTTTGAGCGCTTCATCGGGATCATGATCGAGCACTACGCCGGCAAGCTGCCGGTGTGGCTCGCCCCGGTGCAGGCGGTGGCGACGACGATTGTGTCAGACGCCGATGACTATGCCCGCGATGTGGTGCGCCAGCTTGCGGCCGCCGGGATCCGGGTCGAGGCCGATCTGCGCAACGAAAAGATCAACTACAAGGTGCGCGAGCATTCTCTCAAAAAGGTCCCGCATCTGCTGGTGCTGGGCAAGCGTGAGGCCGAAGAGGGCACCGTCGCGCTGCGTTCGATGGATGTCGAACACCAACGGGTGATGCCACTGGCTGAAGCGATTGCGCTGTTGAAAGCCGAAGCCACCCCGCCCGACTTGCGGAGTTGAGGCGAGCTGGGCGCGTGTGCTTCGACAGGCTCAGCATGAGCGGGGGTTGTTAAGTGCGCCATACCTCCTCGCCCGCTCTGCCTGAGCCTGTCGAAGACCGCGCGCTGCCAGCGCCCCGCGCCGGTTGATGCTGGGCCTCACCCCGCTCCAACTCGGCATCGCGCTGTTCGCAACGCTGGCCGCCGCGTTCGTTCGCGGGCTGGCGGGATTCGGGATGGCGATCCTGCTGGTGCCGGTGCTGGGACTGGCGCTTCCCCCGCGCGAGGCGGTGGTGGTGGCCAATTGGCTGGGGCTGCTGATCGGGCTGGCCGGACTCAAAAAATTCATCGGCGCGAGCGAGAAAAGCGCGCTGCAGATCGCAGCGGTGGCAATGCTGGCGACCCCTTTGGGGGTGGGGATGCTGGTGGTAACTGACCCGGCCTTGGCGCGATTGGCGATTGCCTTGATCGCGCTGGGCTCATTTGTCCTGGTCCTGCTGCCCAAGCGCCCCGCGCACCACCAACCGAGCGTGATTGAAACCGGCGGCACGGGGGTCATCTCGGGTATTCTCACGGGCTTTGCCGGGATGCCGGGGCCGCCTGTGGTCCCTTATTATCTGCGCCGCGAAATTCCCGCGCAGCTGGCCCGCGCCTCGATGATGACGATTTTCCTCGCGACGTCCGTGGCCGGAGTGGTCTCGGCCACCGCCTTGGGAGTGGCGACGCTGCGCGAACCGCTGTTGGCGGCGTTGCTGTTTCCGGCGGTGTTGCTGGGCAACTGGCTCGGCAGCCGGGCGTTCGGCAAGATCAGCGACCGGGTCTGGCGGCTGTTCACGGGCGCGGTGCTGGGTCTGTCAGCGCTGGCCGCGCTGTGGAAGCTGCTACCAGCCTGACGGTAGCGCCTGCCCCGCGAGAATCAGGCTAAGCGCGCAGCCGACCACGAATACGCAGCGCAGCACTTCGACCGGATCGAACAGCGGCTGCACGGTGGCAAGGGCGAGAGCTTTGGCCATGCGCGGATTGTCGCGCGTGCGGATTACCAAAGCGTAAACATTCAGTCGGCTTCGAACAGCGCGCGCAAATCCTTCTTCAGAATCTTGCCATTGGCGTTGCGCGGCAGGGTTTCGGGATGGAACAGGATCCGCACCGGCACTTTGAACGCCGCGATCCGTTCGCGCACGAAGCTTTGCAGCTCGGCCTCACTCACCGCCTGGCCCGGCGCCAGATGCACGACCGCCGCCGGTTCCTCGCCCAGCGTGCGGTGCGCTATACCCACGACCGCCGCGTCGGTGACCGCCGGGTGCTCGTAGAGCGCGTTCTCCACCTCGCTCGAATAGATATTCTCGCCGCCGCGGATCAGCATATCCTTGGCGCGGTCGGCGATGAAGCAAAAGCCTTCTGCGTCGAGCCAGGCGAGGTCTCCGGTGCGGACCCAGCCATCGACGAACGTCGCCGCACTGGCCTCTGGATTGTTCCAATAACCCGCGACGATCATCGGCCCGCGCGCCCACAGCTCGCCCACTTCGCCGCTGGGCAACAAGGTGACACCGTCATCGGCGCGAATTTCGAGGTCGGCGGCGGCCACCGGCGGCCCGCAGCTGGTTGGGCGATTGAGGTAATCTTCGGCCGAGTGGGTGGTCACCGTGGCCGAGGTTTCGGTCATTCCCCAGCCGTTGCCGGGCAGCGCGCCGAACACTTCGTGGATTTTACGCACCAGTTCGGGCGCTGACGGCGCCCCCCCATAACCGATCGCTTCGATGCTCGAGAGGTCGTAGTTGCCGCGCTCGGGATGTTCGAGCAGCTGCCAGGCGATGGTTGGGACACCGCCGGTGACGTTGACCTTTTCGCGCTCGATAATCCCGAACGCCAGGACCGGATCCCACTTGTACATTAGCACAATCGTGTGCCCGGCGGCGACCGCGCCCATCAGCGTGGCCGAGCAGGCGGTGGCGTGAAACAGCGGGATCACCGTCAGGAGCACCTTGCGGGCCGGCGCCGGCAGCGCATGCTCGCGCCGCAGCACGCTGCGCGCGGCGGCATAGCCGCCCGACATGATATTGGTGAGAAGGTTGCGGTGTGTGCCCAGCGCCCCTTTGGGATGGCCGGTGGTGCCCGAGGTATAGAGGATCGTTGCCGGATCGTCCGGAGCCAATTCGGCTTCGGGCAAGTCGGCGTCGGGCAGGCTGGGCCACTGCGCCGAAGTCCCGATCAGGTCCTCCAGCCGCAGGACCCCGGCGGGGACTTGGGCCAGCCGTGTCACGATCACCGTCTCAACTGCGGTGAGTTCGGCGCGGTGCGGCTCGATCCGCGCGAGCCGTTCGGCATCACAGATCACCAGTTTGCTGCCCGAATTGTTGAGCCCATAGACCAGCTCGGCCCCGGTCCACCAGGCATTGAGCGGGACGCAAATTGCGCCGAGAACGGTAACCGCAAAGAACACCACCGGCCATTCGGGCAGGTTGCGCGAAACTAGCGCGACCCGGTCGCCTTTGGTCACACCTAATACGCGCAGCTCAGCCGCCAGTGCGGCCACTGCGCGGTGCCAGGCGGTGAAGCTGACCCGCTCGTCCTGATAAACCAGAAATGTTGCGTCGCCGTGGCTACGGCCCACTGCAGCGAGGGCGGCTAGGCTGGCGGGGGCGTTTTTCCATACCCGGGTGGGCACCCCGCGCACCGAGACTGTGTCCATCTCAAACGGCGCACCAGGCGCGCACAGCAGGTCCTCAACTTCGCGCAGCGAGCGCATCGGCCAGTGGGCCGGTACTTGCAATTCCTTGGTCATTCCCTGCTCCGTTGGCCCCGTCCGAGACTTGAGCGCCAGCCTAGCGCAAACCCTGCGCTGCTCAAGCTTCGTTGCGTCGCCGGCCTGCGTCCCTAAGGTGGCCCCGGCTCAATGCTGTTCGCGCGAACGTTCTTTGCCCCAATCATTGATTACCCCCAGCGCTGGTCGACGACCGGTCGCGCTCGAGGCCGCGATCGAACTCACCCCAGTTACCGCCCAGCCGGGGATCGCGTGCACGCCTTCAAAATTGCGCGGCTTAAGCTGCTTGATCAGCTACGCGTCGTGAGCGCCTGTGCGCAATGATCGGCAATAGCGGCGTGACTCCCCCTGCATGCTTTGTTAGGCCTGACTTCGGCGAGCAAATGGAGGCAATCGACATTCCATCGCCAGCCACGGGTTGCGCAGTTTCAGAACTTCGGGCGCGCGTGCTGTGCGCGGCCCCCCAGCTTTGCATGAAGGAACGCGCGGATGGCCGAAACGGGTGCCAAGCTAGGCCAGAAGGCCTCCGATCTGTTCATCCAGTGCCTTGAGGAAGAGGGCTGCGAATATATCTTTGGGGTTCCCGGCGAAGAGAACCTCGATTTCCTCGATTCGCTGTCACGTTCCAAACGGATCAGGTTAATTCTTACCCGCCACGAACAGGGCGCCGGGTTCATGGCGGCGACTTATGGCCGCCACACCGGCAAGACTGGCGTGTGCATCGCAACATTGGGGCCCGGAGCGACCAATTTCGTCACCGCCGCCGCCTATGCCACGCTTGGCGGGATGCCGATGCTGATGATTACCGGGCAGAAGCCGATCAAGAAATCGAAGCAGGGCCGCTTCCAGATCCTCGACGTGGTTTCGATGATGGGACCGATTACCAAGTACACCCATCAGATGGCGAGCTCGGACAACATCCCCAGCCGGGTACGCGAATGCTATCGTCTGGCCGAGGAAGAAAAGCCTGGCGCGACTCATATTGAACTGCCCGAGGACATCGCCGACGAGCACACTGAATCCAGGCCAATCAAGCGCAGCGTGGTCCGCCGTCCCAGCGCCGATCCCAAGTCGGTGCGCCAGGCGGTTCAGGCGCTCGAGGCGGCCAAGGCCCCGGTCCTGGTGATCGGCGCCGGCGCCAACCGGACCATGACCGGGCGGATGTTGCTCCAATTCATCGAGAAGACGGGCATCCCGTTCCTCACCACCCAGCTTGGCAAAGGCGTGATTGATGAGCGTCATCCAAAATTCCTGGGCTGCGCCGCGCTGTCGGCGGGCGATTTCGTCCACCGCGCGGTTGAAGACTCCGATTGCATCGTCAACCTGGGCCACGATGTGATCGAGAAGCCGCCGTTCTTCATGCGCGCGGACGGACCCACAGTGATCCACATCTCGTCCAAGACCGCCGAGGTCGATCCGGTTTATTTCCCGCATATCGAAGTGATCGGCGATATCGCCAACGCGGTGTGGCAGATGAAGGAGGACATCGTTCCGTCGGGCGCATGGAAGTTCGGCCACATGCTGGCCTATCGCCAGGCCGAAGTCGATCACACCGCGCCGCTGGCCGCCGACGCCCGCTTCCCGATCTTCCCGCCGCACCTGGTCCAATCGATCCGCGCCGCCATGCCCGACGACGGGATCATTTGTCTCGATAACGGAGTTTACAAGATCTGGTTCGCGCGCGGTTATACCGCTTACCGCCCCAACACGGTGCTGCTCGACAACGCGCTGGCGACGATGGGCGCGGGGTTGCCCTCGGCGATGATGAGCGCGATGCTCTATCCCGAGCGCAAGGTCATGGCGGTGTGCGGTGACGGCGGGTTCATGATGAATAGCCAGGAGATGGAAACCGCGGTGCGGTTGAAGCTCAACTTCACCGTGCTGGTCCTCAACGACAGCAGCTATGGCATGATCCGCTGGAAGCAGGCCAACATGGGCTTCGCCGATTTCGGGCTGACTTACGGCAATCCCGATTTCGTCAAATACGCCGAAGCCTATGGTGCCAGCGGCCACCGGGTGGAAAGCGCAGCGCACCTCAAAAAGCTGCTGGCGCACTGCACCAGCACGCCGGGGGTGCATCTGATCGATTGTCCGGTCGATTATTCGCAGAACGATCAGATCCTGAACATCGACATCAAGCAGCTGTCAAAGGCGCTGTAGGCGGAGAGACGCATGTTCAAGCTCAACGATACCTACCCGCTCTATCTCAACAACCAGACGGTGCAGCCCAACACCGATCTCAAGGTCACCGACAAATACACCGGCGAAGTCGCGTTCCGCACCGCACTGGCCACCCCTGACGTGATCGACGAAGCGATTGCCGGGGCGGTGCGCGCGGCTGGGCCAATGGCCCGGCTGGCGAGTTTTGAGAAGCAGGGCGTGCTCAACCATTGCGTCCAGCGGTTCCAGGAACGCTTCGACGAACTGGCCTATGTGCTGTGCGTCGAGGCGGGTAAGCCAATCGCCGACAGCGAGGGCGAGGTTACCCGGCTGATCGACACTTTCCGGATCGCCGCCGAGGAAGCCACGCGCAATTACGGCGAGATCCAGCCGCTCGACATCAGCCCGCGCGCGCGTGGCTATATCGGGATGTGGAAACGGGTCCCGATCGGGCCATGCAGCTTTATCTCGCCGTTCAATTTTCCGCTTAATCTGGCTGCGCACAAGATCGCTCCGGCCATCGCGATCGGTTGCCCGTTCGTGATGAAGCCCGCCAGCCTCACGCCGCTGGGCGCGATCATCATCGGCGAGGTGCTGGCCGAATGCGACGTGCTGCCGAAGGGCGCTTTCTCGATTCTGCCCGCAAGCCGCGACGGGGCTGACCTGTTTACTACCGACGCGCGGATCAAGCTGCTCTCGTTCACCGGCTCGCCCGGGGTTGGCTGGGAGCTTAAGGCCAAGGCCGGCAAAAAGAAGGTCGTGCTGGAACTGGGCGGCAACGCTGCGGTGATTGTCGATCAGGATGCCGACCTTGACCATGCGCTCGCGCGGATCGTGTTTGGCGGGTACTACCAGTCCGGGCAGAGCTGCATCCACGTCCAGCGGGTAATCATCCACGAGGGCGTTTATGACCGCTTCCGTGACATGCTCGCGGCCAAGGTCAAGGCGCTGGTCATGGGCGATCCCAAGCAGCGCGATACGTTCATCGGCCCGATGATCTCCGAAAAGGAGGCGGCCCGGCTCAAGCGCTGGATCGACGCGGCGGTTGCGGGCGGAGCGAAGCTGCTGGCCGGTGGCGCGCGCGAGGGCGCGATGCTCGAAGCAACCCTGCTCGAAGGAGTCTCGACCGACAGCGAGGTTTACCGCGAAGAAGCGTTTGGCCCGGTTGTGATCCTGTCGAAGTTCAGCGAATGGGCGGCCGCGCTCGAAGCGGTCAATGACAGCAAATTTGGCCTTCAGGCGGGCATCTTCACCCGTGACATCCACAAAGTGCTCGATGCCTGGGACCAGCTTGAGGTCGGCGGGGTGTGCGTGAACGAGGTCTCGTCGTACCGGGTCGACAACATGCCCTACGGGGGAGTCAAGGATTCGGGGCTCGGCCGCGAAGGCGTGCGCTTTGCCATGGAAGACATGAGCGAAATCCGCAATCTGGTCATTCGGCGCGAGGGTTAGCCGATACCCTGTGGGGCCGGCTGGCGGCGCGCTCGGTGCCCGCATTTTTACCCGGATACTTGGAAAAACTCGCTGATTTATAGCAACATATTGTCGATGAGCCGGGTGGTGCCGATCCGGGCTGCTACGAGCAGCCGGGCGGGTGCGGTGCTCGGCCTAGCCAGCGGAGCCAGCGTTTTCGCGTCGCGCAGTTCGGCATAGTCGACAGCAGCGAACCCGGCCAAGGCCAGCTCGGCTTGCAGTGCGGCCAGCGCTTCGCACACGGGTACGCCGGCACGGATCGCCGCAATTGCCGACTGCATGGCGCAGGGCAAAGCCGCCGCCGCCCGGCGCTGTGCGGGCGAAAGGAAAGCGTTGCGCGACGACCGGGCCAGGCCATCGGCTTCGCGCACGGTCGGCACGCCGATAATCGCGTCGGGCCGGGGCAAGATCAGGTCAAGGTCGCGTGCCATCCGGCGGATCACCGCGAGCTGCTGCCAGTCCTTTTCCCCAAACAGCGCGAGATCCGGGCCGACCTGGTTGAACAGCTTGCACACCACGGTCGCCACACCGTCGAAATGGCCCGGGCGAGCGGCACCGCAAAGACCTTCGCTGACCCCGCCGACCGAGACATTGGTGGCATAGCCCAGCGGGTACATTATCGCTGCTGACGGCGCCCACAGCAAGCTTACGCCTGCTGCTGCGAGAAGCGCGCTGTCGGCGGCCAGTTGCCGCGGATAAGCGTCCAGATCCTCGCCCGGGCGGAACTGGCGCGGGTTGACGAAGATCGAGACCACGACATGCGCCGCACGGTTCGTCGCTTCACGCACCAAGGCCAGGTGGCCTTCGTGGAGCGCGCCCATGGTCGGCACCAGCGCCACCTTGCCGTCTGTTTTCAGAGCCTGCACAGCACTGCGCAGTGGATCAAGCTGCGACACTGTTTGCACGCTGGGACCCCCTTGGATAAGAAGCTCTGGCGGCCAGAGCCCGCCCGCTTTAGGTTGCACTGCAACACGCGGCAACTATCAAACGCAGGTCATCGCAGCACAGTGTCAACGCCATCCGCTCACTCTTCCGGCCCGCACCGGATTGTCTTCGCCAATGAAAAGGGCGGGACGGGCAAATCGACCACTGCCGTGCACGTGGCGATCGCGCTGGCCTATCAGGGCGCGCGGGTCGCCGCACTCGATCTCGATCCGCGCCAGCGCACGCTGCACCGCTATCTTGAAAACCGTGCCGAGACCGAGCGCCGCCGCAGCATTAAGCTGCCCAATGCTCGGTTCGAAGTGTTCACCGGGGAAACGCTGGCCGAACTCGATACGCAGGTCACCGAACTGAGCCAGGACGCCGATTTCCTGATCTTCGATACGCCCGGCCGCGATGACCTGTTTGCGCGGCATGCGGCCACCGAAGCCGATACGCTGGTCACTCCGCTGAATGACAGCTTCGTCGATTTCGACTTGATCGGGCAAGTCGATGCCGAGACCTTCAAGGTCCGCAAGCTGTCGTTTTATGCCGAACTGATCTGGGAAGCGCGCAAGCAGCGCGCGATGACCAGCATCGCCAAGCAGCGCCGCGAAATGGACTGGGTGGTGGTGCGCAACCGCACCCAGCATACCGAGGCGCGCAACATGCGGCGGCTCGATCAGGCGTTGACCGAATTGTCCAAACGGGTTGGCTTCCGGATTGCCAGCGGATTGTCCGAGCGGGTGATTTACCGCGAGCTGTTTCCATCGGGGCTGACTTTGCTCGACAAGGGTCAGCTGGGCGAACTGGGGACCAGCCATCTGGTCGCCCGGCAGGAGCTGCGAGCGCTGCTCGCGGCGCTGCGGCTGCCGATGCCCGCCAGTCGCACGCCCGAACTGGCGCTGGCCGTAGCGCCCTGATCGCGCCATGAGCAAGCTGCTGTTTTTTGGAATGTTCGCCTGCGCGCTGTGCAAATGGGCGACCGGGCAATGGCCGTGGCAGTTATTCCGGAAATCCGAACAATCTCAAAAAGAAGCCATGGCTCGCGGGCTGTTGGGGGTTGATCGAAACGCTAGCCGCACCGACATAGCAGATGCACACCGCCGCTTGCTCGCCCGGGTCCATCCGGATCGCGGCGGCAGCAACGCAGCGGTGCATGCCGCCACCGCTGCGCGCGACACGCTACTCGCGCGGCTTGATCGAACCGAGACAGGAACGCCATGAGCCATCAATTCGATTCCACCGTGCTACGCGAATACGATATCCGCGGGATTATCGGCGAAACCCTGGGTGAGGCAGATGCCTATGCAATCGGACGCGGCTTTGCGACCTTGCTCGGCGCCGACGGTGGAACCTGCGTGGCGGTGGGCTATGATGGCCGCACGAGCTCACCGATGCTTGAGGCGGCGGTGGTCAAAGGGATCAACGACGCCGGGCTTGATGCCGTGCGGGTCGGGATGGGCCCAACCCCGATGCTGTATTACGCCGAAGCATCAATGGAAGATGTGCAAGGCGGCATTCAGATAACTGGCAGCCACAATCCCGCCAATTACAATGGCTTCAAGATGGTATTTCGGGGCCGCCCGTTCTTTGGCGAGGATATCCAGCAGCTGGGGCGGATCGCGGCGCAGGGCGCCTGGGCCAGTGGCAGCGGCAGCCATCAGCAGCGCGAGATCCTTGGGGCTTATGTCGCCCGGCTGATCGAAGGTCTGGCCGGGATCGACCGCGCCAGCCTGGCCGATCTGGCGATTGGCTGGGACGCCGGCAACGGTGCCGCTGGCCCCGCGCTCGAACTTCTCGTCAAACAACTTCCTGGCCGTCATTATACGCTCTTTACTGAAGTGGATGGGACTTTCCCGAACCATCATCCGGATCCCACTGAAGAAAAGAATCTGGCCGATCTGAAAGCGCTGGTCGCGCGCGAAAGGCTCGATTTCGGTGTTGCATTTGATGGCGATGGTGACCGGATTGGCGCAGTCGACGGCGAGGGGCGCGTGATCTGGGGTGACCAGCTGCTGATGATTTACGCTGAGGACCTCCTGAAAATGGAGCCCGGAGCCGCGATTATCGCGGATGTTAAGGCCTCTGGCGCTTTATTCGAACGCGTCTCTCAATTGGGTGGACGGCCGACTATGTGGAAAACCGGACACAGCCTGATTAAATCCAAAATGAAAGAGATTGGCGCACCGTTGGCCGGCGAGATGAGCGGCCACGTGTTTTTTGCGCACCAATATTATGGCTTCGATGATGCGCTCTACGCGGCGGTGCGACTGATTGCGGCCTCGTCGCGGCTCGGCAAATCGGTGACGCAGTTGCGCGGCGAAATGCCCGCCTTGGTCAATACGCCCGAATTGCGCTTCCAGGTTGACGAGAGTCGCAAGTTTGCAGTGATCGACGAGGTCAAGGAGCGGCTGAGCAAGTCCGGTGCCGAGGTCAACGACATCGATGGGGTGCGGGTCTCCACCCCCGATGGCTGGTGGCTCTTGCGCGCCTCAAACACCCAAGACGTCCTGGTTGCGCGCGCTGAAAGCAGTGACCAGCCCGGGCTTGACCGCCTGCTGGCAGAGGTTGACGCGCAGCTGGCGGCGTCTGGGCTGAAGCGCGGCGAGCCGGCGGGGCATTAAAACCCTTAGCCGATCAGTCGCATCCGGAAAAACTCGATAATTTCATCACGCGCCTGCACGGTCGGTTGGCCGGCTTCGTCGATCAGGTGGAGCGTCACGACGCTGTGCGGATTCTTCATCGGCGTCCGCGGGTTGGCGGCGCTATCGGGCAGTACGCGAGGCTCGAACCGGTCGCCCAGCGCCTCGGCAAAGGCGGCAAACCGTTCGGCCTTGCAAAAGCTGTCGCCTTCGAACCGGTAAGCCCGCACGGTCAGGTCTTCGGCTTCCAGCCGCGCCTTGACCGCGCTGAGCTCAGCCGGGTCGATGGCCATGCCTGCCGCGCTGTTGAGCGGCAGCGAGGGCTGGGCCATGACCGGGGCCAGCACCGCCGGCTCGAGCATCATCGACAGCGCGAAGTTGCCGGTAAAACACATGCCGATCGCGCCCACGCCTTTGCCGCCGCATTCGCGGTGCGCCAGCGCTGCCAGAGCGCGCAACCACTGCGTCACCGGGCTCGATTTGTTGGCGCTGAATGCGTTGAATTCGCGGCTGATGCAGCCCCGCGCAATCGTGGTGATCGCGGTCAAGGCGGTCGGCACAGCGCCATCTTTGCCGAACAGGTGCGGCATATAGACGGTGAACCCGGCATCGCGCACCCACCGCGCGAACCGCGCGACATGCGGACTGATCCCCGGCATTTCGGTCATGACCACCACGCCCGGGCCGCTACCCGCGACATAGACCAGCTTGGTCTGGCCATTGCAGGTGATCTGCCGCGCGGCGAAATCGTCAAGCGGGTCGGTCTGATTTAAAGGACGATCTGGCATGCTGGTTTCCCCATTTGTTGGCCAGTCTGGCAGTGCCGAGCGCGCGCTGCAATTGTCCTGTGTCAGCTAGTTGAAAACATGCCAAAGTAACCGCGATGCCGCTCGATCTGCTTCCCCCTGAATTGTCCGGCTGGTTTGCTGCGCGTGGCTGGACGGTGCGGCGGCACCAGCGGGAGATGCTTGAGGTGGCAGCCAGCGGTCGGCACGCGCTGCTGGTGGCAGACACGGGCGCGGGCAAGACACTGGCCGGGTTTCTGCCGACGCTGGCCGATTTCTGTCCGTCGCGATTGGGCGATGGCCCGCCGCCCGAAGGCTTGCACACACTGTATGTATCGCCGCTCAAGGCGCTGGCGCACGATGTCCAGCGCAACCTGCTGACCCCGGTCGAGGAACTGGGGCTGGCGATGCGCGTCGAAGTGCGCAGCGGCGACACTCCGTCCGAGCGCAAGGCCCGCCAGCGGGTACGCCCCCCGCATGTGCTGCTGACCACACCCGAATCGCTGTCGCTGCTGCTGTCTTACCCCGAAGCGGCCGAACTGTTCGCCGGACTCAAGCGGATCATAATCGACGAAATCCACGCCTTCGCGCCGACCAAGCGCGGCGATCTGCTGGCCTTGTCGCTGACCCGGCTGCAAGCGCTCGCGCCGGGTCTGCAGCGCGCAGCTCTGTCGGCAACGCTAGCCGATCCTGATGCCTTTCGCGGCTGGCTGGCGCCCCAAAATAGCGATAGGGGGGGCGATCTGGACAGCGTGGCGCTGGTGCTGGGCGAAGCGGGCGCCGAGCCCGAGCTGTCGATCCTGCTGCCCGAAGATGCGAGGGTGCCGTGGGGCGGACACGCGGCCATCTGGGCGGTGCCACAGCTGATCGCGGCGATCAGCGCCAATCGGACAACGTTGGTGTTCTGCAACACGCGCTTCCTGGCCGAGTTCATTTTCCAGAAGCTGTGGGAGGCCAACGAAGAGCATTTGCCGATCGGGATCCATCACGGCTCGCTGTCGAAGGAAGCGCGGCGCAAGGTGGAAGGCGCAATGGCGCGCGGCGAACTGCGGGCACTGGTCGCCACCGCCAGCCTCGATCTGGGGGTCGATTGGGGCGATATTGACCTGGTGGTGCAGATGGGAGCGCCCAAGGGCTCGTCGCGGCTGCTCCAACGGATTGGCCGCGCGAATCATCGGCTCGATCAGGCCAGCCGCGCCTTGCTGGTGCCGGGCAACCGATTCGAATATCTGGAGGCCATGGCGGCGGCGCAAGCGGTCGCCGAAGGCCAGCGCGACGGTGAGGAGTTCCGCCCCGGGGGACTCGATGTCTTGGCGCAGCACATCATGGCCTGCGCCTGTGCGGGGCCATTTCGGAGCAGTGAACTGTTGAGCGAAGTGCGCAGCTCGCTCGCCTATGCCTGGCTGGATGAAGCGCAGTGGGACCGCGTGCTGCAATTCGTCGCGACCGGCGGCTACGCGCTCAAAGCCTATGACCGCTTTCGCCGGATCACGACGAGCGTGGATGCCCACGGCAACACGGTGTGGCGGTTGACCCATCCTGAGCAGGCAGCGCGGTTCCGGCTTAATGCCGGGATCATCATCGACAGCGAGATGATCGAGGTGGTGTTTCGGCGCGGGCGTTCGCTCGGCCGGGTTGAGGAAAGTTTTGCGGCCAGCCTGCGTCCGGGCGACACGATTCGCTTTGCCGGGCTAGATCTGGAGATCGAATCGATGCGCGAAAGCTCGCTGGTGGTGCGCGCGGCCAAGCAGCACGGGCAGATTCCCAGCTATATGGGACAGCGCATGGCCATGACCACGCATTTGTCAGGCCGGGTTCAAGCGCTGCTGGCTGACCGCGCGGGCTGGGCCCGGTTTCCCGATGATGTGCGCGAATGGCTCGAGGTGCAGGACTGGCGCTCCGAACTGCCCGCGCCGGGCAAGTTGCTAGTCGAAAGTTTTCCGCACGGCGGACGGCATTATACGGTGTTTTTTACCTTCGAAGGCTGGCCAGCCAACCAGTCGCTGGGAATGCTGCTGACGCGGCGGATGGAACAGCGCGGTCTGCTGCCGTTGGGCTTTGTCGCCAATGACTACGCCCTGGCAGTATGGGGATTGCGCGCGGTGGATGACCCGGCTGCGTTGCTCTCGGCTGAAATTCTGGGCGATGAATTCGCGGCCTGGGTGCAGGACAGCTATCTGCTGCGGCGCGCTTTCCGCGAAGTAGCGGTAATTGCTGGACTGGTCGAGCGCCAGCAGCCCGGCAAGCGCAAGACCGGGCGGCAGGTTACCTTTTCGACTGACCTGATTTACGACGTGCTGCGCAAGTACGAACCCAATCATGTGCTGATCGAGGCGGCCTGGGCCGATGCCCGGGCGCGGATGACCGACGTCGGACGCTTGGCCGATCTGCTTGAGCGTGCGACCAGCCAACTGCGGCATGTGAAGTTGGACCGGGTTAGCCCGCTGGCGGTGCCGGTGCTGGTGATGATCGGCCGCGAATCCGTACCGCAAGGGATGGCCGACGATGAGCTGCTGCTCGAAGCCGAAGGACTGGCCGGGGCGGCAATGCGGATCGACCCAGCCGAGGAAGTAGCTGATTGATCCGGGGCAGCAAAAAGGGGGCGGATTGCTCCGCCCCCCTTGGGATGTTCGCATGGTTTCGGCTCGAGCTTACCGCGCTGGTGGCGCGTTGGGGCTCTTGCCGAACTGGATGAATTCCTCGTTGCCGACGAAGCCAAACGCCGACACGCCTGAGCCCTTGATGATGTTCAGCACTTTGGCTGTGGTATCATAGGCCGCCTGCGGATCAGGCTGGAACTGCAGTTCGGGCTCGGGTTTGATCTTGAGCGTGGCTTGCAGCTGATATAGCAATTGGCCTTGATCGACCGGCTGGTTGTTCCAGGTGATCTGGTTGGTCGGCGTGATCGAGACCTTGTTCTTGTCGTGCTTCGGCGGCGGAACCAGCGGCGGCGGCGTGGGAGCCGGCAGATCGATGTTTACCGCGTGGGTTGCCACCGGGATGGTGATGATGAACATGATGAGCAGAACGAGCATGACGTCGATAAGCGGCGTCGTGTTCATTTCCATCATTGGTTCGCCATCGTCGCTACCACCTGACATGGACATGTTGGGTTACTCCTGAAAAAGTTGGTGCATCGGCGATCAGCCGTTGGGATCGACCGGTGTTGAGATGAAGCCCACGGTTGGATAGCCGGCGTACTGAACGTTTGCCACCACGCCCGCGACGCAGCGCCACGGAGCGTTCTGGTCACCGCGAATGTGGACTTCGGGGATCTGCTCAGGGTTGTTCTTGATCGCTTCGACGCCGCCGGCCCGATCGATGATCTTCTTGAGGCGGGAAGAAGCCAGGTCGAGCAGTTCGGTCGAATCCACGGGGGTGATGTTGTTGAAATAGACGCGGCATTGACCGCCGGTCTGTGCGCCTTCGAACCCCGGGTCGCCGGCTGAACGGCCGCCGCTGTCCGTGGTGCTCACGGTGAGCAACAGGTTCTCAACCTTGTCCTTTGATTCCTGCGACGGAAAGATCGGGATATGCAGCTTCTGGATCGTCTGGATCGCGATGGGAACCGCGATCAGGAAGATGATCAGAAGCACCAGCATCACGTCCACCAGCGGCGTGGTGTTGATTTCCGACATCGGCTTAACTTTCCCGCCGCCGCCTACTGACATTGCCATGCGTAAAATCCTATCCTTAGCATGTGCCCCGGACCGCCGACTTACGCGGCGACAAATATCCGGTTGGAGCCATCCTGCCGAGCAGCCTTGTTAGCTGCCCGGCGATGTCTGGCATGGCGGCTTACGGCTTGGGGGGGGCGTTGGGGTTTGTCACCGGAGCCATGGCGGGCTTGGGCGGAGCCGCGTTGGCACCCGCCATAGCGGGCTTGACCACACCCTTTGAGTTGATGTTGGCGAGCACATCGGTTGAGAACCCCTGGAGGTTCTCAGCGATGCGCTTGTTGCGGGCCTGCAAGTAGTTGTAGGCAAGCACAGCCGGCACCGCGACCAGCAGGCCAAGCGCGGTCATGATCAGCGCTTCACCAACCGGACCCGCGACCTTGTCGATCGAGGCCGAACCAGCGATGCCGATCGCGATCAGCGCGCCGTAAATGCCCACCACGGTGCCGAACAGGCCAACGAATGGCGAAGTCGCCCCAACGGTCGCGAGGAACGGCAGGCCAGATGCGAGGCGTGCGTTGATCGAATCTTCCGACCGCGCGAGCGAGCCATGTAGCCAGTCATGCGCGTCGGTTTCGTTGACCATCTTGCTGTGCTGGTCTTCGGCGGCGAGGCCGTCGTCAACGATCTGGCGCCAGGCGCTGTTCTTTTCGAGCTTCGCGGCCCCTTCGCGGAGCGACGGAGCGCGCCAGAACGAGGTGCGCAGATCCCGGTACTGTTTAACGATTTTGTTCTGCTCAATCCACTTGGTAATCAAGATGAAGAACGTGCCGAACGACATGATGGCCAAAATCACCACTGTGGTGATCGAAATCCAGTTTGGGTTTCCGTTCGGCATTAGCGCTTCTTTGAAGCCGAACTTGTTTTGCGGGGCCGCATTTGCAGCAGCGGCGAGAAGTTCAAAAACCATGCGATAGTCCTCTCAAGCAGAAAATGTGAAACAGTGGCTTGGACCGCACCCCATCAAGGCTGCGGCCCATTAATCGGTTAGTTGGTCGGAATTACCCAGCGAATGCGGTTCGAATAGCTGTCGGTAGTCGGGTTGCCGTCACCGTCGATGGCCGGGGTGAACCGAGCGCGGCGGGTGACATTCGAACAGGTTGCTTCGTCAAGGTCCGGGCTGCCGCTCGAACTGGTGACGCTGCAACTCGTAACCCGGCCGTCGGGACCAACCGAAACGCGGAAGCCCGTGGTGCCTGCCCGTTCTTCACGCAAGGCGCGGGTCGGGTAATCGTTGGTGGTTGCCCAGTTGGCCGGGCTACCCTTGGGCACAGCGCGCTTGGCCTGGAACTTCGGCGGCGGCGGTGCAGGTGGCGGTGCCGGAGCCGGAAGCTGCAGCGGCGGCGGCGCCGGCATCGGCACTGGGGTTGTTTCCAGTGGCGGTGGCCGCGTATTAATGTTGGTCAGCGGCGGCGGCACCACAATCGGCGGCGGGGTCGCCTCCTTCTTGGGTGGCGGCGGCTTCTCCTCTTTCTTGGGTTCGTCCTTCTTGATGTCGATGGTCGTTACCTTTTTCATCACCTGCTTGAAGCCTTCGTAGGCCAAACCGGTAACCAGCGCATAGCCCAAGGCTAAGTGCAGCAAGGCAACGACGACAAAGGCAGCAATCTTGTTGCCGCTCAGTTCTTGGTCAGCGTAAGCCATTCAGACGCATCACTCCATTACAGTCCCACCGGGCCGAAACCCGGACCCGACGCCGACAGTCCCGAAGGATTGCAGACGCCCGAATTCTTTTTTCCACCCTGCGGGTCAATCCGGGAAACCTTGCGTTCGCCCGACGCCCGCAAAAGCCAGATCGCGAGCCATTTCTTTTGTTTGGCCCGGTTTTGCGTCCGTCTTAACCCCGTGTAGGCCAAGGCGCAACGCTTTATCGGTTAACCCTCAATTCACTTGTGTTAGACTCAAACCCATTGGATAAACCCGCTGTTTCCTGCGCTTTCAGCCAATCCTCAGAGCGCTTTACGCTAAGTCAGGCGATAAAATGAACATGCTTGCACTGCGCACCCCCGGTATTTTTTTGATGCTGGCGTCCGCGTTGACCGCAAACGCCGCGCTCGGCGATTCGCGTTCTCTCGCCGCCGTTCCGCCGCCTCTCACGGCGCTCGTCACTTATGCCGATCTCGCTGATTTGGCCGATGGTGCGCCGCTGGTGATCCGCGCTCAGCCGCGCAAGATCGCAGCGGTCGAACCGGCGCGCGCGCGCGGGCTGCGGCCCGGCTGGGGCCGGTTCTATGTCGAGGCCAAGACCGAGGCGCTGATCGCCGGCACTACCCCGCTGGGTGACGCACTGCGCTATTTGGTTGATCTGCCGCTTGACGCCAAAGGCAAAGCCCCGGCCTTCAAGAAAAAGAGCGTGTTGCTGTTCGCCCGGACGGTTCCCGGGCATCCCGGCGAACTGCAGCTGGTGACCCCCGATGCGCAGCTGCTGTGGGACGCGGCGCTCGATTTGCGGATTAAGAGTGTATTGCGCGAACTCTTTGCGTCCGGCGCGCCGCCGCGCATCACCGGAGTGCGCGAAGCGGCCCACGTGGCCGGGGATCTGGCGGGCGCCGGTGAGACGCAGATCTTTCTGGCTTCGGCGAGCGGCGAACCAGCCGCGATTACGGTCGATCGCAGCCCGGGCCGCGCAGTGCAGTGGGGCGTGTCGTTCTCGGAACTGGTTGCCAGCGACAGCGCTCCGGCGAAAAACACATTGGCGTGGTACCGGCTCGCCTGTTTCCTGCCAGCACAGCTGCCCGGAACGGCCAATACCTCGACAGACGATGGCGACCGGGATGCAACGGCGCTGGATTACGCCTATGTCCGCGACCAGCTGGGAGCTTGCCCACGCACCCGGCGCTAACGGGTTCCTCTATTGCCCGAAGATCGTGCGCTGCCTAAGGCGCGCGGGCGTATAAGGGAGCACCATGGCCGAACCGCTAAAGATTGCCCTAGCCGGGCTGGGTACGGTCGGGGTCGGCGTGATCCGGCTGATCGAGGGCAATGCCGCGCTGATTGCGCGGCGCGCCGGGCGACCGCTGCAGGTCACTGTGGTCAGCGCCCGCGATCGCAGCAAGCCGCGCGGGGTGAACCTTTCGGCTTATGCCTGGGAAGATGACATGGTGATTCTGGGCGAGCGCGACGATGTCGATGTGGTGGTTGAAATGGTCGGCGGCGCGGACGGCCCGGCTCTGGCGCTGGCGCGAACCACGATCGAGGCGGGCAAGGGGTTAGTTACCGCCAACAAGGCGATGATCGCACATCACGGGCTCGAACTCGCTGCCATGGCCGAGGACAAGCGCGTCGCGCTGAAGTTCGAGGCCGCGGTGGCGGGTGGGATCCCGGTGATCAAGGCGCTGCGCGAAGGCACCGCCGCAAACCAGATCGAACGGGTTTACGGGATTCTCAACGGAACCTGCAATTATATCCTTACAGTGATGGAAGGCACAGGCCGCGATTTCGCCCAGGTGCTGAGCGAAGCGCAGGCCAAGGGCTATGCCGAAGCCGATCCGGCGTTCGACATCGAAGGGACCGATGCGGCGCACAAGCTTGCGATTCTCGCCGCGATCGCGTTTGGCGCGAAGGTCGATTTCGCGCATGTCGAAACCTCGGGGATCACCCGGCTACGGGCTGCTGATATCGCGCAGGCCGCCGCGCTGGGCTATGTCATCCGCCTGATCGGCATGGCCGAGGCGGGCAAAGACGGATTGTTCCAGCGGGTCCAGCCGCATCTGGTGCCCTGCAATCATCCGTTGGCGCATGTTGACGGCGCGACCAATGCCGTGGTGGCCGAGGGCGATTTTTCGGGACGATTGCTGTTCCAGGGCGCGGGCGCGGGGGATGGACCCACCGCCAGCGCGGTGGTGGCCGACCTGATCGACATCGCGCGTTCGGCAATTAGTGGGGGCGAAGTGGGCAACGCCTTTTCGGTTCCGGTGAGCGAGCTGGTAGCTTTGGCCCCGGCCCAAACCGGCCATCGGCTGAGCCGCGCCTATTTGCGTTTCATGGTCGCCGACCGCTCCGGCGTGCTGGCCGAGATCACGGCAGCTTTGCGCGATGCCGGGGTCTCGATCGAAAGTCTGATCCAGAAGGGCCGGGCTGGCGACAGCGGCGAGGTGATGGTCGCGATGGTCACGCATGAAGGGCCAGAGAGCGCGGTGACGCAAGCGGTCCGGCTGCTCGATGGCTCAGCCAGCTTGAGCGAACCACCGCTGGTGCTGCATATTCTGGGAGACTAGGGCGAAGATGCCTCGCCATTGGCAATCTGATCGGCATCAGACCCGGCGGGCGGCGCCGGCAATTTGGTCACATCGACATAATAGACTGGCGGCGGGACCGATCCGAAGTGAGGGCACTTGGCACAATAGCCGTGATCGAACTGTGGTGCCCGGGGGATGCCGCCGTCAAGCGCACGGCGCGCCGCACGCGAATCGGGGTCTGTCTCGGCGGTCGAGGGAACATGCTGATCGCTGCCATGATCGGCGCAGACCACGATCTCGTCACCGCTGGCTGGTTTACAGCGCGGGCGCGGATCAGGAACACCGTAGACCGCATGCGCCGCAGCGAGCATTTCGCTGACCTTGCGGTCAATTGCGGTGGAGTCCGGCGGGGATGCAGCCTGGGCATGGGCTGGGGCAGTCAGTAATAGTGTCAGTGCCAAGCCAGGTCGCCGCATCATCACTCCGTCCCCCCCTCCGGGCGGGACGGAACGCGATGTGGGCTTAATCGCTGGTGAACATGTTGCGCTGGGCAGCTGTGCAATCGCTAAGCGCAGACGCTAGAATGTATCGCGTGCCCCGCTCAGTTCAATTTCCTTGTTATCAGCGACCGAGGCCGCGAGCCGAACCGCTTTCTGAAGCTGCTCGCCCGTTGCAGCTTCGGGAATTTTCAGGCTCAGTATCAGAAAATTGCCTTCGATTTCGTAGGCGCCAAGCTTGTAGCCATTGTTGGCCTTGAGCAGTTCCACGGCCTTTCCAGCCACGCCATCCTCATCGACTTTGGCGACCGGCGCGAAGATGTTGCGCACCTGAACCCCGGCAACATCGTAGGGCGTGCCCTCAACGAACACGATTTGTGAGCGCTTATCCTCCGTAAAGCTCAGCGTGATCTTGAAATCGCCGTCCTTGTCGATCTCATATTTTTGCCCGACGCCATCAAGCCGGCGTTTGATCGAGCTGTCTTCGGCTTGAGTCGGCAGCGGGGCCATCACGGCCGCGGCAGTGCAAGTTCCCAGCAAGAGGCGGGCGGCGGCGTTAATATGGTTGTTCATGACATTCCTCCCTGAAGCATGACGAATGCGCTGGTTAGTGCAATCTGCAGGGCGAGACTTGGACAAACTCGACACACAGCCTGCGCGCGGCTAAGCGCTCCTGCTCAAACCTGCGCAGGGACATTTTACCGGATTATGACCAACACCGTCACCCCCGTCAGTCCTGCCGTTCCAGACCCGGTCGTGCCCAGCCCAGTCGTGCCCAGCCCGGTCGTGCCCAGCCATGTGCTCGACCGCGTGCTGGTGCTCGAAATGGTGCGTGTGACCGAGGCGGCGGCGATCGGCGCGGCCAAGCTGATCGGACGCGGCGATGAAAAGGCCGCCGATGCCGCTGCGGTCGAGGCGATGCGCGCCGCTCTCAATGAGCTGGCGATGGACGGCACCGTAGTGATCGGCGAGGGCGAGCGCGACGAAGCGCCGATGCTGTTCATCGGCGAAAAGGTCGGCTCGGCGCAAGGCTCCGGCCCGAAAATCGACATTGCGCTCGACCCACTTGAGGGCACCACGCTGACCGCCAACGCCGGGGCCAATGCGCTGGCGGTGCTGGCCTGTGCCGAAGAAGGCAACCTGCTCAACGCGCCCGACGTCTATATGGACAAGCTGGCGGTGGGCCCGGGCTATCCCGACGGAATTATCGATCTGGCCAAGAGCCCGAGCGACAACGTCAGAGCGGTGGCCGCAGCCAAAGGCGTATCGCCCGATGAAATCATCGTCTGCGTGCTGGATCGTCCGCGCCATGCCGGCCTGATTGCCGAACTGCGCGCGTTGGGCTGCGGGGTTGCGCTGATCACCGACGGCGATGTTGCCGGCGTCATCGCGGTGACCAACGAAGAAACCAACATCGATATGTACATGGGTCAAGGCGGCGCGCCCGAAGGTGTGCTCGCCGCTGCTGCGCTGCGCTGTGTTGGCGGGCAATTCAATGGCCGGCTTGTGTTCCGCAACGATGACGAGCGCGCGCGTGCGGCCAAGTGGGGGATCAAAGACCTCAACAAGATCTACCGGCTGGAAGAACTGGCCAAGGGCGACTGCATCTTTGCCGCCACCGGCGTTACCGACGGTTCGCTGCTCAAGGGCGTTAAGCGGCACAAGAACGGCGTGATGACCACGCACAGCGTGGTGATGCGCGCCAGTTCTGGCACGGTCCGCTGGGTAAGCGGAGAACACCGCATCAAGCACTGATCCTGCGGATTACCGGGCGCTTGCCGGTTGCAATCGTTTTGCTCGCCGCTAAGGCCTGCCCCTGACCTCGATATGGGGATAGGGGACCTGCGATGAAACTGCTCACCGGCAATTCCAATCCAGCACTGGCCCGCGCGATAGCCGATTATCTTGAGCTGCCCTTGACCGAAGCATCGGTCCGCCGGTTTGCGGACGAAGAAGTGTTCGTCGAAATTCATGAGAACGTCCGCGGTGAGGACATGTTCGTAATCCAGTCAACCAGCTTTCCGGCTAACGACAATCTGATGGAACTGCTGATTTGTATCGATGCGCTGCGCCGCGCCTCGGCCACCCGGATTACTGCGGTATTGCCATATTTCGGCTATGCCCGGCAGGACCGCAAACCAGGCCCGCGCACCCCGATCTCGGCCAAACTGGTGGCCAACCTGATTACCACCGCCGGGGCTGACCGGGTACTCGCGGTCGATCTTCACGCCGGACAGATCCAGGGCTTTTTTGATATTCCGACCGACAACCTTTACGCCGCGCCGGTGATGGCGGCCGATATCCTGCGGCACAGCGGCAGCGACAACCTGATGGTGGTCTCGCCCGACGTTGGCGGCGTGGTCCGCGCCCGCGCCCTGGCGCGGCGGCTGGACAACGCGCCGCTGGCGATCGTCGACAAACGCCGCGACAAGCCCGGCCAATCCGAAGTGCAAAACATCATTGGCGAAGTGAAAGATCGCAACTGTATCCTGATCGACGACATTATCGACTCGGGCGGGACGCTGTGCAATGCTGCGGCAGCCTTGATGGAAGCCGGCGCGGCCAGTGTGACGGCTTACCTCACGCACGGGGTGCTGTCGGGCAGCGCGGTCGAGCGGGTCAATGGCTCGGCGCTGAAGGAACTGGTGATCACCGACACCATCTTGCCGACGGAAGCAGCGCAGGCTTCGGATAAAATCCGCATCCTTTCGATCGCCCCGCTGATCGGCGAAGCGATCCGCCGCATCGCCGATGAAAGCTCGGTCTCCAGCCTGTTCGATTGATGAAATTCGGTGCCGAAATAGCTCTGGCGCACCGCCTCGCCGACGCGGCCCGGGCGGCGATCTTGCCGCATTTCCGCTCAGGGCTGACCAGCGAGCGCAAGAGCGATTCCTCGCCGGTGACCCTGGCGGACCGCGCCGCCGAGCAAGCGATGCGGGCGCTGCTCATCGCCGAAATGCCAAACGATGCAATCCACGGCGAGGAGTTTGGGATCAGCACTGGGACTTCGGGTCGCACCTGGGTGCTCGATCCGATCGACGGCACGACGGGGTTCCTGGCGGGCCGGCCGATCTTCGGCACGCTGATCGCGCTGATGGTCGATGGCTGGCCGGTGCTGGGGGTGATCGACCAGGCAGTTCTGGGTGAACGCTGGCTGGGGGTGACCGGGCAGCCCACTGTGTTCAATGGACAGCCGGTCCGCAGCCGGTCATGCTCGGCGCTCACCGACGCCGCGCTGGCCACGACCGGGCCGCATTATTTCGATGCGCACGACGGCGAGCACTTCATGGCGCTCGCGGCCAAAACCGATCACAAGCGGATGGTGATGGGCGGCGATTGCTACAACTACGCCATGCTTGCCTCAGGTCACCTTGATGTGGTGTGCGAGGCAGGCCTCAAGCTGCACGATTTCGCGGCGCTGGTCCCGGTGGTCGAAGGCGCGGGCGGGATGATGTGCGATTGGCACGGCGATCCGCTGCACGCGGGCAGCGATGGGCACGTGCTTGCGCTGGGCGATCCGGCGCGGGTCGAGGATGTTGTGGATGCGCTAGCCTGTGATCACTGAGTAAGCGCGGCCTTCACGAAATCTGCGGCGCGCTCGCCAATCATGATCGAGGGCGCGTTGGTGTTGCCCGAAACCAGCCGCGGCATGATGCTGGCGTCGGCCACCCATAGATTGTCTAGTCCACGCGCCTTGAGTGTGGGGTCGACTACTGCCGCATCGTCGCTGCCCATCCGGCAGGTGCCAACCGGGTGATAGACCGTGTCAGACCGGGCGCGGAGCAGCGAATCCAACTGACCATCGTCGTCCAGGTCGATCGGATATCGGTCCTGCGGCTCGTAATCGCTGAGCGGAGGGGCCTGGGCGATCCGGTGCGATAGCCGCACCCCGGCGCGCAGAGTTGCCAGGTCGCGCGGATCGGAGAGGAAGTTGGGGTCAATCTCCGGGGCCGCCGCCGGATCGTTGCCCGCGAGCCGCACGGTGCCGCGGCTGGCGGGGCGTAGAACGCAGGCATGGATCGAAAAACCGTGGCCTTTGACCTTGGTCCGGCCGTGGTCTTCGAGCATCGCCGGAACAAAATGGTACTGGATGTCGGGTGCCGGCAAATCGGGCCGTGATCGCCAGAAGCCGCCAGCCTCGGCGAAGCAGGTGGTGAGGATGCCGGTGCGTTTACGGCGGTGTTCGATAACCGCCTTGATCATCCGCCAGGTCCCGCCCAGGCTATCGCCGAACGGTTCGGTTGAGATGGTCTGGAAGCTCGAGACGTAATCGATGTGATCCTGCAAATCGCTGCCCACCGCCGCGCAGTCACGCGTTACCGCGATGCCGTGCTGCGCCAGATGCGCGCCGGGGCCGATGCCTGACAGCATCAGCACCTGCGGGCTGCCAAACGCTCCCGCGCTCAGCACTACGCCGCCGCGTGCGCGCAGCACTTCGCGGCGCCGGCCAAAGCGCACCGCCACCCCGGTCACCCGGCCCTGCTCGATCACCAGCCGTTCGACCAGCGCGCCGGTCTTGATCGCCAGATTGGGCCGTTGGGTCAGATAGGCGCGCGCCGCCGACCAGCGCTCGCCGCCCTTTTGCGTCACCTGATACATCCCGAAGCCGTCCTGAACGGCACCGTTGAAGTCGGGGTTGTGCGGCAGTTGCAAGGCCTGCGCGCTGCCGACAAATCTGGTGCTGGCGGGGTTGGGCCAGTGTTGGTCCATCACATTGAGCGGGCCGGCATCGCCGTGCCAAGCATCGCTGCCGCGCTCGTTATGTTCGGCGCGTTTGAAATAGGGCAGCACGTCGGCATGGCTCCAGCCGGTGCAGCCCAGCTGCGCCCACTGATCGTAATCGAAGTGGTTGCCGCGGATATAGACCATCGCGTTGATCGCCGACGATCCGCCCAAGCCCCGTCCGCGCGGCTGGTAGCCGATCCGTCCGTTCAAGCCTTGCTGCGGCACCGTGTCGAAGCGCCAGTTCGAAGCTGCAGGGATAAACGGCATGAAGCCCGGGGTCTTGACCCGGATGGTGTCGTTGGTGCCGCCCGCCTCAAGCAAGCAGACGCTGCGCCGCCCGTCTTCGGCCAGCCGCGCGGCCGCCGCGCTGCCCGCGCTGCCGCCGCCAATCACGATAAGATCAAACTCGTCCATGCATCCGGCTCCTCGCGCGGAGAAGGGTTAACCGTCCGATTAAATCTGTGCAAGTTAGTCCGTTGGTTGGTCCGCAGTGGTCTGCAACGCCTCCCAGCGCGCGCGGATCTTCACCGAGCTTTCGCGGCTGTCATCGTGGCTCCAGCCTGGCTCGCGCCACAGGTAGGCGAACTTGTGCCGCCACGGAGCCGACCACAGATCGCGCGCGATGCCGATCCATTCGTGAAACACCGACCAGATCAGGTTGAAACTGCCCAACTGTTTGACGATGCCGTAATGGACCGTAACCTCGTCGCGCTCACCCGCGAAGCTGCCGCACAGCTTGTCCCAGACGATGAATACGCCGGCATAGTTGCGGTCGAGGTATTGCGGGTTGGTGGCGTGGTGGACGCGGTGGTGACTGGGGGTGTTCATCACCGCTTCGAACCAGCGCGGCATGCGCCAAATGGCCTCGGTGTGGATCCAGAACTGGTAGACCAGGTTGATCGCCCCGCAGGTCAGCAGCATCGCCGGGTTGAAACCGATGAATGCTGGCCAGATCCTAAACACGAACGAGAGCGCAAAAAAGCCCGTCCAGGTCTGCCGCAGCGCGGTCGACAAGTTGTAGTGCTGACTGGAATGGTGATTGACGTGGCTCGCCCAAAACCACCTGACCCGGTGGCCCGTGCGGTGCGCCCAGTAGTAGTTGAAATCGTCGAGCACGAAGCACAGGGCCCAGGCCCACCAGGCCCAGCCGATCGTGGCGATCCGGTGATCGTAAAGCCAGACCATCGCGGCGACCACCAGTGCCGCGGTCAGCCCGCCGGCTGCGCTGCTGCCGGTGCCCAGCGCCAGCGAGGTCAGCGTGTCGCGCGGTTCGTAAGCATCGGGGCGGCGGCGCTTTGCCCAGATCATCTCGGCGACAATCGCGAGGATGAAAAACGGGATGGCGTATTCAACCGGACCCAGATTGGGCATATCAGGTCTCCAACCGCCGCAAACTGGCGGCCCAGACTTGCGCCTGCTCGCCCAGATCGAGCGTGATTGGCGCAAAATAGCGCTCGCCGCTGCCGATGGTCAGAAAGTTGCGATCGAGCCGGGTGAAGGCGTGGCTGTCAAGCAGCCGCGCAGCAAATTGTGCGCCGTGCCGCCGCAGCAACATGACCCGGCCATCGCCGTCGCGCGCCAGCGCCGCGATCCCGGCGCGGTCGAGCACGAGGTCGCGCGGCTCGAACCCGCACACCGCCGCCCGGACAAGTGCGCGCGCCTCGTCTTCGCTGCGCAGCCGCACATCAGACCCGAGTCCAAGTTTGTGGGCCAGCCAGGCCACGGCCAAGATAAGCATCACCGATATCGCCAGCTGGATGACCAGGAACGGCGGCGCCATGTCAGGAAGTCCGTGCCGCAAGCATGTCGAGCAGGGTCCGCACCGGGCTCAGGTCATAGCCTGCCTTGGCTGCAGCGGCAGCCAGCGCGTGCGGGCTTTGCCCCCTGCTCGCCTCGGCCAGCGCCCACAGCAGGGTTGAGCGCGTGCCTGAGCGGCAATAGGCGAGCACCGGCGCCTCGGTAGAGGCCAGCGCCTGCGCCATGGCCGACACCTGCGCCTCGGAGAAGCCCGCGCGGGTTACCGGAATGGCCACATAGCCCATTCCCGCCGCCGCCGCGGCTTCAGCGATAACGGCACCAGGGACCTGATCGTCGCTTTCGTCTTCGGGGCGGTTGTTGATGATCAGGCCGAACCCGGCGCGCGCGGCCTCGGCCACTTCGGCCGGTCCAATTTGGGGGCTGGCATGGACCAGGTCGGTCAGCCGGCGAAACATCGCGGTCATGATCCAGCCCCTCGCGCCCGGGCGCGGCGCCCGCGCTGGATGA
>JAYVML010000001.1:0-3042 GCA_043758955.1 Novosphingobium sp. | reverse complement strand
AAAGATCGCGACGCCGTTGCCGTATTGATGCTTGCTTGGCAGCGCGACGGCTTCGTCGAAATCCTTGGCGCGGACTATCTGCAACACCGGGCCGAAGATCTCGTTGTGATAGCTGTCCATCTCGGGCGTAACGTGATCGAACAGCGTCGGCCCGACGAAGAACCCGTTCTCGTGGCCCTGCAGCGTAAACCCGCGCCCGTCGACCACCAGTTCGGCGCCTTCGTCGGCGCATTTGGCGATCCAGCCTTCGACTTTGGCTTTGTGCTCGGCGGTGACCACCGGGCCGTAATGCGCCTCGGCATCGGTTGAAACGCCGACCCGCAGCGCGGCAATCGCCGGGATCAGCTTGGCCCGCAGCCGCTCGGCGGTATCCTCGCCCACCGGCACCACCACCGGCAGCGCCATGCAGCGCTCACCGGCCGAGCCGAACGCGGCTCCGGCCAGATCGTTCACCACCTGATCGAGATCGGCATCGGGCATGACAATCCCGTGGTTCTTGGCCCCGCCCATCGCCTGCACGCGCTTACCCGCCGCAACCCCGCGGTTGTACACGTAATGCGCGATATCCGATGAACCGACAAAACTGACCGCGCCGATCGCCGGGTGATCGAGGATCGCGTCGACCATTTCCTTGTCACCGTGAACCACCTGGAAGATGCCATCGGGCAGTCCGGCCTCAAGCCATAGCTCGGCCAGCCGCATCGGCACCGAGGGATCGCGCTCGCTGGGTTTGAGGATAAAGGCGTTGCCTGTCGCCATCGCCACGGCGCCCATCCACAGCGGGATCATCGCGGGGAAGTTGAACGGCGTGATCCCGGCGCCAATGCCCAGCGGCTGGCGCATCGAGTAAACATCGATCCCGGGGCCAGCGCCTTGGGTGTATTCGCCCTTCAGGACGTGCGGAATGCCGCAGCAGAACTCGACCACTTCGAGCCCGCGCTGGATATCGCCTTTGCTGTCTGCAATAACTTTGCCGTGTTCGCTGGAGAGCAGCGCGGCGAGTTCGTCCATGTTGGTTTCGACCAAGGCCTTGAAACTGAACATCACCCGCGCGCGGCGCTGCGGGTTCATCGCGGCCCAGGCGGGCTGCACGGCGGAGGCCGCAGCCACGGCCCGATCCAGCATAGCGGCGTCGCCTAAGGCGACTTCGGCCTGCACAGTGCCATTGTTGGGATCGTACACCGGGCTTTTACGCGCCGGAGCCACGCCGCCGGTGCCGCCAGCAATGAAATGATCGATCAAGCGCATGAAATATTCCTCTGTAACCTTCGGCCGTGCTCGCTCCGGTTCCCTGCACCGGTGGCTTGCCTGAAACAAGCGCATATTAGCTAAGGTCGGCTGTAACCGTGATGCAATTTGCGGCGAATAGAGAGGCAGGTTAGGGTGACGCACCGGCCAAAGGACAAAGCATGGCAGACGCTGAAATCGTTGTCGAAGACCAAGCACTGCCGGCTATCCCGCAAGGCGGCGATCTGGTTCGCCGGCACCATCTGGTCACGCGGTTGTGGCACTGGACCAATGCCGTCACTGTCACAGTCATGCTGATGAGCGGGCTGATGATTTTCAATGCGCATCCGCGGCTGTATTGGGGCCAGTTTGGGGCCAATCCCGATCCTGCCTGGCTTGATCTGACGCATGTTAACGGCGGGCGTCCGTTTCCCGGCTGGGCAACCATCCCTACGAACTACAGCTTGGCCGATGCGCGGTTGTGGCACTTTGCATTTGGCTGGCTGCTGATGGCGGCAGTCGTGGGGTATCTGCTGTGGTCGCTCGCCTCAGGCCATATCAAGCGCGATCTTGCCCCGCGTGTGACCGAGCTAAACCCAGCGCACATCTGGGATGATATCAAGGATCATGCGCGGCTGAAGTTCCCAACCGGTCTGGCGGCGCTGCGCTATAATATCCTGCAAAAGCTGGCCTATGGCAGCGTGCTGTTCGTGCTGCTGCCTGGGATGATCCTGACCGGGCTGACCATGTCGCCGGGCATGAATGCGGCGTGGCCGTGGCTGCTGGAACTGCTGGGCGGGCGGCAATCGGCGCGCAGCCTGCACTTCTTGTGCGCGGCCGGGCTGGCGGCATTTTTCATCGTGCATATTGCCATGGTGGTTCTGGCTGGCCCGATCAACGAACTGCGCTCAATGCTCAGCGGCTGGTACCGCTTGCCGAGCGAACCCTTGGCGGAGGACACCTGATGGACAATCCTGCAAACCTGTCGCGCCGCCGGATGCTCACCATGGGCGCGGTCGGAGCGGGCGGCCTGCTGCTCGGCGGCTGCGACAAGCTTAACGCCAATGAGGGCTTCAGGAACGGACTCAAAGGCACCACCGGGCTGACCATGCGGGCACAGCGGTTCTTGCTCGGTGATGCGCTCGCGCCCGAATTCAGCCCCGCGCAGATGTCGCCCAATTTTCGCGTCAACGGCAATGCTTCGGTCAGCGATCCGGTTTATCGCCAGTTTCTCGGCGCGAGCTTTGCCGGATGGGCGCTGCAAGTCGACGGGCTGGTCCAGCGCCCACTGCAACTGACGCTCGATGCGCTCAAAGCGATGCCGCAGCGCAGCCAGATCACCCGCCATGACTGCGTCGAGGGATGGAGCGCGATCGGCAAGTGGCAAGGGCCGAAACTGGGCGATATCTTGGCCCAGGCCGGGTTGCTCCCCGCCGCCAAATATGCCGTGTTTCACTGCGCTGATGTGCTCAGCGGTAAGCCCTATTACGAATCGATCGATCTGGTCGATGCCTTCCATCCGCAGACGATCCTCGCCTGGCGGATGAACGATCAGCCGCTGAACGAAGGCCACGGCGCGCCGCTGCGGCTGCGAGTCGAACGTCAATTGGGCTACAAGCAGGCCAAATATATCATGCGGGTCGAATTGCGCGAAACGCTCGCCGGGCTGTACGGCGGCAACGGCGGGCTGTGGGAAGATCTGAGCGACTACCAGTGGTATGCGGGGATTTAGGCTATCTTTGCCTTGTCTTTGAACAACATCCGTTCGTGTCGAGCGAAGTCGAGACACCGCCCGATGTGTATAGACTTAGCTCG